>NZ_DASYTH010000383.1:0-24500 GCF_036002505.1 Actinophytocola sp. | reverse complement strand
CTTGCGCCAGCGCCGGTGCAACGCGACGAACGCGGTCTGCGCCAGATCGTCCGCGCGGTGCCAGTCGCCACAGAGCATGAACGCGGTCCGCCGCACGGCGTCTCGCCGGGCGGCGAAGTACTCCGCGAACTCCTGCTCGTCGCGCTGCTCCACGCGGATGTTCTCCGCTCGTCGTGTGCGTACCGGGGACGGACCGGGCAGCCCATACGGTTGCACGGATCGATGCCGAGACATACGCCACCCCTGCGTTCCCCGTGGGCCCGACGAGTGTGGTGTGATCGGATTGTGACCACCGCCACTCCCATTGACCTCCGTTCCGACACCGTCACCCGACCCGACCTGCGCATGCGGCAGGCCATGGCCGCGGCGGAGGTGGGCGACGACGTCCTCGACCACGACCCGACCATGCGCCGCCTGGAGGAGCGGGTGGCCGGGCTGCTCGGCGTCGACGCCGCGTTATGGGTGCCGAGCGGCTCGATGGGCAACCTCATCGCGCTCACCCTGCACCTGCGCCGCGGCGACCGGTTCCTCGCCGCGCGCGGCGCGCACGTGCTGGGCAACGAGCTGGGCACCGCCGCGTGGCTGGCCGGCGGCATGCCCGAGGCGCTGGACTGGGATGCCGGGCCGGGGCGGCTGTCCGCCGACACCGTGCGGGCCCAGGCCGGCGGCGCCGGGCCGTACTACATGCTGCGCACCACGTTGCTGTGCTTGGAGAACACGCACAACGCGGCCGGCGGCGCGGTGACCCCGCCGGACGAGCACGCCCTGCTCGTGGCGACCGCGAGGGATTGCGGGCTGCGGGTGCACCTGGACGGCGCCCGACTCTGGCACGCGGCCGTCGCGCTCGGAGTGCCGCCGGCCGCACTCACCGTCGGGGTGGACACCGTGCAGGTCTGCCTGAGCAAGGGCCTCGGCGCGCCGGTCGGCTCGCTGGTGGCGGGCTCGGCCGCGTTCGTGGCCGAGGCGCGGCGGGTGCGCAAGATGCTCGGCGGCGGCGTGCGTCAGGGCGGCGTGCTGGCCGCGGCCGGCCTCGTCGCGCTGGACAACATCGACGAGCTGGCCGCCGACCATGCCAAGGCGGCGGCGCTGGCCGACGGGCTGACCGAGCTGGGCTGGCGGGTGGACCGGCCGCAGACCAACATCCTGCTGGCCGAGGTGCCCGACGTCGGCCTGATGCTGGACGCGCTGGCCAACGTGGGCGTGCTGGCGGTGCCGATGTCCGGCAAGGTCCGGTTCATCACGCACCGCGACGTAGACGCCACGGACATCACCGAGGCGCTGCACCGGATCAAGACGATCTCCGGTTAGCGCCCGATCTGACGCGAACTGCGGCCCTTGATCGCGGCGTAGGCGATCCCGCCGATCACCGTGACGACGGCCGCCGCGATCAGCAGCCCGACGACGGCCTTCAAGATCGCGCCGATCAGACCGAACGCCAGCCAGATCACGACGATCGCGATGACGATCTTCAGAAACGTTGGCATGTCCCTTAACCTCCCCGACGTGGTTACGGCCTGTCAACGGCCAGCTCAGGTCACCGGTTCCCCAACCACCCGGCCAACCTTCGCAGACCCTCGTCCACGTCCGCCATGCTGCCGGCGAACGAGAACCGGACGAACCGGTTGCCGTCCACCGGGTCGAAGTCGATCCCCGGCACGATGGCCAGCCCGGTCTCGTCGAGGAGCTTGCGGCAGAAGCCCATCGAGTCCTCGGTGAGGTGGGAGATGTCGGCGTAGGCGTAGAACGCGCCGTCGGCCGGGGCCAGCCGGTCGATGCCCAGCTATCGGAGGCCGCCGAGCAGCCGGTCGCGGTTGGCGCGGTAGCACGCCACGTGGCCGTCCAACTCGGCGTAGGACTCCGGCTCGAACGCGGCGAGCGCGGCGTACTGGGCGGGCGCGGGCGGGCAGAGCGTGAAGTTGCCGGTCAGGCAGTCCACCGCGCGGTGCAGCCGGTGCGGCACCAGCAGCCAGCCCAGCCGCCAGCCGGTCATGGCGAAGTACTTGGAGAAGGAGTTCACCACGACGGCCCCGGTCGAATACCGCCAGGCGGAACTCGTCTCCGCGCCGTAGGAGATGCCGTGGTAGATCTCGTCGCTGACCAGCTGCACACCGCGGTCCGCGCACCATCGCGCGATCCGGGCCAGCTCGGCTGGTTCGAGCACGGTGCCGGTCGGGTTGGCCGGGCTCGCCAGCACCAGGCCGTCGAGGTGCGGTAGCTCCTCGAGCATCTCGACGGTCGGCTGGAACCGGGTGCGCTCGTCGCACGGCAGCTCGATCACCTCGGCCCCGAGGGCGGCCAGGATGTTGCGGTAGGCCGGGTAGCCGGGCCGGGTGACGGCTACCCGGTCACCGACGTCGAACGCGGCCAGGAACGCCAGCAGGAACCCGCCGGAGGAGCCGGTGGTGATCACAACCTGGTGCGGGTCGACGTCCAGCCCGTACCGGTGCGCGTAATGCGTGGCGACGGCCGCGCGCAGCTCCGGAATACCGAGGCCTTCGGTGTAGCCGAGGTTCGTCCCGGTCAGCGCCTCCTGGGCCTTCACGATGACCGGCTTGGGCGCTCCGGCGCTCGGCTGCCCGACGGCGAGCGACACCACGTCGCCGCGCTCGCGCTGCCGGGCATTGGCCGCGGACAGCACATCCATCACGTGGAACGGCGGAATCAGCGCCCGCTCGGCAACCCGCAGCACCCGCATGCCCGCAGGCTAGTGGGCACTCAGTAGCCCACGTAGTGCCCGCCGCTCTCCGTGGCCTTGATGCCCGGCACGTTCCCCAGCGACCCGTACCGGCTCAGCGAGTACCGGACCCCGGCGATGATGTTGTCCACCGGGTTCCAGATGTCATCGTGCCCGGCCAGCTTGTGCGCGTTGAACGTGGAGTCGATGCACTGCATCAAGCCCTTGGACGGATGCCCCGCGGCGGCGTTCGAGTTGCCGGTAAGGAAGACGTTCTCGTCCTCACGAGCCGTCCAGGTGCCGAGTTCGGTGGTGACGCACCAAACATCGCCCCGGCCCGCATCCTCACTGCGCAGGACGGAACCCGTGACGACGGCGGTGTTCCCGCGCACCGCTGCCTCGGGGCTCCACCCGTGGTCCACTGAACGTTGGATGTGCAGTACCCGGGGGCGAGCGCCGGACAGATAGGTCGCCAGAACCGCGGCGTCGAGCACCTCACCCGGCGCCTGGTAGATCGTCACTTGCGGCCTCGTGTATCCGGGTCGCATGGCGCGCGTGCCCTCGGCGTCGGTGAACGCCTCGAGCCATGCGTTCCGTTGCGCGGTGGACATGGACAGAACCTGCTTGACCGTTTCGGTCTTGGGGTGACCGGCGCGCTTGAGCAGGTCGGCGGCGTAGCGGTGGTCGAGCCGGAATTGGTGTCGCGGTCCGCAGCCGCCCCGGTCATCGACATACCTGGCGTGCGGAACGCCGTCCAGCAGGCGGCGAAGTTTCTCGACCATGGCGGGTTTGGATTGGGCAATGCTCATCGAGGGTCCGTAGCGGCGCGTCTCGACATGCCCGTCACCCGCTATCCATCCCAAGATCGCTGCTTCTCGATCGGTGATGTCGAGCCGCGCGTCCGTGCTCGCCGGGGCGGCAAGCAGCAGGCGGTCACGGCTGCGAATCCGGCCACTTTCAACGAACCGAGCCTGAGCCGCGTATCCGTGCCGCTGCCCGGGCGAGACCACTCCGTGGATCTTGGCGCGATGCACGGCAACGCCCATCGCCGCCTGAGTGTCGGACCGCGACTCCCAACCACATTCGGGACACCGAGCCGCAAGATCCGCGCGCCGGTGGCTGATCCTCGGTAGGTTGAGCCACCGGTGATTCGGCGTGGTGGTGGCATGCCATCGAGAGTTCCCGATGCGGATCAGCGGGGCGTTCTCGTGGTGTATGACGCGGACGATTCCGGTCCACTCGCTCCTGCCCGTTCCCGCGTTGTACCCAATTGTCTGGTCGCCGATCTGCACCTCGTCGTGCTTCAACCAGCCGCGCCGCGTCAGGATCATGGTCTCCAGCGGCACGCAGTCCCAGTTGTTGATGGCGTGCGGGTTGCCGCCGGACTCGTGCTGGATGATCTGCCAGATGCGCTGGGCGTCGGCCTCGCTGACGTTGACGCCGTTCTGGCGCAGGATCTCGATGGCCTGCTTGATCCACTCCTGCACGTTGCCGGGCGGGGGACCGCCGGCGGGCGGGCCGCCGCTCGGGCCCATGCCACCGCCACCGCCACCACCACCGCCGGTCGCCCCGCCTCCGCCGCCGGGGGACGAGCCGCCTCCGCCGCCGGAGCCGCTGCCGGCCGCGGGTTGGCCCTGGCCGTTCTGAGTTGTCGCGCCCGCCGGCTGGGTCTCGGGTGGCGGGGTGGGCGTCCACTCGATCGGCTTGCCGGGTTGCGGAGTGAACGGCTGGGTGTTCGGGTCGGGCATCGAGGAGAACGTGCTCGCCGGGGTCTGCGCGGACTTGAGCACACCGGCCGCCGAGCTGAGGGTGGCCTCGGTGCTCTGCAGCCGGGTGCGGATGTCGTCGGCGGCCTCGCCGCAGACCTCCCGGGTGAAGGCGTCGATGCGGTCCTGCTCGGCGTCGCTGTTGCGCCGGATCCAGTTGCGGATCTCGGTCAGCGCCTGGTCGCAGCGGGTCTCGAGGTAGGTCTTGGCGTCGGTGATCGCGTCCGCCACCGTGGTCAGCGCCTGCGCGGCCTGGGTCATCGAGGTGCCGACGTCCGTGCCGGCCTTGGCGAACCGGTCCATGTAGGCCACGAACTGGTCGGCCGACCCGCCCTCCCAGGCGGAGTCCAGGCCCTTCACGGCGTTGGACACCGCGGTGCCGTCGGTGCCGGCGTTCGTCGCGGCCGTGGACAGCCGGGTCGCCGCGGCGCTGATCTCCCCGGGGTTCGCGTGCTCCACCTTGTCCGCCTCGGCCGCCACGAGCTCGCCGCCCGCGTACCCGGCCAGATCCCCAACCGCACTCATCGTTGTGTCCCTCAGATCGCCGTCATCGAGCGGACATTGCTGTCCTCGGTGTTCTGCACGCTGGTGACGACGGCGTCCAGGGCCCGGGCCACCTGATCCAGCTTCGCCTCCGCCGCGGCGAACTCGTTGTGCAGCACGGTGTTCAGCGCGTCGACCGCCTGTGACACGGCCGCGGAGCTGGGCAGCGTGCCGTAGAGCGCCGAGTTCGTGCACACCTCGGGGAAGGTGTCGGAGATCTCGCCGAACTTCGGCTTGAACTCCTGCGCCTTCCGCATGCACTCGTTGATCGCTTCGATGTTGTAACTGGGCACGTTCCCCTCCGGCGTCAGCTTCGCGTCAGACGCGGCGACCGGTGAAGAGGTTCCCGCACTAGACCTCTTCCAGCAACTCCCACACGAAACCGGCCAGCATCGCGTTGTCCGCCGGCGTGATCGTGCTCCAGGTTCGGCCCGCGTTGTTCGGCTTGGTCAGGTAGGCGTAACGGCCCTCCGGCGTGTCGTGGAAGGCGACCACCCGGTCCGCCCGGCGCGGCCGGCGCTCGGCCCCGAACTGGCCGCGGGTACCCATTCCGGACACCATCGCGGCCAGCCCGCGAGCGTCCATTGTGGACATACCGTGGTCGCGGAGCAGGAGCTCCAGCTTGCCGGGGTTCCCGCCGGACCGGGCGTCGGCCTGGAGCAGGACGTCGGTGTCCACGCTGACCGAGAAACCGCGGCCGGCCGGCATCTCGCCGGCGACCGACACGGCGGCCTCGGCGAGTGCGGTGCCCCTGGCCGGGATCAGCCACACCTCGCTCGGCTCCACCACGGCCAGCAACCCGTCGCCGCCGGCCGCCACGGCCAGCGACTTGATCTCGTGGTCCGTCCACACCCAACTGTCGATGCTGTACTGGGGGTGGGCGAGCAGGTTCAGCCAGTCGGCCAGGTCCGCGACCGCACGGCCGTTCCGGGCCAGCCCGCGCTGCTCGAGCGTCTCGAACGCCTGCTTCGTCAGCTGGGTGCGTTCGGTGTGGGTCCTGCCCGGGCTGAGCACGTCCAGCGCCACGTGCCGGGGAGGCAGCCGCTCGCTCTCCCACACCACGTCGAACTCCAGCGGGGACAGGACGACGCTGGCCGACACTCAGTCCGCCCGCAGGTCGTTGTCCGCCTTCAGGTCGAGCTCCTCGTCCTCGCTGCCGATCGAGTCGGGCGCGATGGGCCGGCTGTCCTCGAACAGGTCGCCGGACTCGACGCCGTAGCGGCGCACGTGCTCGCCGTCCTCCTCGTTCGGCGCTGCCCCGGTGGCGGGCTGGAGAATCGAGCTCCCAGCCGGTTTGCCGGGCCTGGCGCCGTGGCGCTCGGCATGGCTGGCCGCCTTGCCCTCGTGCTCCGGCTCGGCGCCGAGCGGCGTGGCGCCCTTCGGCGGGTTCTTCCCGCGCCCCTCCTCCGGCGTCGCCCCCGGCGTGCCCGGACTGCCCGGCCGCCCGCGGACCAGGCGATCCTTCTCCGCCGACGAACCCACCGCCGCGCCCTGTGCCCCGGCCCCGGCGATCGCGGCGGCGTCGGCCACGAACAGGCTGGGTACCCCGCGCGCCGAGATCGGCGTGCCGGTCACCGGCAGCCCGGACGGCGGCGGAGTCACCGGCCCGACCCCGAACCGGCCGCCCGGCTGCTGAGGCGTGCCCGGATTTCCCGGCGTGCCCGGGGTGCCGGGCGTTCCACCCGGCGGCGGTGGCCCGGTCAGCCCACTTTCCGGCCCGCCGGTCGGACCACCTCCCGGGAACCCGGGGACGCTCGAGCCACCGCCCGGTGTGAACCCGCCCCCACCGGGAAACCCGCCGACCGGCGTGACCGAAGGCCCGGCGTCCGCGGGCCTGGTCGCCAGATCCATCCCCGGCGGCACCGGCAACTCCCGCGCCCGCCCCAGCGCGTCCGAACTACCCTGCTGGTAACCGTTCAGCCCGCTGATCGCCTGATCCCGCGCGGCGTTGGTCGCCTGGACGTCCTTGGCGTGGTCCGTGGTGTGCCCGAACGCCCCGGCGAACCGGTCGATCCCGTTGAGTTGGGACGGCCCCCGCAGGGTGCTCGACTCCGGCGCGCTGTTCCGGGTATGCGAGAACTCGCCACTCTGCGTGGCCACGCCCGCCGCCGACTCACCCACCGGCTGCACAGCCTCATCGGCGTACACGGTCGCGTCCATCGTGGCCTGCGTGCCACCCTCGGCCGCCGCCCCCTGCCACGAAACCCCGATCTGCTGCAACTGTTCCCGGAGCACGCGGTCGGTCTCCGCCAGCCCCCCGGCCAGTGTGATCAGCGCCCGCGCCGCATTGTGCAAACTCTCCGCCCCAGCCCCATTCCGCAGCCCATCCACCTGCTGCGCCAGATCCTCGTTGTCATACCCCACAAACCGCAGATCGCTCAGCCCGTGGTCGCTGTCCATAACTCCCCGCCTCACTTCAACGTCTGCAACGTCTGCACGGCCAGCCCTGCCGCCTGTTCGACCCGCTGGCACATTTGCTCAAGGGTGAATGAATGAGCGCCGTCATTGTTTGTGTCGATCACCAACTGTTGACCTTCAGCCACATCAACGGAAACGGCACAGTCGGCTGCATTGGTGCCTTGCGCGCCGCGGAACCAGTAGGTCGCCGCGGCAAAACCCGCCACCGAGGTCAGCTTCGCCTCGACGTTTCGATTGCCGCTCAGCCAGGGAGCGATTCCTTCATTGGTCACAGCCAACGCACCGTAGTCATAGACGGGCGACTGCTTCTCAACCATGAGAACGCATTCCCGCATTCCGCGGTATTGCTCGGCATTGCTGGTGCGCTGCCGGGTGCGATCAACCTTCAGCTGTGCCAGTTGCGGCTTGGTGAAGAGCGCGCATGGATCCACGTCATCAAGCTTCAGTTCCCTTGGCCTGGGCGGAATGGTCGGTGCCGCGCTGCCGGACGATTGGCCGGTCGTGGGCGCGCTCGACGGTTCGGTTGTCGTGGCCGGCGCTGCCTGACCGGCCTGGGACTGGGTACAGCCGGCGACCGTGGCCGCGGCACACACCCCGGCCAGTGCGAGCGCCCAGCCGCGGCTACGCAATCTGCCCCCCGAACGCGGCGGCGACCTGCTCGTCGGTGTAGCCGTAGGTCTTCGCGCTGGCGGCGCACTGCCGGGCCAGATTGCCGAGGCCGTCGATGTACTGCTGGATCCTGTTGGCGTAGGAATCGGGCTTGTCCAACAGGATGTCGTTCCACGCCGGGGCGATGCGGGTGCTCACATCATCGGTTCCGGGCGGCTGGATGCGGAGTTCCTTTTGCGCGTCGCGCAGCTGGTCCCGAAGGGTGTCGGCCTGGGTTTGGATGATCTTGGCGGCGGCGAGGACGTTGTCCTGAGTGACCGTGAAGGTGCCGGACTTGAGGTTGGTGGTGACGGTGTCGACTGTGGCCAGGGCCTGACCGATCTCGCCGAAACGCTCCATCCCGTGCACGCTCCCCACTTGTGATCTCGGGTTGGCCAAGCTACCGGTTCGAGGGTAAGGCCAGGCTGAGGTTCGACGCGCCGGTGTGGGGGGTGGTTCCGCTCAACGGGTGGCGGGGACGCCGACCTGGCCCTGGACGGCGCGCAGGGCGATGTCGGTGCGGTGGTGGGAGCCGGCGAGGTGGATGGCGGCGACCCGGCGGTAGGCGTCGTCGCGGGCCGCGGAGAGGGTGGGGCCGGTTCCGACCACAGAGAGGACGCGGCCGCCGGAGGACACGATGGCGCCGTCGTCGCGGCGGCGGGTGCCGGAGTGCAGGACGCCGTCGAGGTCGGAGCCGGTGATGACGTCGCCGGGGCGGGGGCGGCCGGGGTAGCCGTCGGCGGCGATGACCACGGTGACGGCGAAGTCGGGGGACCAGTCGAGGCGCGGGTGGGCGGCGAGGGTGCCGGTGGCGACGGCGTGCAGGAGGCCGGCGAGGGGGGTGCGGAGGAGGGCGAGGACGGACTGGGTCTCCGGGTCGCCGAAGCGGCAGTTGAACTCGATGACCTGGGGGCCGGTGGAGGTCAGCGCGAGGCCGGCGTAGAGCAGGCCGGAGTAGGGGGTGCCGCGGCGGGCGAGCTCCGCGACGACGGGCTGGATGATCGTGGCGGCGACCTCGTCGGCCAGGTCGGGGGCGGCCCAGGGCAGCGGGGCGTAGGCGCCCATGCCGCCGGTGTTGGGGCCGGCGCCGCCGTCGCCGACCCGCTTGAAGTCCTGGGCGGGCAGCAGGGGGACCACGGTGGTGCCGTCGACCAGGCAGAACAAGGACGCTTCCGGGCCGTCCAAAAAGGACTCGAGCAGTACCGGGTGACCGTCGTCGAGCAGGGTCATGGCGTGGGCGCGGGCGGCGGCCAGGTCGCTGGTGACCACCACACCCTTGCCGGCGGCCAGGCCGTCGTCCTTGACCACCCAGGTGGGGCCGAACCGGGACAGCGCCGAGTCCAGCCGGGCCGGGTTGTCCACGATCTCGGCCGCCGCGGTCGGCACCCCGGCCGCGGCCATGACCTCCTTGGCGAACGCCTTGGAGCCCTCGATCCGCGCGGCCTCGGCGGACGGGCCGAAGCACGGCACCCCGACCGTGCGCACCGCATCCGCCGCGCCGGCCACCAGCGGCACCTCGGGGCCGATGACCACGAGGTCGGCCTCCCACTCCACGGCCAGCGCGGCCGTGGACGCCGGCGAGGTCACGTCCACGCCGTAGGACTCGGCGAGCGCCGCGGTGCCGGCGTTGCCCGGGGCGCACGCCAGCGCGGTCACCCGCGGGTCGTGCGACAGCGCGAGGGCCAGCGCATGCTCGCGCCCACCCGACCCGATAACCAGGACACGCATTATGCCAACACCTCGCAGGCTCGGTGCTGGCGTGATTCGCCGCCTCGCAAGCTCGGCGCCGGCGCAGCGCCTGATGGTTCGCTCGCAAGCTCGCTCACGGCCGCGAGCCTAAGTGTTGGGTTACCTCAGCTCACGTTCAGGGCCTGCTTGGCGCCGGAGTGCAGCGGAACCGGGTCGGTTTTCGGGGCCAGGTCCTTGCTCAGCTCCTTGGCCGACGGGTGCACCTTGACCAGGTCGTCCTTCTTGTCGAAGAGCAGCTTGGTGATCGCGCAGGCGTTGCCGGCCGGGAAGTCGTCCCGGACCAGCAGCACGTTGGGCACCACGATGGTCGGCACGTCGGCCGGCAGGTTGTAGGTGGCGGCGGGGATGCTGCCCTTGTCGTACACCGCGTTGATCTTCTTCAGGCCGTCGAGCTGCGGCGTGATGTCGAGGAACTTGACCTGGTCACGCAGCGACGTGGTGAGGTCGGTGATCTCCGGGGTGGGCAGGCCGCCGGAGAAGAACAGGCCGTCGAGCTGGCCGGCCTTCATCCCGTCCACGGTCTGCCGCAGCGCCAGGCGCTGGGCGGACACGTCCTTGGCCGGGTCCAGGCCGGCCGCCTGGAGCAGCCGGTTGGCGATCACCTCGGTGCCGGAGTTCGGCGAACCGGTGGAGATCTTCTTGCCGCGCATGTCCGCGACGGAGTTGATGCCGCTGCTCGCGCGGACCACGACCTGGGTGGAGTTGGAGTAGATCCGGGCCAGTGCGGCCACCTTCTGCGGCGCGGTGAAGCTGCCCTTGCCGTTGACCGCGTCGGCCGCGGTGTCGGCCAGCGCGAACGCCACGTCGTAGTCGCCGGCCACGAGCTGCTTGATGTTCTGCACGGACGCGGTGGTCTCCGCGGCGGTGGCCTTCAGGTTGGTGTTCTTGGAGATCAGCTCGGCGAGCCCGCCGCCGAGGGTGTAGTAGACACCGCCGGTGTTGCCGGTGGCGATGGTGATCCGGCCGCTGGCCGCCTCGCACGCGGCCTGCTGCCCGCCGCCGCCCGAGCCGGACCCGGTGTCGGTGCGCTTGCCGCCGCACCCGGTGGCGATGAGACCGACGACCAGCGCGCCGGCGACGATCGTTGACTTACGCACGGCTGTCCTCCTTGTCAGGTTCAACCACGGTGCGCCCACGGGCCACCAGATGCACGACGGTGGCCGCGGCCAGGCAGGCGAGACCGATGCCGATCGTGAGCGGCTGCAGGTAGAGCAGGAGCAGGGCGGCCGGCAGGCAGAGCGACCGCTCCGGCCAGCGGGCCGGCCCGGCGAGCCAGCCGCCGGTGACCACGGCGAGCGCGGCAACGCCGAGCGCGGACGCCACGGTCACCCACAGCACGTCGACCGCGCCGCGGCGGAGCAGCAGCGCGGCCCCGTTGTCGGTGAGCACGAACGCGATCGGCACCAGGAACGCCGGCAGCGTGTACTTCCAGGTCTGCCACATGGTGCGCATCACCGCGCCGCCGGTGATCGCGGCGGCGGCCACCGCGGCCAGCGCCGTCGGCGGGGTCACCTCGGAGAGCACCGCGTAGTAGAAGATGAACATGGCCACCTCGGCGGGCTGCACGCCGAGGTCGAGCAGCGCCGGGCCGAGCACCACCCAGGCGATGATGAACGAGGCGGTGACCGGCACCGCCAGGCCCAGCACGCTGACCGCGAGCGCGGCGAACACGACGGTCAGCACCAGCACCACGGACGGGTTCGAGGAGATCGCTTTCGCCCCCGCCACAAGGGAGTCGGCGAGCACCTGGCCCAGCCCGGTCTTGGTGATCACCGATGTGATCACGCCGGCGGCCGCGCACACCGCGATCACCGGCAGGGCGCCGCGGACGCCCTCGGCGAGCGAGTCGGCCAGCGAGCGGACCCAGCCGGCCAGCGCTTGGAGCAGGGTGCGCTCGGGGCGCTTCGGCTCGGCGCCGGGCCGGTACTCCAGGTGGCGCAGGCCCAGCCCCGGCGTCCGATAGACGGCGAGCATCCTGGCGGCCAGCGAGAACAGCGCGGCCACGCCGGTGGCGTAGACCACCGCGGTGAACGGCGGGATGTCCATCGCCAGGAACACCACGATGATCGCGAGCGAGGCGAAGTGGTGCACGCCGCGTTTCAGCACCTGCCAGGCGCTCGGCAGGTCCACCTCGACCGCGTGCGCGCCGAACCGCCGGGCGTCGATCTCCACGGCGAGCGCGATGCCCAGGTAGTACAGCAACGTCGGGATGATCGCCCAGATCATCACGGTGAAGTATGAGGTCTCCAGGTACTCGGCGATGATGAACGCCGCGGCGCCCAGGGTCGGCGGGGAGAGGATCGCGCCGATGCCGGACGCGGCGAGCAGCCCGCCGGCGTTCTCCTTGGGGTAGCCGGCTTTCTTCAGCACCGGCCAGGTGATGGCGCCGAGCGTGACGGTGGTGGCGGTGCCCGAGCCGGAGACCGTGCCGAGCAGGAAGCCGGCGGTGGCCGCGGTCCGCCCGGGCGCGGTGCGGGACCGGCGGAACAGCGCGAAGCTGAAGTCCACGAAGAACTTCCCGGCGCCGGACGAGTTGAGCACCGCGCCGTAGATGGTGAACAGCACGATGTAGCTGGCCGCGACGCCGAGCGGGATGCCGTAGAAACCACTGGCGTCGTTGAACAACGCGTTGACGATCTGGCTGTAGTCGAAGCCGGCGTGCGCGATGCCCCAGTCCTGCGGGAGGTAGCCGCCGTAGTAGGCGTAGGCCAGGAACAGCAGGCACACCACGGGAAGCACCAGCCCGGTGGTGCGCCGGGTGGCCTCCAGGACCAGCAGGAGCAGCACTGTCCCGGCCAAGATGTCCACAGTGGACAGCTGGCCGCCGCGATCGAGGAACGCGTCGTAGCCGCCGCCGAACGGCAGCACGGGGTAGAGACCGGCGACGAGGGCGGCTACCGCGAGAGCCAGGTCGAGGACGCCGGGGTTGTCCGGGTCGCGGTGGCGGGCCAGCGGCCGGTAGCACAGGTAGACGAGCGGGAGCGTGACCCCGAGGAAGATCACCAGAAAGAACTGGTTGCCGCGGGCGAACGGGTCGAACACCTGCTTGAGCACCAGCAGCGCGATGACCAGTGCGGCGGCCCAGACGAACCGGTCGAAGCGCGGGCCCAGCCGGCGCGCCGGGCGTTCCTCCTCCTGCGCGCCGGCGGCATCGATCAGGTCCGGCCGCTCGGCCAGTTCACTGTTCATAATTCACTTGAGGAGCATTCAAAACGATCACGGGCTTGGCGGCATAGTCGGGTTGGCTGATGGGTGGGGCCGACCGCTCGGGCAGACCTCCGGCCTGCCGTCGCGGCCGGCAGCGAACACCGCCCGGCGGCCCGCCGTCGCGGCCGGCATTTTGAATAACCCTCACTCTGCCGTGGCTCCTGGATCATCAGTTCGCAACCTACCGGTGGGTCCTGTTGGAAAGAGTCTTTCGTACGTATCGTCAACCGGCGTTACCGCACCGTGACCCTGGTGAGGAGACCATCATGCGTCCCAAGATCCTGAGACTGTCCGTGCTCGCCACCGCGCTGGCCCTGGTCGGCGGAGCCTCGGCGGTGGTGGCCGAGCCCGCGCCGGACTCCGTGGCCGGGCACGAGACCGCCCGGCCGCTGATCATCGGGCACCGCGGGGCGTCCGGCTACCGGCCCGAGCACACGCTGGCGTCCTACGAGCTGGCTGCGCGGATGGGCGCCGACTACGTCGAACCGGACCTGGTGACCACAAAGGACGGTGTGCTGGTGGCCCGGCACGAGCCGGAGATCGGCGGCACCACCGACGTGGCGAACCACCCCGAGTTCACCGCGCGCCGGACCACCAAGTCACTCGACGGGGTGGCCACCACCGGGTGGTTCACCGAGGACTTCACCCTGGCCGAGCTGAAGACGCTGCGCGCGGTGGAGCGGCTGCCGCAGGTCCGCCAGGAGAACACGATCTTCAATGGGCGCTACCAGGTGCCGACCTTCCAGGAGGTCATCGACCTGGTCAAGCGCCTCTCCCGGGAGCTGCACCGGGACATCGGCATCTACCCGGAGACCAAGCACCCCACCTACTTCCGCACGCAGGGCCGCGCGCTGGAGCCGAAGCTCGTCGACGCGCTGAACCGCAACGGGCTCAACCGCCCGGGCGCCAAGGTGTTCGTGCAGTCCTTCGAGGTGTCCAACCTCAAGGCGCTCAACCGGCAGCTGCGTGTCCCGCTGGTCCAGCTCACCTCGTCCACCGGCGCCCCGTTCGACTTCACCGACACCGGTGACCCGCGCACCTACGCCGACCTGGTCACCCCCGCCGGCCTCCGCGAGGTCGCGACCTACGCCGACGGCATCGGCCCGGAGAAGATCCAGATCATCCCGCGCGACGCCGCCGGCAACCTCGCCGCGCCCACCACCCTGGTCCGCGACGCGCACGCCGCCGGCCTGACCCTGCACCCCTACACATTCCGCGCGGAAAACACCTTCCTGCCCACCAACCTCCGCTCCTCGGCCGACCCCAACGCCTACGGCAACCTCTTCGCCGAGCTCCAGGCCTACTTCGCGGCCGGCGTCGACGGCGTCTTCACCGACAACACCGACATCGGCATCGCCACCCGCACCGAGTTGCGCGCCGCCGCGTGAGTTGATGCCCTGAAGGACGCCTTCAGGGCGCTGAACGTCCCGAAGGCGTCCTTCAGGGCATGCCGACCCGCAGATCTGGCACGATTTGCTTGTGCACTTCGGTGAGGAGTTGCGGGCCGGGCGGGTCAGGGCGCGGTTGACGCAGCGGGAGCTGGCCGAGCGGGCCGGGGTGAGCGTGCGGGCGGTGCGGTACATCGAGCAGGGCAGAGTGGCTCGGCCGCGGCATGACTCGCTCCGGCGGCTCGGGGAGGTCGTGGGGGTTCGGTTCGAGCCGGAGGGGCGGCTCGCGATCGGGGTGCTGGGCCGGCTGGAGGTGCGGCGTGGCGGGCGGGCCGTCGACGCCGGGACGCTCAAGCAGCGGGCGTTGTTGGGGTTGCTTGCGTTGCGGCCCAACGAAATCGTGTCGCCCGTGGAGATCGTCGACGGGCTGTGGGGCGAGCGGCCGCCGGCGAGTTGTCAGAACCTGGTGCACACGTACGCCTCGCGGCTGCGGAAGGCGATGGAGCCGGACCACGTGATCAGCGCGGAGCGCGGCGGGTACCGGCTGGCGGTGACGGGTGATCAGCTTGACCTGCTTCGGTTTCGGGAGCTGACCGGCGCCGCTCGAGACCCGCGAGCGTTGGAGGAGGCGCTCGGTTTGTGGCGCGGGCCGCTGCTGGCCGACCTGCCGGCCGGGGTGCGCGATCATCCGGTGGCGGCGGGGATCGCGGCGCGG
The DNA here is from genome assembly GCF_036002505.1 of Actinophytocola sp. Lineage (GTDB taxonomy): Bacteria > Actinomycetota > Actinomycetes > Mycobacteriales > Pseudonocardiaceae > DASYTH01. The sequence continues at coordinate 9,392 of NZ_DASYTH010000383.1, read as the reverse complement.
CGGCTCGGTGCCGCACTGGAGTACGCGGATCTGGTGCTGGAGCGCGGTTTGCCGGCGGCGACCGCGGTGGAGCAGTTGCGGGCGCTGGTCCGGGAGGAGCCGCTGCACGAGGGCCTGCACGCCCGGCTCATGCTGGCGCTGGCCGGGTCCGGGCAGCAGGCGGCGGCGCTGCGGTTGTTCACCGAGGTCCGGAAACGGCTCGACGAGGAGCTGGGGGTGGGGCCCGGCGCCGAGATCCGGGCGGCGCACCTGCAGATCCTGCGCACCGAGCCGGTGTCCCTCACCAGGACGGTTCCGGCGCAGCTACCCGCGGACGTGACCGGGTTCGCCGGCCGGGCCGAGCATCTGGACCGGCTGGATGCCTTGCTGCGTAACAAGGATCGGCTCGTGGCGATCACCGGCAGCGCGGGCGTGGGAAAGACCGCCTTGGCCGTGCGGTGGGCCCACCGGGTGCGGGCCCGGTTCCCGGACGGCCAGCTGTACGTGAACCTGCGCGGCTACGCACCCGGTGAGCCGGTGCGGCCGGTGGCGGTCCTGACCCGGTTCCTGCGCGCGCTGGACGTGCCGGCCGAGCGGGTGCCGGTGGACGAGGAGGAGGCGGCGAACCTCTACCGCACCCAGCTCGCCAACCGGAAGGCGCTGATCGTGCTGGACAACGCGGCCGGCGCGGACCAGGTGCGCCCGCTGCTGCCCGGCAGCCCGGGCTGCCTGGTCGTGGTCACCAGTCGGGACCGGCTGACCGGGCTGGTGGCCAGGGAAGGAGCACACCGGCTCACCCTGGACGTGCTGGACCCCGGCGACGCCCGCGCGCTGCTGGCCGGGCTGCTCGGCGCCGGCCGGGTGCGGGCCGAGCCGGAGCCGGTCGCCGAGCTCGTCCGGATCTGCGCCGGCCTGCCGCTGGCGCTGCGGATCGCCGCGGCCAACCTGACCGCGGCCCCGCGCCGGACCGTCCGCGCGCACGTCGCCGAGCTCCGGCTGGTGGAGGACGACGGCGGCGCGGTGCGGGCCGCGTTCGACCTGTCCTACACCCGGCTGGCCCGCGCCACCCGGCGGATGTTCCGGCTGCTGGGCCTGGTTCCCGGGCCGGACTTCACCGACGACGCCGCGGCCGCGCTCGCCGGATGCCCGGTGGACGACGCCCGGCGGGCGCTGCGCCAGCTCGCCGCCGCGAACCTGGTGCAGCAGCCGGCCACCGGCCGCTACCAGTTCCACGACCTGCTCCGGCACTACGCCGCCGACCTCGCCCACCGCGAGGACGAATGCCCGGCGGCGGTGGACCGGTTGCTCGGCTACTACCTGCGCACCGCCGACACCGCCACCCGGCTGCTGTACCCGCGCATGCTCCGGCTACCGGCCGCCCCGGCCCCGGAAACCCCGGTGCTGAGCGAAAGCGCGGCCATCGGCTGGCTGGACGCCGAGCGCCTCAACCTGGTCGCGGCCGCCGTGCACGCGGCCGGGCAGGGCCGGCCCAGCGCGGCCTGGCGCCTGGCCGACATGCTCCGCGGCTACTTCGTCAGCCGCGGCTACGGCGCCGACGGGCTGGCGGTGTGCGAGGCGGCCCTGCGCGCGGCCGAGCAGGCGGGCGACGCCGCCGGCCGGGCCTCGACCTGGGACGTGTTCGGGCTGATCCACTACAACCTGGGGGAGTTCCGCCGGGCCATGGCCTGCCACACCGAGGCGCTCACCATCGCCCGCACGATCGGCGACGCAGCCGTCGAGGCCGGCTCGCTGCACAACCTCGGCCGGGCCTGCGCCCACCTCGGCCAGCCGGAGCGCGCGGCCGAGTTCCACCAGCGCGCCCTGGAGATCAACCAGCGGATCGGGGACCGGCACGGCGAGGCGGTGGCGCTCAACTACATCGGCTCGGCCGCGCTGGTGCTCGGCCGGGCGGACACGGCCCGCATCTACACGAACCGCGCGCTCGCGCTCAGCCGGGAGATCGGCGACCGGTACCTGGAGGCCCGGTCGCTGAACAGCCTCGGCCTCATCGAGTGGGCCGCCACCGCGGACTACGCCGCCGCGGAGGGCCACTTCCAGGACGCCCTGCGGATCGCCCGGGAGATCGGGTTCTGCTACGGCGAGGCGTCCGTCCTCATCGGACTGTCCAGGGTGCGCCGGAGCACCGGCCGGCCCGCCGACGCGATCACGTTCTGCCAGCAGGCCCTCCAGGTCATGCGGGACCGCGGCATCCGCCTGTTCGAAGGCCGGGCGCTGGCCGAGCTCGCCCAGGCCCACCTCGAGCTCGGCGACGCGCCCACGGCCGCCGAGCACGCCCGCGCGGCCCTGGACGTCGTGCGCCATCGCGAGCAGCGCCTGATCGAGGCCCGGGCCCTGCACATCCTGGGCCTCGCCCGCGCCGCGACCGGCGATGTCGCCGAGGCACGCACCCACTGGCGGCACGCCCTGGAGATCTACACCGGCATCGGCGCCCCGGAAGAGCACACCGTCCGGGCGTTGCTCGGCGGGGAAGCAACGTGACGTTGCCTTCCCCGCCAGGGCATGAACGTGACGTTGCTTCCCTCGGCTATTCCGGTTTGCGGGCCTGCGGCACGTGGCCATTCGTCTCCACCTGGGGGGCCAGGCAGGTGCGGTTGCGGCCGGTGCGCTTGGCCTCGTAGAGCGCGGCGTCCACGGCGAGCAGCAGGGTGTCCAGGTGATCGCCGCCCGCGGGGTAGGTGACCGCGCCGATCGACGCGCTCAGGTTGGTGATCTCCACCCGGCCGCCGTTGCCGGTGGTGTGCACCTTGAGGTCCTTGATCCGGTCCCGCAGCCGCTCCGCCCGGGTCAGCAGGTTCTGGGTGGAGATGCCGGGCAGCAGCAACACGAACTCCTCACCGCCGAACCGCCCCGCCACGTCGTAATCGCGCGACTCCCGGCGAATCGCGTCCGCCACCGCTTTCAGCACATCGTCTCCGGCCAAATGGCCGTACGTGTCATTGACCCGTTTGAAGTGATCGAGATCGACCATAAGGATGCCAACACTGGTGTCGTCTCTGGCCGCCCGGGAGATCTCCCGCCGGGCCATCTCGCTCCAGTGCAAGGCATTCGCCAGCCGGGTCTTCTCGTCCGTCCGCGCGGCCAACTCGTAGTGGTGCAGCAGCAGGCTGCGGTGCAGCAACAGCAGCGGCGGCATCATCAGCAGCAGGTACCAGGGGTCGTAGGTCACCACGAGGGCCGTGACACCGCCGAAGCCCACGCCGGCGAGCTCGGTCAGATACCCGCCGACGCTGCCCAGCGCGGTGCGGCCCGGGGTCTGCGGAGACGACACCAGGATGATCATGACGATCAGCCCGTGGTTGACGAACCACCTGGTCAGCATGGCCAGCACGACAACGAAAAGGCCCTGCCAGCCGACCGGAAGGTGCGGGTACGAGCCGGGCGGAAGGCCCGCCTGCAGCACCACCGAGGCCGCCTGGGTGGCCAGCACCACGGTCGAGGCGCTGTAGGCCCAACGGAAGATCGGCGTGCGCACCACCCGCACCCGCATGTGGCTGTGCGTCAGCACGACCAGACCCACCGCCAGCGGCGGCGGGAGCAGCAGCACCCCGGCGAAGGTCCAGACCGACTTGAGGTCGATGAACGGGGCGTCCGCGCGCATGGCCTCGCGGATCCGGTCGATTCCGCGCGCGGCTTCGAGGTGCAAGATCGAGCCCGCGGCCAGCACCGCGGCGACGATCCAGTCGGCCCGGTCGATCGGCACCCGGGTCGCGGTGGCCCCGGTGAGCACCAGCGCGAGGCCCTCGACCACCAGCACCACCACGACGACGTGCCCGGGTTGCGCCCACAGCGGCCAGCGCCGCAGCCGCCGCCAAAGTCGCACCGCGACGGTTCCAATCCACCCCATAGATCGTGGAAAATGAAAGCCGCTCATCGGAGTGGTCCTCGCCCGGGTGTCACAACTGGACGGTAGTCAGAGTTACACAACGGGTCACGCGGAGCGCAACATGGGCTCAACCCGGCGAAGTCCGGGTAATGTGCCGGCCGAGACATCAGGGGTCCCTGGAGGTGCTCAATGCGTGACTCCAACTGGTGATACCGCGGCTCTCGCGCGCCGTAGCGCCTGTGCGGCGAGGAGCGCCACCACGGTGCCCACCGCTCCGGCGCACCCGACAACCAGAGAAGGTCGCACGCCGTCCGCGATGAGACCGGCGATGACCACTCCGACGCCCTGGGAGACCCTGAGGCATGTCACGGCCAAACCGAACGCCTGACCGCGCTGCGCGTCGGGCACGGCGCGGACGAACGCGGCCGAGGCGACCGTGTGGTAGGCGGCCCCGACCCCGGACAGGGTGAACACCACGACGGTCACCACGATGTCCGGGGAGGTCAGGCACCAGATCAGCACCGCGCAGGCGCCGACCGCCAGCGGCCCGATCAGCCGCATCCGGGCCGCCGGTCCGATCAGCCGGGTGAGGATCACCATCCCGACCACGTTGCCCGCCGGCTGTGCGGCGAACAGCAGGCCGGCGACGACCGCCCCGCCGCCGAGCTCGTTCGAGTACGGAACCGCCAGACCCTCGGCCACCACGTAGAAACCGGATACGCACGCGACCGCGACCAGGGCCCGCAGCGCACGGTCCCGCCACACCAGGCGGGCGCCCAGCCGCAACGAGACCAGCGTGGTCCGCTCGCTCGACCCCGCGCCGTTCGGCTGCGGCACCGGGCGCTCGGCCAGGCCGAACCGGACCAGCACGGCGGAGACGGCGAACGTCGCCGCGTCGATGCCCAGCGCCACATGGGTTCCGGTGAACCGGACGAGGACACCGCCGCCCACGTAACCGGCGAGCTGGGCGAGCTGGTAGGTGATGTTGACGATGCCCTGGCCGACCACGAACCGGTCGCCGTCGAGGATGCTGGGGAGCACCGCCGCCCGGGCCGCGTTGAACGGGGAGGCCAGCAGCTGCACGGCGATCAGCAGCGCGGCCAGGACCGCGAGGGACATGCCGGGGATGGCCATCAGGCCGACCAGGGCCGCGCGGGCGAGGTCGGTCACCACCATCAGCTCGCGGCGGCGGTAGCGGTCGGCGAGCCCGGCCAGCAGCGGGCCGCCGATCAGGTCGGGCAGGAACGTGAGCGCGTAGGTCAGCGCGGTGAGCGCTGCCGAGCCGGTCCGGTCGAAGACCAGCAGGGACAGGGCAACCCGGGCGAGCTGGTCGCCGGCGACGGACAGCACCTGGGCGGTGAACAGCGCGCGAAACTCACCAACCGCGAAGACTTCTCCGAAGCTCGCCGAACGTTGGTCACCCTCGCCCACGTGCCGACCCCTGTGCGTTATCGCGACCCGTCACCGCACGACACTATCGGATACATGATGGCCGCGGACGGTAGCCGCTGTCACGGTTTCGAGGCAGGTACCACGCGAAAGTGACTGGCTCAGACCGATTCCAGGTCCGCGAAGCACCAGCGCCAGTCCTCGCCGGGCTCCAGGGACCGCATGACCGGATGGCCGGTGACGCTGTAGTGGGCGGTCGCGTGCCGGGCCGGACTCGAGTCGCAGCAGCCGACGTGCCCGCAAGTCAGGCACATGCGGAGGTGGACCCAGTCGTGGTGGCCGGAGTCGAGACAGTCCCGGCAGCCCTCGGCGGAGTCCGGCGTCACCTCGTCCGGCAGCTTCTCAACGTGTGCACAGGTCACCCACCCACCGTAGCCCGGCCGATGATCACAAGGCGGGTGTCAGCGCACGTCTGGGCGTTATATCCCCAATGTCGAGCAGGGAATCCGGTCAGGGCGCGAGGTCGTGGCGGACGATGGTCTGGTCGCGGCGGGGGCCGACGCCGATGGCGGAGATGCGGGCGCCGGACAGCTGTTCGAGGTACTCCACGTAGTCGCGGGCCTTGACCGGGAGGTCGTCGTAGCTGCGGCACTCGGAGATGTCCTCCCACCAGCCGGGCATTTCCTCGTAGACCGGGATGGCGTGGTGGAGGTCGGTCTGGGTCATCGGCATGTCGTCGACGCGGCGGCCGTCCACTTCGTACGCGACGCAGATGGGCACCGTGTCCAAACCGGACAGGACGTCGAGCTTGGTCAGGAAGTAGTCGGTGATGCCGTTGACGCGGGCGGCGTAGCGGGCGATCACGGCGTCGAACCAGCCTGTGCGGCGGGAGCGGCCGGTGGTCACGCCGAACTCGCCGCCGGTCTTGCGGAGGCGTTCGCCCAGCTCGTCGTGCAGCTCGGTGGGGAAGGGACCGGAGCCGACGCGGGTGGTGTACGCCTTGAGGATCCCGATCACCGAGTCGATCCGGGTGGGGCCGATGCCCGACCCCGCGCAGGCGCCGCCGGCGGTGGGGTTGGAGGAGGTGACGAACGGGTAGGTGCCGTGGTCGACGTCCAGCAGCGTGCCCTGGGAGCCTTCGAGGAGGACCATCTCGCCGCGTTCGAGGGCCTGGTTGAGCAGGAGCCGGGTGTCGGCGATGCGGTGGGCGAACTTCTCGCCGTGCGCGAGCACCGAGTCGGCGACCTGGACCGGGTCGAGGGCGCGGCGGTTGTACACCTTGACCAGGATCTGGTTCTTGATGTCCAGCGCCGCCTCGACCTTCTGCCGGAGGATCTTCTCGTCGAGCAGGTCCTGCACCCGGACGCCGACGCGGGCCACCTTGTCCTGGTAGGCCGGGCCGATACCGCGGCCGGTCGTGCCGATCTTGGCCTTGCCCAGGTAGCGCTCGGTGACCTTGTCGATGGCCACGTGATACGGCATGAGCAGGTGGGCGTCGGCGGAGACCAGCAGGCCGGAGGTGTCGACGCCGCGATCCTCGAGCCCGGCCAGTTCCTCGAGCAGCACACCGGGGTCGACCACGACGCCGTTGCCGATGACGTTCCGCACGCCGGGCGTGATGATCCCGGACGGGATCAGGTGCAGCGCGAAGTCCTGCCCGTCCGGCAGCACCACGGTGTGGCCGGCGTTGTTGCCACCCTGGTAGCGGACCACCCACTGGACGCGGTCGCCGAGCAGGTCGGTGGTCTTGCCCTTGCCCTCGTCGCCCCACTGGGCACCGATGATCACGATTGCCGGCATGTGACACTCCCCGGGTGAACTGGACCGTTCAGGCGAATTGCCGGTGATCGAGCGTAGACCAGGAGGTGCAGTGACCGCAGTGGTACTGGCCTGCGGGGTCCCGGCGGAACGCCCGGACTGGTGGGAGTTGCCGGCGATTCCCAGGAAGTCCGACCTCGACCCGGCGCTGGCCGCAGCGCCGGACCGGATCGTCGTCGCCGGCTCGGACGCGAGCCTGGCCGCGGTCGTGCTGCGCCTGGTGCGCACCGAGCGGCTCGACCTGGTGGTCGGCCTTGTCCCCGCGGGAAACTCGGCCGCCGCCGCGGTGTGGGGGCTGCCCCGGCGCCGGGCCGACGCCCTGGAGCTGGCGCTCACCGGCGAGCCCCGCGGGCTGCCGGTGATCCGCGACGACAACGGCGGCGTGCTGGTCGGGCGCGGCACGGCCGGACCGCTTTCCGGCGAGGCGTACTGCGACGACCAGCTGGCGCTGCGCGGCCGGGCGCAACGGATCGAGGTCACCCCGGATCCGGCCGGCGGCGTGGTCGGGCAGGTGTGGCGCGGGCGGCTGCGGCGGGTCGAGGTGTTCCGCGGCCGGGCGTTCCAGATCGGCTGCCATCCGGCGACGGTGACCCATGACGGCGTCCCGCATCCCCGGCCGGTCACCCGCTGGACGTGGTACCGGCACACCGAGGATCTCCGCGCAGTCGCGTTGCCAGGCTGAGCACAACGACCTGACAGCGCGCGGCCCAGAGGGCGTACTGGGCCGATGAGAATTCGGCTCACAGTGATCACGCTCGTTCTGCTCGGTGCCGGTGTCGCGGTTGGCGTCCCGGTGTCCGCGGCCGGCCACACCGACACGATCGGCAGCGACCGGGCGACCGTTCGCGAGCGCCCCGGCCGGCTGGTGCTGGCCAACGCGGCAGCCGGCGACCGGGCCGAGGTGACCGCGTACTGCGGTGACTGGGTGCGGATCCGGGTCACCGCGCGGCACGCGATGGCGACCCCGGTCGGCTGGGTGCTGCGGGCGAACCTGACCAGGGCGAGCCGGCCGGGCGGGCTGGCCGGCGTACCGGAGTCCTGCGGGGCCGACGCGGATCGCTGGCGGGACTGGGTGGGCGCGATCAACGCGCCGTTCCACTCGCTGCGCAAGGTGGACGACGGCTGGCGGCGGGTCGTGTTCGGTACCGGGGTGACGCTTGCCGGCGGCCCGGACTGCGTGCCGTCGCTGAACTACGTCCGGCGCAGCGACGCGCCGGACGCGGTGGATCCGGCGCAGCGGGTGAGCGGTCTCGACCTGAACCGGGTCAGCTACCGCTATGTCACCAGGGACGGTGCGGTCGCGCTGATCAGCGCACCCCGGGTGGGCGGTAGCTACGGCGTGTGGAGCTTCGTGCCGGCCGGCTGCCTGCTGCCGAAGGCGGGCCGGCAAACCGTCTACTTCGACGAACCCATGATCCAGCTGCGGGACATCGCGGGACTGCGCACCGGGGTCGGCTACTCCGACGCGACCGTGCGTTCCCGCGGCTGCACGCGGGCGGTGCGCAGCCCCGGCCATCCGCGGTTCGGTTACTGGCCGGATCCGGTTAACTCACCGTCCTGTTAGACCGTTCGGCCGCGGCCGAATGTCGTAATACCGCGGCAGTCGTCCGCATTCCGCCCGACATACACCCGGCGATATTGCCCTGTTCATCTCCGCCGGTCACATTTGGTGACGTTTCCACGTGACCCTGCACACGGAGGTAACATGTTCACGTCTGGTAAACGCACATGGCGCTATTTGTTCGCCGTTCTCCTGCTTGTCACCGGTCTCACCGTCGGCATCGCCGCGGTGGCGACCGCGACACCGCCGAACATTCCCAGCGCGACGACCGCCCGCTCGGAGCTCGCGTCGCTGCGGGTGGCGCCGGACGGGTCGAGTAGCGGCTACTCGCGGGACAAGTTCCCGCACTGGCACACGGTTTCCGGTGCCTGCAACACCCGGGAGACCGTGCTCAAGCGGGACGGCACCAGCGTGGTGACCGACTCCGCCTGCGCCTCGGTCTCCGGGCGCTGGTTCAGCCCGTATGACGGCGCCACCTGGTCCGCGGCGTCCGATGTGGACATCGACCACGTCGTGCCGCTGGCCGACGCCTGGCGCACCGGAGCGTCATCGTGGACCACGGCGCGGCGGGAGGCGTTCGCCAACGACCTGTCCAACCCGCAACTGATCGCGGTCACCGACAACGTCAACCAGGCCAAGGGGGACCAGACACCGGCCACCTGGAAGCCGCCGCTGACCAGCTACTGGTGCACCTACGCCCGGATGTGGACGCATGTGAAGTTCCAGTACTCGCTCACCGTGAACTCGGCGGAGAAGTCGGCCCTCACCGACATGCTCAACCGCTGCTGAGGTCGAAATGCG
>NZ_DASYTH010000382.1:0-17147 GCF_036002505.1 Actinophytocola sp. | reverse complement strand
GGCACCGGGTACCAACGGGGCTCACCGGACTCGCGCAGGTGCACGGTCTGAGAGGAGACACATCAATCGCGGACCGATCCCGGTACGACAATTACTACATCGCCAACTGGTCATTGTGGCTGGACCTGAGAATCGTGCTGTTGACGGTTGGCGAGCTGGTGTTCCGGAGGGGCCGGTGAAACGCCGGCGTCGGGTCTCGTTCGCCCTTGCCGCGGTGCTGGCGCTCCTCGCCGGCACCGGGTGCACTCCGGGCTTGGCCCAGTCCGTGTCGGCGCCGCCACCCGAGCCGTTCGCGCCGTGCGCTTGGTGGTACGGCATCGGGAAACGGCCGACGTCCGCCGAACTGGCGACGGCCGCCAAGCGCTACCACATGGTTGTGCTCAACGCGACCGAGATCGCCGCGATGCGCACGCTCCACAAGCTCAACCCGAAGATCAAGGTATTGGTGTACAAGGATCTGTCCAGCACCCGCAACTACCCCGGTGCGGTGAACGGGCCCACCGACGCCAGATGGCTTCCCACCGGCATCGGGTACAGCGCGGCTCAGCGGGAGCACCCCGAGTGGTTCGCGCTCGACACCGCCGGGCAGCGCATCGAGTGGCAGGGCTACCCGAAACACTGGCAGATGACCGTCTGGAACCCGGAATACCAGCAGGCCTGGACCACCGCCGTGACGAACGAGGTGACCAAGGAGGGGTGGGACGGGGTCCTCGCCGACAACGACTTCAACTCGCTGAGCCACTACTCGTCCGCGCTGCTGGCCGGAACGACGACCGCCGAGCAGACCGACCGGACGCTGCGCGACGGGCTCGACGCGTTCCTCACGGTCGCGGGCACCGCCCTGCAGAACGCGGGCAAGATGTTCATCCCCAACGTGTCCGAGACACACCTCATCCCGGGTCGGTGGACGGCGCACTCCCGGTTCAGCGGAGCGTTGGAGGAGAACTTCGGGTTCCGCGACGACCGCGGCTCCGGCGACCTACTCACCTTTCAGGGCAACGAGTGGAAGGAGTTGCGGGCACAGGCCGCGCTCGGCGAGTCGTGGCTGCTCCTGGTGACCCGGGTGCAGGACGAGCGGCAGGAGCGGGCGGGGTACGCGAGCGCCGCGTTGCTCGCCGGGCCCTACACGTGCTGGACACCCGCCCGATCGGCGGTCTATGAGAACCCGGAGTGGTCACAGTACCTGGACTCGGGTCTCGACAAGGCCGTCGACGCCGCCACGCGGCAGCCTGGCGGCGCCTGGACCCGCCAGTACACCGGGGGCTGGATCGCGTTGAACCCCACCGGCACCCCGGCACGGATCGCTCCGCCGGACGGCTTGGTCGGCCTCGACGGCGCTCCGGTGTCCGAAGTGGAACTGGCCCCGGCCGACGGGGTGACGCTGGTCAGACCGCACGGCTGAGCGCGAGGAGCTCACGGTACAGCGCGAGGTGCCGCCGGGCGCCGGCCTCAGGTGCGAACCGCTCGCGCGCACGGGCGGCGAGCAGCCGTCCGGTCCGCGCCGGGTCGGGGTCGGCCAGCAGCGCCCGCAGCCGCTCGGCGAGCGCCGGGACGTCACCGGGTGGGGCGAGGTAGCTCGCCCCACCCGGCACCGCCAGCATGTCGGCCACCCCGCCGGTGTTCGTGGCCACGACCGGCTTGCCCGCCGCCATCGCCTCCGCTATGACCAGCGGCTGCTGCTCCATCGTGGACGGGAGGACCAGCGCGTCGTGCTGCCGCAGGAGGTCCGCGACATCGGCGCGAAACCCGAGGAACGTGACCCGGCCGGCCAGCTCTCGCCGTGCCGCCCGCCGCTCCGCCTCCGTCCGTTGTGGACCGTCACCGATGACGGTGAGCGTGGCGTCGGGGGGCATGGTGCCCGGCATCGCCAGCGCGTCCAACAGCTGCAGCAGTCCCTTGCGAGGCACCAGGAGCCCGACGAACGCCAGGCTGCGCACCGGTCCGGCCGGTGGTGCGCAGTCGGGGAGCGGCACACAGTTGTCGATCTGGGCCAACCGGTCCGCCGGCACGCGCAAGCGGCGGCGGAGGAACCGCCCCATGGCGGCCGAGGGCACGACCGTGCGGGTGGCCGTGCGGGCGACGAGGGCGTCCCCGGTGAGCACGGCCCGCGTGTACACCGACGGCGGCGGCCGCCTCGCGCCGAGGAACCAGGATTCGGCGACGTCGTCCGGCACGCCGTGATAGGTCTGGACCACCGGGTGCCGGAACCGCAGCCCGGCGGTCACCAGCCCCGCGCGCCGGTCCTGGGCGTGCAGGATATCGGGCCGCCACGCCCGCAGTGCCGCCACGGCTCGCCGGGCGGCGGCGAGATCTCCCTTGCGGGGCACGGAGATCGGCTCGTGGTGACCGGCGAGGAGTTCGGCGCGCCGAGCGGGGGGCGGGCCGAAGACACGTACCTCCGCCTGTCCGCTCGCGATCAGCGCCGCGGCAAGGGTCACCGTCACGTCGACCGGACCGCCGCGGTCCTGGGTCAGCAGGTAGGCGACGCGGATCATGTGGGTCCTCCATGGTTCGTGAGCTTCTCGACCAGCATGGCTATCCGGTCGCACATGCGGGCGCCGTCGAACAGGTCCTCGGCGCGGCGGCGCCCCTGCCGGCCCTCCCGGGCGGCGAGTGCCGGCTCGCCCAACCGCGCGGCCACCGCCCCGGCCAGTGCGGCCACATCACCCGAGGGCACCACCGCACCCCCATCCCCGACGCTCTCCCGCACCCCGCCGACATCGAAGGCGACGACCGCGCGGCCGCACGCCATCGCCTCGAGGGGGACCAGCGCCATCCCTTCGGCACGTGACGGCAGGACCACGACGTCCGCGGCCGTGTACCAGTCGGACACGGCCGTGCTGTGCCCGTTCCAGCGCACGGACTCGAGCGCCGCGGCGGGATGGGCGCGCCAGCGGGCGGCCATCGGCCCGTCGCCCACCAGCACGAGCCGGGCGCCGGGCACCTCGGCCAGCACGGCGGGCCACGCGTCCAGCAGCTGATCCTGGCCCTTGAGCGGAGCGAGCCGACCCACGCACACCGCGGTCGGCGCGTCCACGTCCAGACCGAGTGCCTGCCGGGCGGCCAATCTGCTCCCCGGACGCAGGCGGCCGGTGTCCACGCCGTTGGGCACCACGTCGGCGGCCGCGGTCACGCCCGCGGACCGGCCGGCGGCCAGCTCATCGTGACTCACGCAGATCAGCTGGTCGGTCCACCGGGACGCGAGCTCCTCCCAGGCGGCGCTGATCCGGCCGAGCCACCCGCCCGCCGTCTGAAAGGACCACAGGTGTGGCTGGAAGACCGTCGGCCACCGGCCCCGCACCGCCAGCCGGCCGGCCAGGCCGGCCTTCGAGCTGTGCAGGTGCACGACGTCCGGCGCCAGGCGCTCGAGGATCCCGCGTAGCCGGGCGGTTTCCCCGACCGTCCGAGCCCCGGGCCCGCGCGTTGCCCACCACGCGTGCACGTCGATACCCGACTCGCGGGCCAGGTCCGCGAGCCACCCCGCCGGTGGGCACACGATGCCCACCGACCAGCCACGGTCCCGCTGGTCCGCGGCCAGCCGCAGGACCACCGCCGCCACTCCCGCCGTCACCGGTTGGGTCACGTGTATTACTTTCACCGGACTGCTCCTCGCCATACCCGGTCGCGGACGGTGCGGCGGTGCGTGAGCAGCACGCCGCCGGCGTAGGCGAAGGCCAGCACCGCACCCTCGACCAGCGCCGCGGATGCGGAGTCCGGCGGGCCGATGAGCGGGTGCGCGAGCAGCGCCGCACCGGCGCACACCAGTGCGGGGCCGGCCACACCCGCCGCCATCCGCCTGAGCTCAAGCACGGGAAACGCCAGCCCACTGCGCACCAGCGTCCACCACGTCAGCAACACGACCAGCCACGCCACGACCGCCTGCGCCAGCGCGACGGCGACCATGCCGTGCCCGACCGACAGCATCACCGCGGCGATGAGCACGACGAGGTGGCCGACCTCCAGCGCCAGGTAGCGGCGGGAGTAGCCGGCCACCTTCAACGCCTGGTACCAGATCTGCAGCAGGCTGACGCCGAGGCCGTACCCGCACAGGAGCACCAGAACCGGCGCGGCGGGCGCCCAGCGCTCACCGAGCAGCACGACCCGGTCGGCGAGCAGGGCCGCGAGCACGTACGCGCCGCCGGCCAGCACGAGGATGGCATGCGTGAACCGCGTGGTCACGGCGGCGAGGTCGCCCGTGCGTCCCTCGCGCACCAACCGGGCACACATCGGGAACATCACGGCGGCCAGCACGATCGCCACCGTGATGTACGGCACCCAGGCGATCCGGAAGGCGAGCGAGTACACCCCGACGACCCCTGGCCCCCATCCGTGCCCGATCGCGAGGTAGTCCACGTTCACCAGCAGGATCGCGACGACCGCGCCGGGCCCGACGACGGCGATCCAGCCGGCGGCCTCGCGCGCCGCGTCCCGGTTCCACCCGGGGCGCGGCCGCACACCGACCACCGCGGCCAGCAGCGGTTGCGCGACCGAGGTGCACAGCAGGCCGATCACGAACGCCGCCGGGCCGAGCCCGGTCCCCGCAAGGACGACCGTGACCACACCGCCCAGCACCGCGGCGCCCGCGTCGGGCAGAAGCCGGCGGCGGAAGTCCAGGTCCCGGTGCATCAGCGCGAGCTGAACGCCTCCGGCCGCGGTGAACGGCAGGCTCAGCGCCGCGAGCCTGACCAGCGGTGCCGCACCCGGCACGCCCAGGACCGTGGCCAGGGGGCTCGCGGCCAGTAGCAGCACCGCGGTGAGCGCGACGGCGGCCCCGACGCTCGCGGTCAGCACCGTGCCCGCCACCACGCGGGGGTCGCGCGCGGTGCGGCCCAGCACCTCGTAGACACCCATCGACTGGACGACCTGCGCGATGTTCACCAGCGACACCACGAGCGCGACCGTGCCCAGCCCGTCCTCGGTGAGGAACGCGGCCAGTGCCAGCGTCACGGCCACCTGGCTGCCCTTGCTGATCAGGTTCACCAGGCCCAGCCACAGCGAGCCCCGTGCGCCGGCACCGAGGACGCCGGTCACGACGTGCCCGCGGGGGCGGTCCGGCGGACGGTGTGCAGCCACGTGGCGAGCACGAGGAGCGAGAGCCACGCCACCACCACGGCCACCCCGTCGACGGTGACCGCGGCTCGCGCGCCGAGGATCGCCCGCACCGCCACGTCGACCGCGTGCAGGTGCGCGAACGGCACGGTGAGGGCCGCTACCGCGAGGCCGAGCGGCCACCAGCCGGGCTCACGCCGCCGGGACCACCACACCACCGCCGCCAGCGCCAGGGCGGGCACCGCGATCAGCACATCACCGGGCTGGTGCACCAGGGCGACGACCACCGTCAGGCAGGTCAGCAGGTCCGCGACCGCAGCGGAGTCCGGGTCGGCGAGCCGGTCCAGCCGGCGCACCAGCACCACGCCGATGGCGAGCACACCTGCCAGCGTTGCCGGCTCCGCCGCCGGCGCCAGCCACCCGGCCAGCCGGAACAGGACCGCCGGCAGGTCGACGCGCTGTGCCGTGAACGAGTCCACCGCTCCGTAGTCGGTGCTCGCGGCGTGGGCGAGGTTCGCGCGGATCACGTCGAGGAACGGCCCGACCCCGCCGCCGCGCACGACGAGCACGACGACCACGGGCAGGCTGGCGACCGCGGCGACCGCGGTGCCCCCCAGCGCGACGCGCCGCGAGCCGCGCGCGAACAGCAGAATCGCGAGGGGAAGCCCGAACTGCGGTTTGAGCCAGGCGATGGCGAGCGCCACCGACGCCCAACGAGGGCGGCTGTGGCGGGCGAGCAGCGCGCCCGCCGCCCCGACCGCGACGAGGGGGTTGACCTGGCCGAGGTAGAGCTGTGCCTTACCCACCTGGCTGAGCACCAGCACCGTGGCAAGGGCGGCGGTGGCCGGCGCGAGAGGCACGGGCACCCGCATGGCGAGCCGGCGGGCCGCCATGCCGGCGAGCACGACGAGCAGGAGCAAGGCCAGCACGGTGAACGCGACGGCGCCGGCCCGGTAGCCGGGCAGCGCGAACGGCAGGTGCAGGACGAGGTGGTAGGGCTGGTAGAGGTTGAAGTCCTGGCGGACCGGCCAGTGCGCGAACATCGCCGCCGGGTCATACGGGTTGCCGCCGGCCAGGAGCTCCCGGATGGGGAAGTAGAGGGCGTCGCGGAAGTCCTGCAGGCGCACCTCGGGCCGGTTGGCCGTCGTCGGCGCCGGCACCTGCCAGGACGGCCGCAGTGCCCACCACGCGCCCGCCGCGCAGACGACCGCGGAGATCGCGAGCGGGACGTGCGGGCCGAGACCGCCGGTCGGCACCGGTGGCCGGTCGGGTGCCTCGGTGGTCACACCACCACCACCCCGAGGAGGACGCTGTCGGCCGGCAGGGCGCTGACCACCGCGGCCAGCTCGTCCTGGCGACCTCGACGGGTGAGCGCGATCACGGCGGGGCCCGCGCTGTTCCGGTGGCGCTTGACGGCCATGCGCTCCGCCAGCGCCATCGCCTCGCCACCGAGCTCGGGCACGACCGCGACCACGCGGGCGGAACGGGCGGCCGCAGCGCACAGCGCGCTGAGCCGTTCGGGCAGGTCGGGATCGCCGGCACGCGCCGTGGTCACCGGGCGGTGGATGCCGGCGGCCGCCAACGCGGCGCGCACTGCGCCGTCCCCGAGACAGCGGACGCGGCACAGCGCCACGGCCGCGATTCCGGCGACCGCCGCCGCCGCGAGCGCCAGCCCGACCCCGAGCGGCCAGTCCGGTGCGACCTGGGCCACATCGGGTCGCGTGTCCAGCAGGCGCAGGGTTCCGGCCGGGGCCAGCAGGTCCGCGGCGATGACCGACCGCGCGAGGGCGATGGCCGCGCCGCCCGCCTGTGCCGCCGAACGCCCCCGCACGGAGAGCCGGGCCAGCCCGGAGGCGGGGACGAGCTCGACGGCCACGTGCTCGCCGAGCTCCTCCGCCGGTAGCCCGGCCTGCGCGGCGGCCGCCTGAAGCACCGATGGGCTGCGGGCGACCTCGACCAGCGCGGGCAGCGTCAGCGAGACGACCTCGCCGTACTGAGCGGTGGTGCCGGTGACCGGTGCGGCGGGTGCCGCGAGCAGGCTGACCCGGGCCTCGAACTCTTCGCCGTGCAGCCCGGTGGCGAGCAGGACGGCCAGCCCCGTCAGCGCCGCGACCAGCAGACCCGTGACGACGGGTCGGCCGAGCCGGGCGCTGGCGCGGACGGCGATGGCCGTCACGGGGTTCGCCGCCGACGTTGGCGTATCGTGCCGCCGTTCGACCGTGGTGTCCAGGGCCTCGTCGGTCGCCGTCATCGCCGTCGCTCCCGTCGCGCGGCCCGGAGGACCTCGTCGTAGGACCTCATGAGCAGGTGCGGGTCGTGCTGGCGGCGGATCGCCGCGAGGCCAGCGGCCACGGCGGCGGCGTGGCGGTCCGGATCGAGCAGCAGCGTGCGCAGCGCGGCGGCGGTCGCCGCGGGGTCGCGGCGGGGCACGACGATGCCACCGTCCCCCACCGCGGCCGGCACTCCGTCCACATCGGACGCGACGACCGGCCGGCCGGCGGCGAGGGACTCCAGCACGGCGACCGGCATACCTTCCCAGTCGCTGGTGAGCACCGTGACGTCCGCGGCCGCGAGCAGGTCGGGCACGTCGTCGCGGTTGCCGAGGAACCGGACCCGGTCCGCGAGCCCGGAGGTGGCCACCCGGCGCGTCAGCTCCGCCCGCAGGCTGCCGTCTCCCGCCAGCAGCAGCACCGCGTCACCGCTGAGCAAGGCCCACGCGTCCAGCAGCACGTCGTGCCGCTTCTGGGGTTCCAGCCGTGCGATGCACAGGGCCACCGGCACCCGCGGCGGTATGCCGAGCGCGGCCCGGACCGCGGTGCGCCCGGTTCCAGCAGCGCGGGGGAACACCGCGTTGGGGATCACCATGGGCTGGGGGGAGTCCAGGCCGGCCGCCCGCAGCCGCTCGGCGGTCGCCGCGGCGACCGCGACGACCGTCCGGGACGTGCGCCGCAGGATCCGCGCCGCGCCGGGGTAGTCGGCGTCGGCGACGCCGTGGAAGACGGTCACGACCGGTCGCCTGTCCCACAGCGTCGTCAGACGCGCCACCAGGCTGGCTGAGACGTTGTGCGCCAGCACGACGTCCGGGCGAAAGTGGCACACGGCCCGCGACGACGCCACGACGGCGCGGGCCACGCCGTGCACCGAACGCCTCGCCACCGGCACGGGGAACACCGGCACCCCGGCGGCGCGCAACGCGTCGGCACGGTGACCGCCGCCGCTCGCGACCGCCGACTCCCAGCCGTACCCGCTGCCCGCGGTGACCATTCCCGCCACGAGTGTCTCGGCACCGCCGCTGCCCATCTCACTGATCATGTGCAGTACGCGCACTGCCGTTCCCTTCTCTTCGCCCACGCAGCTCGGCCGCGACGGCCAGCGCCGTCAGCAGCCAAAGCGGCAGGTAGTACTGCTCGGACAGGAACGTGGCCCCCAGCGCGACCGCGAGCAGGGCGGCCTGCACCGCCACCATCACCGCGCGGTCCCGCCCGGTACGCAGCACGCGCTCGGCGGCGACGAGGGCGACCGCGGCGAGTCCGGCGAAGGCGCAGAAAGCCGGCAGGCCCAGCTCCGCGGCGACCTCAAGGAACATGTTGTGCGCCACCGGGGTCTGCTCCGCGAGCTCCGCGTTGCCGGACGCGGCCGCGTACTCGCCGCGGAACCCGCCCGGTCCGACACCGAGCATCGGGTGCTCCGCGAGCATCCGGGCGGCCGCCTGCCACCGCAGCTCTCGGGTGTCCACATTGGACTCAGCGATGAAGGTCTTCTCGCGCAACGACCTCGACAACTCGGCCGCGGCGAACTGCGCCGCGACGGCGACCACCACGGCGGTCCCGGCGAGGATGCCCGCCAGCACGCGCACGAGCAGCACGCGACGCACGAGCAGCCAGATCACGGCGGCCGCGAGCGCGAGCGCGCCGCCCCGGGAGAAGGTCGCCGCCGCACCCGCCACCAGCAGGGTCGCGGCCAGGACGGCCAGCGCGTGCACACCGGGTGCCGGGCGGCTCCCTGCCCTCGGCACGGCGACGAGCAGCGGGACCGCCATCACCAGCGCGACAGCCAGGTCGTTGGGGTCATCGAGCGGTCCGGTCGCCCGCGCCGCCCCCGTCGCGAGCAGGCTGTACAGCGCGCCGGCGGCGGCAACCGTGGCGCCGGCGACAGCGGCCACGAGCAGGGCGCGGATCGGCACCTCAGTCGCCGCGACGTCGATGAGCACCACCGTCAGGGCGACGAAAGGGAGCCACCGCAGGAGGTATTCGGCGGTGAACGTCCCGCCGGTGTGCGCCGCCGTCGAGGCCAGCAACAACACGGTCAGCAGCGCGAGCAGCGCGTGCGCCGCGTGGAGCTGGGGAGCCTGCCGCTGCCGCACCCGCACGGCAGCCCACGCCACGACCAGCAGCGCCGGCGCGACCTTGGCCAGGTGCGGGTGGAGGTGGGTGAGGTAGCCCTCCACCGGCGCCAGCGCCACGGTGAGGCAGGCGAACCACCGCAGAGCGGTCGTCGCCGGTGCCGTTCGCACGGTCGTCACGCGGCGCACACCCGGCGCGTCCGCGACGGCACACCGATGCGCTCGACGTGCTCGCCCGTGCCCACGACGTCGAAGTGGCTGCGCAGCGTGGCGAGCATCCAGTCGAGGAGCGCGATCTTCTGCCCGGCCGGCACCGCCATGCCGGGGAAGAACTCCATGCCGGGCGCCTCCGCGTCGCCAAGCACGTCGGTGGGATGGACCAGCAGCGACGGGCCGACGCCGAGCCACCGGCACAACCGGATCGCGGTGGCGAAGTAGGCGCGCGCGAGCCGCGGTGAGATCGCGTGCAGCAGCAGCACGTAGGCCCCGTGGACGGGGACCCGCAGCAGCGGCATGGTCGTGACCGGCAACTCGACGAGGTGCGTGCCGTCCGCGAGCCGCCACCGGTGGGCGCGGTTGGGAGCCAGCACGCGGGAGAAGCCACCGAACAGCTCGTCCCGCCGCTCGCCGGCGCGCGCCGTGCGGTTGTGGAACGCGCGGGCCAGCGGTCCGGTCCAGGTGGGCAGGACGCTCGCGTCGTAGGTGTAGCCCCGTTCGGCGAGCACGGCCAGCAGGTCGGGTGAGACGCTGTAGCCGGGGCCCCGGAAGCCCACCGGACGGGGCGCGCCCGCGGCGACGATCGCCTCCTCGGTCCGCACCAGCTCCGTTTCCAGTTCGGCGCGGGAGTACCTGTGCAGCCACGGTTCGTGCCGGTAGGAGTGGTTGGCGACCTCGTGCCTGTCCGCGCTCACGTCGGCCACCGCCTGCGCACCGTCGTCGCGCTCGACATCCATGCCGACGGCGAAGAACGTGGCGGTGACCCGGTGCGCACCGAGGACGCCCAGCAACCGGGGCACCGCGGCCGGCAGGAAGCTGGGCAACCGCGCCCAGTCCGGATCGCCGTGCGTCTTGAGGTACGCCCAGAGGTTGTCCAGGTCGACGGAGACGCTGGCGACCGGCCGGGCGCTCAGTGTTCGATGGTTCGCTCCGCGGGCTCCGCTCAACCCGTCACCTCGCAAGCTCGTGACGGCGACGTTGCCGCCTCGTCCCTCGGCAGCAGGGCAGGGCCCAATGGTTCGCTCGCAAGCCCGCTCATTCCGCCACCTCGCAAGCTCGGTGGCGGCAACCCTGCCGCCTCGTCCCTCGGCAGCAGGGCAGGGCCCAATGGTTCGCTCGCAAGCTCGCTCACGGCGCCTCCCGCGCCCGGCGCACCGCCGGCCCCAGCACGGCCGACAGGACCAGCACGATGCCCACCACCACCGACCATTCCCGGCCCGGCACGACCGGATCGCCCAGCACGGCGATGCCGGCCACCGAGCTGATCACCATCGTGACGGCGTCCATCGACGCCACCGTCGAGGTGGGGCCAGCCCGAGCCAGTGCGGCGGACAGGCAGGCCTGCCCGAGCAGTGCGGACAGGAGCACCAGCCACGCGACGGGGTCCAGCGGCAGGTCGAGGATGGCTTCGTCCGCGATCGAGCGCCCGCAGACGGCGACGAGCGCGAACTGCACACCGGCCAGCACGGCCAGCGACAGGGTGGCGTCCCGCCGGCAGGCGAGAGCGGCGGCCGGACCGGTCAGCAGGGGCAGCAGGAACAGGACCAGCTCCATCTCCGGAGGGATGTCTCCGGACGCGGCGGGCGTAGCCGCGGCCGCGAGCAGCACGAGTCCGGCCGCCATGACCACGAGCATCGCGACCTCGGCGAAGCGGACCCGCCACCTCAGCAGCACCACGCCGACGACGGTGGCCAGCCCGATCGCACACGACGAACCGGCTTGCACCAGGTAGAGCGGAAGCGAGGCACGCGCGAGAAAGGCGAGCACGAACCCGCCGGCCTGCCCCGCGAAACCGACCAGGTACAGGCGGTCCCTCGCCAGCCGGGCGAGGAGAGCGAGCCCCGCTCCGCGCCGCTCGACCCGGCGAGCCGCGACACTCTGGGCGACGATTCCCATGCCGTACATCGACGTCGACGCCGCGAGTTCGACGTAGCTGAGCACGCGGTAACCCTCCGGAACGCGCCTGACCGATCGGTGTCGACCGCCGTTGCGGCGACCGGCGGAATAGTACGACGGAAATCGGATACTCGTTCGAGTGACATAGTGCGAAGCTGGATTACCGCACGTCACTAAATCGTGAGAAAATGGCACCATTCGATGCGCACTTCCAACCGATCGAGAAAGTACTCCCGAGTAACTGGTCATGTGATTTGATCGGCGTGCCGGCCGGGGGTCCGCTGCGGAATTCTCCGAGAACCGACCACGGCACATGTGCACTGCATGTCGACGCGCACCCGGGCACCTGGCCGCCTGTGCGCCACGAAGGCGATCATCATCGGCACGAAGACGGCCGCGTTGTAGAAAAGGTGCAGCTCCACTCGGGGAACAAGAAGCTGAATGATGCTCGTCGGTGCGGCGCGTCCGAACAGGTAGGAGCCGGTGAGTGCCTGGACGAGCAGAAGCAGGTGCTCGAAATGGTGCCAGACCTGGATACCGAGGGCGGCCGTCCACCAGCCACGCGACCGGCCGAGAAAGCCCGGCCTGAGCACGATGAGGCCGACGAGCATGGTGAGGGCGAACCCGTAGTGCAGCCATTCGGAGTGCACCAGCCATGGGTACAGCAGGCCCAGGAGGCCGCCGGCGCGGTGCACCGGCCAGCCGAGCAGGTAGATCTGGATTGCCTGAGCGACGTGCTCGGCCCAGTGCGCCATGACGATCACCATGAAGGCGACCAGCGCCCTTCGGTGCCACCCGGTGTTCAACAGCATGATGGTGCGGCGCCAGCGACCGTTGTGGCGGACCGGCATGGCTACATTTCGACTCACGGCACCTCCCGGTATGGGGAACGGTTGATGTTTCGGGGGGCACCTCACCTCACCGGCTGCGGATCGGCGTCGAGGGCGGCGAAGACGATCACGTTCTGGCGATAGGACATCGCGGTGCTGTCGAAACCGCCGCCGCACGTGATCAGCCGAAGCTCCCGGACGGACGACGGGCGGTAAACCTCGTCACTGGGAAACAGGACCACCGGTGCCTGCTGGACGCGGGTCACCACGAACCGCAGCACCGACGAGTCCGCCCGGCCGATGAGGATCTCGTCACCAGGTGCCAGCTCCCGCAGCCGGTGGAAGATTCCCGGCGGTCGGGCGCCGTCCACATGGCCGACGATCACCGCGGGTCCGAGCTGCCCCGGTGCCGGTCCGAGCGCATACCAGCCCGCCCGCACCGGACCCGTCACCGGCGGCGTCTCCGGCTCACCGGTCGAGTCCAGCCCGAGCCGCATGAGCGTGGAGCTGGTGGCGATGCGCGGCACGGCCAGCGACACCGGCTCCACCCTGTCCGCGGCGTGCTGAGCCCCCTGGTTCGGCCCGGTCCTGGACGCACCGTCCAATGTGGTCCGCCGATCGCCAGGTGCGGCGGGGGTGCTGGAGGCGGACAGCGCGAGCAGCGAAACGAGGCCGGTCATCGCCCAGGCTCCGACGACCACGGATCTCGGGCGGTGTGCCGTGATTCTCGCGGCACGCGGCGCGGCCGCGACCGGCTCGGGCATCGGGGCGCTGCGCGGGATCAGCCGCCCGCCGGTATGGCGCCACCACGGCGCGATCACTCGAACGGGCCCCTGTGCCACCAGCCAGATCAGCAGCCAGGTGGTGCCGAAGAACAGCGCATACCCGAACGGAGATCGCGGTGCCAGCCCGAGCGTGCGAAGCACCGGCCAGGCCAGAGCGCCCTCCGGTATGCCGGCCGCGAGGGCGAACACGCTGGGCCAGTCCCTGCCCCAGCGCAGCTGCTGGCAGCCGTGGTAGAGCAGCTCCCAGCCGACGCCGAGCACGGCGATGACCGGCAGCGAGGCCAGCGCGTGGCCGTACCGGACGCCCCCGGGCAGCAGCGGCGCGATCATCATCGTCCAGGGCACACCGACCACGGCAAGCAGTGCCAGCCTGGTCTGGATCCGGCCAGACAGTGTCAGGGTCATATCGGCCGGTTCCTCATCCAGCACCACCACGCCGCGGCGGAACGCACGGACCGCAGTCGCGGACCCAACCCGTGCCGGGCGAGTGAGTCGGCGATCGCCAGGGCGGCCAGCTGCAACCCGGCGAGCGAGTCCACCGGCGCGAGGTGCCCGCCTGCGGCGGCGACCCCGGAGGCGTAGATCAGGCCGGGCCCGCTCGCCGTGTTCAGAACCTCGAAGTCGTGCCCGACGTCCAGACCGCCGAGCGGGTTCATGGTCGCTCCCAAGCCGTCGAGCAGTGACTCGAGGAGCGGATGCCGGCGGATGTCGGGATCCAACCCGGTGGCATTGATGACGAAGTGCACCGGCAGGATCACGGGCTCGCCGGACAGCGGGCGGACCCGCGCCTCGATCCCGGACACGGTCGGCGAGAGTTCGATCACCTCTCCGGCGACGGCCCGGTACCAGCCCTCCGCCATCCCGCGCCGCAACTGCCGCGCCCAGAGCCGGCGATACGGGGTGCTCGTGGCGCCCATCGCCTTGATCGCCTCGGCCCGCTCGGCGGCGGGCAGTTGCGAGATCCGGTCACGGAGCTGACCGCCGAACGCCGCCTTGGGGAAGTTGAACGGCTGGCAGGCAAAGCCGCCCCCGCTGTACCGGCAAAGCCGGGCCGGCCACCCACGGGCTTCGGCGGGTCGGCGGAACAGGTGCCAGACGCGAATTTCCCGGCCCGATGTCTTGCGGTCGTCGGCCAACCGCTGCAGCACCCGGGACGCGGTGATGCCGGCACCCCGGACGAGCACGGCACCCGACCGTTCGGCAAGAGTGGTGTACACGTGTTCGTGTGGCTCGTAGGCGTGCACCAGCCGGTCGCCCGCCGGATCCCGGTCGCGGAAGTCGTGGGCGCCAGCCGGGAACCGGAGCCCGCCGTAGCCGAGCGCGAGGTGGACGAACCTGGACCGGTAGAGCACCGGCTGGCCGCCGGACGCGGGCTCGACCGTCACCACGTAGCCGCCGTCACCGCGGTGCAACCCGGTCGCGACACCGTGGACCACCATCGACCCCCAGTCGATCCGCTCGGCCTCACGACACAGACCGGCGTGCACCTGGCCCACAGTGGGCGTGTAGTACTCGCTGAACACCGGCTCGGTGAGGACCCGGAACAGCGGCCATACCCGGCGGGTCCGCCAGGCGTGCTCGAGGGCGTATCCCGGGAATCCCCACGGATTGTCGATCCTCGACGAGGAGTCCGAGCGCAGCCGGTCGGTGTCGGCCAACCCGGACACCCGGCACAGGCGCAGGAACCTGGCGTCCGGTGCCCGGTCCGGGGAGACCACCCTGATCTTCTCGGCCGGCACGCCCGCCACGCGAAGCACGTCGACCAGGGCGAACGACCCCAACCCGCCGCCAATGGTGATCAGCGGAACGTCGACGACCACGCTTGAGTCCTTTCCCGGTATCCCCCAGCCCCTCCCGCCGCGCTGCCGGCGACGGAGCACTGAAACCCGGCGGCCGCCGGGTGGGCGGGCACCCCCTTACGGGATGCCCGCCCACCCGGAGCCACTACGGCCGACCTGGCTGGTCAGCCGAGGGAGCCGATGACCGGCGCGGCGGCGCCGGTCTGGCTCTCCTTGGCCCGGTCACAGGCACACGGGGCCTGGCCGGTGTAGGTCGCCTGGCAGGTCGCGGTCTGCGCCATGCCGTTCGCACCGGGCACGGCGACGACGATCGTCAGCGTGTTGGTGTCCGGCTTCGCCGTCACGTGCAGCGTGCAGTTCGCGGTCTGACCGGGCATCAGCTGACCCTGCCCGCAGTCGAGCGGGACCTGCTGTCCGTCGACGGTGGCCATCAGCTGGGACAGCTCGATCGGCACATTGCCGGTGTTGGTGACCGGAAGCGTGATCGTCGTGTCCTCACCGGCGGTGACCGGGTTGGGGCTGACGGCCGGCGTGCCGACACTGATGCTCACGTTCGCCGGCTGGCCCGGCTGGCCTGGCTGGCCTGGCTGTCCCGGCTGGCCCGGCATGAAGGCCTCGGTGAGACCGGCGTTCCAGGTCAGGTCCACCTGACCATGGCTCAACGGAATCCGGTCGGTGCTTCCGTCCGAGTTCGCGCTGGACATGACCCTGCGGTCCAGACCCACGTACTTCCGGGTGATCCACAACGGCTCGCCGTTCGGCCCGGTGAACTTGATCTGGTAGTACGACGGATCGGTCCGCGGCTGCAGCCTGGGGAACAGGTACCGCCCGTCCGGTCCGGTGATGGCGTAGCCGTAGTCGTTACCGTTGGCGTCGGTCAGCGAGGCCTTCACACCCGGCTGAACCGGCTCACCGCGGTCCCAGATCCCGTTCCCGTTCTCGTCGATGAACACGACGCCGCCGAGCGCGGCGTCGGTCTGGCCACCGCTGGACAGCGGGCCGGTCAGGTGTCCTACCACCCATCCGAGGTTGTCCACGGTCCAGCCCAGATCGATCTGGGTCAGCGTGGTCGGCCTGGCCAGGATGTCGGTGACGTTCTGCAGCTGGCCCCCGACAATCCGGGTCACGGTGCCGAGGGGATCGGCCAGCACCGTCGGCAGCAGGCCGTTGGTGACACCCTTCACCAGCAGGAGCACACTGCCGACCGCCTTACCCAGCGTGCCGTCCTTGATGTAGGCCATCAGCTGCTCGGGATCGAGGCTGGGCACCGATTCCTTGCCGATCAGGTAGCCGAGGCACTGCCCGGTCGTCAGATCGAGAACGATGAACAATCCGCTCAGGCGGTTCACCACGTCGCCGATCGCCCCGCAGGCCACCAGGCAGTACACCGTGTCGGTCACCGGGGCGAGCGTCTGACCGAGCGGGTTGGTGAGCATGCTGCAGAAGTCCGGGGTGCTCCCCCCGGAGAGAAGTCCGGTCAGCTCCAGCGATCCGCTCGTCGAGCCGCTGACCGTGCACGGCACCTCCGGGGACAGGCCGGGCCTCGGGCTGACCGTCAGCGAGATGTTGTCGAGGATCAGCTTGCCGAGGCTGGCGGCGGTCTCGGCAAACGTCTGCTTGACCGAGCCGCAGATCTTGTACTTCTTGCCGTACACCAGCTTCTTGATGTCGATGTACGCCTCGTGGTGATCCCACTCGTTGAGGGGGAAGATGCCCTCCGGGCCGTGCCCGGTGGTCACCACGCGGCCGTCGTGGTCACAGATCTCGACCGTGTACGACGAATGGCCGTCGCCCGCGAGTAGCAGGGTCGTCAGCATGTCGAAGTCGATCTTCCCGGACTCGGCGTCGGCCGCGTCGTAGGTGAACTCCTCGGTGGTCCACCGGGCGACGGCGCACTGCATGGTGCACGGCGCGACGGAGAGCGAGGTGCCTTCGATCTCGAAGGCACCGTCGCCCGCTCCGCGCGGGCCACCGTCCGGCAGGTAGAACGATTCCCAGTAGGTGTTCGTGGCGCCGGACACGAACTGGAACGCCCCGTACTCCTGCCAGACCTTCAGTCCCGGGTAAGTACCGTTGAAGTCCCTGGCGCGGGGGTTCGCCGGGAACCGCTTCACACCGGATCCCAGGTCCTCCCCGGGCGTCGGCTCGGACTGGGGGCCATACAGGTAGTGGGTACCGCTCTGGGCGGCGATCTCCGCGCTGGGCGGCTCACCCGGCGTCCATATGTTGT
>NZ_DASYTH010000381.1:0-3394 GCF_036002505.1 Actinophytocola sp. | reverse complement strand
CCGGCCGCGGTGCGGGGTGGCCAGGAACGTCGGCGTGACCGTCTGGTGCCGGAACTCGCCGGTCACCCCGATGATCCCCAGGATGAGCCCGAAGATCCCCGCGGCGGCGGCCGAGCTGAACATGTTCTTCTGCCCCGCCGCGGTGGCCACCGGCGGATTCGGGTTGCCCTGCTGCCCGTCCAGCCCGATCGTGAGGCTCACGCCGAGCGCGGTCAGCCCCAGCGCGCCGAGCAGCAGCCACAGCCACAGCTTGGTGGAGTACAGCTTGCCGAACTCGGCCCTGATCAACCTGATCATGAGGCACCCCCGTCAACCGACCCGAAGTGCTCGACCGAGCCGGTGTCCCCGGTGAGCGCGAAGAAGATCTGCTCGAGGTCGCTGCGCTCGGTGGCCAGCTCGTGCAGCTCGATCCGCTCGACGAAGGCGACGTGGCCCACCTCGGCGGTGCTCGGGCCGGTGATCCGCAGCGCGCCGTCGTCCAGCTTGTCGATCTCCGCCTGGCCGTCCAGCGCGGCCACCAGGCGTTCGGCCTCGGGGCTGCGCACCAGCACCGCGTGGCCGTGATGCTCGGAGAGCTCGGCCAGCGTGCCCTGGCGGACCAGCCGCCCGTTGTTGATGATCACGATGCTGTCCACGGTCTGCTCGACCTCGCTGAGCACGTGGCTGGACACCAGGATCGTGCGCCCCTGGCTGGCCAGTTGCCGCAGGAACTGGCGCAGCCACACGATTCCCTCGGGGTCGAGGCCGTTGGCCGGCTCGTCGAGGATGAGCACCTGCGGGTCGCCGAGCAGGGCCGCGGCCAGCCCGAGCCGCTGCCGCATGCCCATCGAGAAGCCCTTCACCTTGCGGTTCGCCGCGCTGGTGAGCCCGACCAGCTCCAGCACCTCGTCCGCGCGCCGGCTGGGGATCCCGCTGACCGTGCAGTACACCCGGAGGTGGTTGCGCGCGGTGCGGGCCGGATGGAAGCTGCTCGCCTCCAGCAGCGCGCCCACGGTCGTCACCGGGGTGTGCAGCTCGTTGTACGGCCGGCCGCCGATCGTCGAACCGCCCGCGTTCGGCGTGACCAGGCCGAGCAGGCAGCGCAGCGTCGTCGTCTTGCCGGCCCCGTTCGGGCCGAGGAATCCGGTCACCGTCCCCGGCTCGACCGTGAAGCTCAGGTTGTCCACGGCTTTGACCGTGCCGAACGTCTTGGCCAGGCCGGACACGGTGATCCGGCCGGACTCGTCCTCCATAGGTCCCCCTTCCAGGTGCTGACTGGCCTATCCAACACCTAAGGGGAAGCGCGTTCCGTACACCTCGCGGTTGATTCGCGTCATTCGTTGGGTTGATATCCCGGGTCACCCGTCGAGGTGCCAGGTCATCCCGAGCTGCCACGCGGCGCAGATGTTCACGTCCAGAACGAACGCGGTGGCGTGCCCGCACTGGCCGGTTCCGGTGCCCGGGTCGACGGGTTGGCCGTGCCCCATGTTGGTGATCGAGTACGTCTCGACGACGGTGCGGCCGGCGGCGGTGCGGTACACCGCGTGCGGGTAGCCGGCGACGGTGTCGGTGGCCGTCGGGGTGGCCGGGATGCCGTGCACGTTCGTCCACTGCTCGACGAGTTCGCGCTGGTTGGCGGTGGCGACGGTGAAGTCGCTCGTGCCGTGCCAGATGGAGACGGTGGGCCACGGCCCGGTGCCGGCGGCGCGGACCTTGTCGCCCCACTGCGCGGGGGTCAGGTTCTTCCCCGGGTTCATGCACGAGAACGCGTCGATCAGCGTGGTGGCGCAGGCGTACGGAAGGCCGGCGACGATGCCGCCCGCCGTGAACAGCTCGGGGTAGGTGGCCAGCATGACCGCGGTCATCGCGCCGCCGGCGGACAGGCCGGTGACCGTGGTGCGGGTGGGGTCGGCGCCGGTGTCGGCGACGCTGCGGCGCACCATCTGCGCGATCGACTCGGCCTCACCCTGGCCGCGGCCGATGTCGCCGGCCTGGAACCAGTTGAAGCACCGGCTCGAGTTGTTGGCGGTCTGCTGCTCGGGGAGCACGACGGTGAACCGCCACCGGTCGGCCAGCTCCACCCAGCCGGCGTTGGTGCCGTACGCCGCCGCGGTCTGCGTGCACCCGTGCAGCGCGACGACCGTCGGCCGGCCGGCGGCCAGCCCGTCCGGGACGTACCGGAACATCCTGAGCGCACCGGGGTTGGTGCCGAAGCCGGTCACCTCCCCGATCGTCGCGGCGCTCGCCGGGCCCGTACCCGCGATCAGCCCGGCCAGGACGGTGATTACCAGGAGCAGCTTCGACATGGCGCACCTCATCGTGCTCGCGTCGCTTTGCCTCGACCGTAAGGGGCTCGCTCACTGATCGTTGAGGTGTGCGACCACCACATCCGCCGCCGCGATTGCGTCTGCCGCCCACATATCCCCGCGGCACTCCGGCTTCTACGGTCGCCCCATGCGCACCCACATTGCCCTGCTCACGGCGCTGGCGACCGCTCTCCTCGCAGCGTCCCCGGCCGGCGCCACCATCCACAATGGACACTGCGCCCGCATCGACCGCCTGCACGTGCCCGGAGCGCAACTTCAGGTCGCCGCCTGCCTCGACGAGCTGACCACCGCCGGCACTGTCCTATCCGGACACACGATCCCCGCCGACTGGGCCGGCCTCACCTCCGCTTCACTCCCGCAGCTGAGCGGCGCCCCCGGCATCCAACTCGACGGTTACTTCCCCGACACCTCCACCACCAACACCAACCACGGCTGGAACCACGACGCCCAGTTCGTCCTCCGCCTCCCCGACCACTGGAACGGCGGCCTGGTCATCTCGGGCACCCCCGGCAACCGCCGCCAATACGCCAACGACCGCGCCATCGCGGATTACGTGCTCTCCCGCGGCTACGCCTTCGCCGCCACCGACAAAGGCAACACCGGCCTCAGTTTCGCCCAGGACGGACTGCGCCCCGGCGACGCCATCCTCGAATGGCACACCCGCGTCACCCAACTAGCCCTCGCCGCCCGCGCCGTGGTTGCCCAACGCTACGGCCACACCCCATCCCAAACCCTGATGGCCGGCATCTCCAACGGCGGCTACCTCGTCCGCTGGCAGTTGGAACGCAATGCCTGGCTCTTCGACGGCGGCGTCGACTGGGAAGGCACCCTCTGGACCGCCGACGGCCCTAACCTCCTCACCTTCCTCCCACCCGCCCTCCGCGCATTCGCCGCGGGCGACCACGAGGGGATGCTGGCCGCCGGCTTCGCTCCCGGCTCGGAGTTCTTGTGGCCGTTCCACAGCCAGGTCTACTGGACCCTCACCCAAACCCTTTACCAGCAAGAGCTAGACCCCACCTACACCGGCACCCCCGCCGCCTACGACTACCCCACCCGCCCCGCCGAGGTCCACCAGGCGGTCGCCCGCA
>NZ_DASYTH010000380.1:0-10495 GCF_036002505.1 Actinophytocola sp. | reverse complement strand
CATTTACCGATAGAGCGGGGAAATGTCACATCGTCGCCTGGCGAGTTACTGGTAGCACGCCTTGGTGAACTTGTAGTCCTTCGCGGTCGGGCCGGTGAAGAAGGGCTCGATCACCGTGACGCCGGACGCGGCGGCGTCGTCCGGCTTCGCGATCTGGCTCTGCCGTACGGCCGCCTTGTCCGGGTCACCCGCGTAGTTGCCGGCGCCGGAGGGGAGCATGCCTTCGTAGTCGACCGAGGTGAGCGACTTGACCGCCTTGAGCAGGCCGGCGCGGGTCAGGTCCTTGTTCTCGGCCGCCTTGAGCAGGGCCGCCTTGAGCGGGTAGGACCAGACCCAGCCCGAGGTGTAGCCGTCGTTGGGGGCGGAGACGGTGCCGAGGGCCTCGCGCATGGCCTTGTGGCCCGGGGTGTCCGCGCCGAACGGCTGCCAGGGGCCGGACTGCAGGTACAACGCCTTGATCGCGGGGGCGGCGGCGCTCTTCAGCAAGCCGGGGTTCCAGGTCGGGCCGGTGCCGATGAACTTGCCCTTGAAGCCCTTCGAGGCGGCACCACCGATGATCACCGCGGCGTCGGTCGGGCTGTTGGTGAGGATCACCAGGTCGGGATTGCCGGACACGATCGCGGCGATCGCCGCGCCCTGGTTGTCCTGCCCGGTGGCGGTCTTCACGTCGGTGAACGTCAGGCCGTTCTTCTCCGCGGCGATCTTCGCGCCGGCCGCGGCGTCGTCACCGTAGTCGCCGGCCAGATGGACGGCCATCACGGACTTCACGCTGAGCTTCTGCTTGGCGTAGTCGACCGAGTTCATCGACTCGAAGCAGTAGTTGACGCCGGACTCGACCACGACGTCCTCGACGCCCCACAGCGAGGTCCAGGACGCCGGGACCGCGACGAGGTTGCTCGCCTTCAGGTCGGGCAAAATGGCCGCGGTGGTGGGCGAGCCGAGGGTCTGGGCGATGGCCAGGATCTTCGGCTTGATCTCCTGGTACACCTGGTTCTGAATCTGCGGGTTGTACTTGTTGTCCTTCACGTAGGTGGTCACGTCGATGTCGTAACCGCCGATGCCACCCGAATCGTTCACGCGCTTCCAGAATGCCTTCTGCGCCTCGGTGATCGGCACGGCGAGCGCCTTGAACGGGCCCTCGGTGAGGTCGGACATGGTGCCCAGATAAATGCAGCCCCGGTCCGTGTGCGTCGAGCCCGTGCAGGGCTCGTTGGTGACGCCGAAGTCGACTTTGTTGCCTTCCTTGCCGGTCTGCGGCGCGGTGGACTCCTTGGCCCGGCAGCCCGCCACCAGCATGGCCAGCGCGAGCGGTACCGCCAGCGCCGCGACCATGCGTCGTTGAACGGTCATGGCACGATTCCTTCCCGGCCGCTTCAGTAGGAGAACGGCCATGCCTTCCAGTAGTTTCGAACTCGAATCCATATCCCGTACAGACCTCTCGGCTCGAACAAAAGAAATACGATGATCAGCAGGCCGTAGAGGATCGCCTCGACCTGGACGACCGTGATTCCCCCGCCCGTGGCGCTGTCGGTGATGAACGGCAGCACGGCCGGCAGTTCCGTGGTGATCCTGGGCAGCAGGGTGATGAACAGCGCGCCCATGATCGAGCCGGAGATGGTGGCCACCCCGCCGATCAGGATCATCGCGATGAACTGCACCGACATCAGCAGGTTGAAGTTGCCCGAGGTGAACGTGGAGGGAATGACGTAGAGCAGCGCGCCGGCCACGCCCGCGTAGAACGAGGACACCGCGAACGCGATCACCTTGTACCGGGTCAGATTGACGCCGATCACCGCGGCGGCGATGTCCCGGTCCCGGATCGCGGCGAACGCCCGCCCGGTACGGGAGCGCACCAGGTTCCGGGCCAGCACCGCGAAGATCACCAGCAGCACCAGCATCACGAAGTACAGCTGCTGCACCCGGGTGAGCGACTCGCCGTCCTGGTCGAGCCGGACGCCGAACAGGGTGAGCACCGGCGCGGCCCGGCCGATGTCCGGCGGCCCGGCCATCCTGGTCCACTCGCGGAAGAGGAACTGCCCGATGAACACCAGGCCCAGCGTGACGATGGCCAGGTACAGCCCGCGCAGCCGGACGGCGAGCGGCGCGACCAGCGCCCCGGCGATCGCGGCGACGGCACCCGCGGCGAGCAGCCACACCGGCAGCTCGGTGATCCCGAAGCCGAGCTGGCGCCCGTCCGGGTCGCCGGAGAGCACCGCCGCCGTGTACGCGCCGATCGCCACGAAGAACGCGTGGCCGAGGGAAACCTGCCCGGCGTACCCGGTCACGATGTTGAGCCCGATCGCGCCGATCCCGTACACGCACGCGGTGGCCAGCAGTTGCACCACGTCGTCCTCGAAGCTGAACGGCAGCACCAGCGCGATGACCAGCAGCACACCGATGAACACCTTCTTCGGCGTGGTGTTCAGCAGCGCCATGTCCTGCTTGTACGAGGTGTACAGCTCCGGCCGGCCCCACAGGCGAGTGGCGGTCATATCGCCTCCAATCGCCGGAGGCTCTCACCGGCACGCGACCAAGGAAGCCGATCGCCCGAACGCACGCAACGCCAGCGATCTTGTCGGGGGAGGCCTATAGCGTCAGCCTCATGCCACGATTCCGGCTTCTGCCCACATCCGCCCAAGAGGTGGTGATGATGGAGCACTGCGCCCACGCACGATTCGTGTGGAACCTGGCGGTCGAGCAGCATTTGCACTGGAGGCCCGGCCGGAGGTCGGCTCCGAACTATCTTGAGCAAGCGCACCAGCTCACCGAGGCCCGCCGGGCGTTTGACTGGCTTCGGGCGGGGTCGGTGACCGTGCAGCAACAAGCCCTGCGGGATTTCCACCAGGCGCTGTCCTACTTCTTGGGGGGCACGCACCAGCGGCCTACGTGGCGGAAGGCACGTGTTCACGAAGGGTTTCGGCAGGTTGGTGTGAAGCCGGAGCATATTGCCAGGCTCAATCGCAGATTTGGACACGTGTGGGTGCCGAAGGTCGGTTGGGTCAAATTCCGCCGCAGCCGCGCCGTGCCTCACGGCATAAGGTCGTACCGAATCACTCGCGACGGCATCGGCCGGTGGCACATCGCCTTCGCTGCGATTCCCAAGCCGGTCGAACCGCCTGACAACGGCGCAACAGTAGGCGTCGATCGGGGTATCGTTGTGTCGGCCGCGCTCTCGACGGGCGAACTGCTCAAGTGTCCCGAGCTCACTCTCAAAGAGGCGGAACGCGTGGTGCGCCAGCAACGCAGGCTGGCGCGAGCTAAGCCGGGATCGAACCGGCGCAAGCGAGTCGTACGATCGATTGCCCGGCTGAAGACGCGTAGCAAGGACCGGCGCACCGATTGGGTGGAAAAGACCACCACCGACCTGGCCCGCCGGTTCGACAAGATCAGTGTCGAGCGGTTGAACGTACGGGCCATGACCCGCTCGGCCAGAGGTACCAGCGACACTCCTGGCCGGAATGTCCGCGCCAAGGCCGGATTGAACCGGCGCATCCTCACGGCGGGTTGGGGTGCGTTGCTTACCCGACTGAAACACAAAGCTGCAGGCAGAGTCATCGAGGTCGACGCTGCCTACTCGTCGCAACAGTGCTCGGTCTGCGGGCACATTGCAGCCGAATCGCGTGAGAGCCAAGCGCGGTTCCGCTGCGTGGCCTGTGGGCACACCGGGCATGCCGACCTCAACGCCGCCAGAAATATCGACAACCGGGGTAGGACGACCCTGGCAGCACGGGGAGCCCTCCAGCCGCAGGGCGGGGCCCTGAACCGTGAACCTCAACCTGCACCTCCTTCCACCGCGTTGGCAAGTTATGGGTTGGAATCCCCGCCCTCGGGCAGGGAGGACGTCAAATCCGGACCACCTCCCGGGTGCCGAACAACCCGTAGGGCCGCACCAGCAGCACGATCATCATCACCAGGTACGGGGTGACCAGCGAGAACTCGCCGCCCATCCAGGGCGCGAGGTCCGCGCCGTAGGTGGCGACCAGGGACTCGACCACCCCGATCAGGAGCCCGGCGATCACCGCGCCGCCCAGCGAGTCCAGCCCACCCAGGATGATCACCGGCAGCGCCCGCAGCGCGATGATCCACAGCTGCGGGTCGACGCCGCCGGAGGAGACGAACACCCCGGCGATCGCGGCCATCGCCCCGGCGATCGCCCAGGACAGCGTGAACACCATGCCCACCGAGACGCCCTGGGCCAGCGCCACCTCCTGGTCGAACGCGGCCGCGCGCATGGCCAGCCCCATCCGGGCGTAGCGGAAGAACGTGAACAGCACGGCGACCAGCACCATCGTGGTGCCGAACGTGACCAGGTCGCGGATCTGCACGTCGCTGCCGAAGAGCGACGTGGTGTTGAGCTTCCAGGGGTCGTTCAGCTGGCGGACGTCCAGCCCGATGTAGCCGTTGACCACCACCCGGACCACCACGTCCACGCCCAACGTAATGATCGAGATGACGAACACCGGCTTGCCGATCATCGGGCGGATCACGGCCCGCTCCACACCGACCCCGAGCAGCGCCACCAACAGCGCCGCGACGATCACCGCAAGGTAGAAGTTCATCGCGGTGACGAGGTAGCTCACCAGCACCGCACCGGTCAGCATGAACGCCGGCTGGGCGAAGCTGATCACACCCATGGCCTTGAAGATGATCACGAAGCCGAACGCCAGCAACGCGTAGACCGAGCCCTGGCCCAGCCCGTGCACCAGGCTCTGGATCAGCTCCGTCACTGTCGAACTCCTCGTTTGCCCCGGCTCACCGCTTGTACATACCTTCCACCTGCTCGGCGAACATCGTCGCGATGGCCGAGCGTTTGACCTTCTGGGTGGCGGTCAGCTCACCGTCCTCGTGGTCGAGCTCCTTGGGGAGCATGGAGAACGTCTTGATCTGCTCGACCGAGGCGAACCGCACGTTCACTTCGTCCACAATGGACTGGACGAGCTTGCGCACCTCGGGCTTCTCGGCCAGGTCGCGGTAGGTGGTGTAGGCGAGCCGGCGGGCCTGGGCCCAGTGCCCGACGGTCTCCAGCTCGATGCCGATCAGCGCGGTGAGGTAGGCCCGCCGGTCGCCGATCACGATCGCCTCCTTGATGAACGGCGAGGCCTTGAGTGCGTTCTCGATCTCCGACGGGGCCACGTTCTTCCCGCCCGCGGTGATGATCAGGTCCTTCATCCGGTCGGTGATCTTGACGTGCGTGCCGTCCACCCACTCGCCGACGTCACCGGTGTGCAGCCAGCCCTCGGCGGTCACGGCCCGCGTGGTCGCCTCCGGATCCCGCCAGTACCCGGCGAACGTACCGGCGTGCCGGGTCAGGATCTCCCCGGTGGTCTCGTCGATCTTCAACTCGACCCCGGGGTGCGGCTCGCCGACCGTGCCCACCTTCACCCGGCCCGGCCGGTTCGCCGTGGCGATCGCGGAGTTCTCGGTCATCCCGTACACCTCGTGCATGGGAACACCGATGCCCATGAAGAACCGCAGCACCTCCGGCGCGATCGGGGCGGCCCCGGACGCGGCGTAGCGCACCTTGCGCATGCCGATCCGGTCCCGCAACGAGCGGAAGAAGAACAGGTACCCGACCGCGTAGCGCAGCCGGCTCCCGGACGTGTGCTTTCCGCCCGTACGCACCAGCGTCGCGGCGATCCGGTCGGCCTGGCGTAGCCAGAACCGGCCGATCGTACGCTTGAGCCAGCTCGCCGAGTCCAGCCGGATCCGAACCCCGGCAAGGACTTTCTCCCAGATCCGGGGCACCCCGAACAGGATCGTCGGCTGCACCTCGCGCAGGTTCGGCTGCACGGTCTCGATCGACTCGGCGAAATGCACCTGGATGCCGGCGCACGCGGAGAACCAGGTGGTGAAGATCCGCTCGGCGACATGGCACAGCGGCAGGTAGGACAGCGTCACGTCCGAAGGGGACGGTGGCGGCGAGGTGAACCCGCCGCCCTCCACCAGCACCTGGATACAGTACTCCACATTGGACACCGTGAGCATGGCGCCCTTGGGCGGCCCGGTGGTGCCGGAGGTATAGACCATGGTGAGCACGTCGTCCTCGGCGGCCTCGGCCATCCGCCGCTCCACCGCGCCGGCCTGCGCCGCCCGGTGCTCCTCACCGAGCCGGAGGAAATCCTCCCAGGACAGCAACTTCGGGTCGGTGTAGCGGTGCCGGATGCCGCGCGGCTCGATGTAGACGATCTTCTCCAGCGCCGGCAGCTGGTCCAGCACGGCCAGCGCCTTGTCCACCTGCTCCTGATCCTCGGCGATGAGCACCCGCGCCCCGGAGTGCGACAGCAGGTACGCCACCTCGGCCTCGGGGTTGGTCGGGTACAGCCCGACGGTCACCGCGCGCACCGACGCCGCGCCGATGTCGGTGTAGAGCCACTCCCGCCGGTTCTCCGAGTGCACGGCCACCCGGTCGCCCGGCTCGACACCCAGGGCCAGCAGCGCGTGCCCGACGAGCTCGGCCCGGTCCCAGTACTCCCGCCAGGTCACCTGCTGCCAGATGCCGAAGTCCTTCTCCCGCAAGGCGATCCGGTTCGGCATCTGGAGCGCGCGATCCCGGACCCGGCTGGCCACGGTGGTCGTAGTGATCTTCTGGTCGGCCACAGCGGTCATGAGGTGCCCTCCAACAACTCGGGAGTGTTGGCCATGGTCGTGGGTCGTCTTGACGGGTGGGTCACCGGACCACTCCTCGGGCAGACCGTGTTCCACTGGGGGCAAGCCCCCAGACCCCAGTTCCTCGGGCCACCCTCGTCGCGGTGGGCCAACTCCCTCGCCGGGCATTCCGCAAGCTTCATGCCGCGCCTCCGGCGCTCCGATGTTCCTCACCCAGATAGGCCCTGATGACGTCCGGGTTCTCCTGCACCTCGCGGGGGGTGCCGGTGCAGATCGGGCGGCCGAAGTCGACCACCATCACCCGGTCGGCCAGGTCCATCACCAGGCCCATGTCGTGCTCGACCATGATCAGCGGGATGCCCAGCTCGTCCCGCACGTCGAGAATGTAGCGGGCCATGTCCTCGGTCTCCTCGAGGTTCATGCCCGCCACCGGCTCGTCCAGCAGCAGCAGCTTGGGCTCCATGGCCAGCGCCCGGCCCAGCTCCACCCGCTTCTGCACGCCGTAGGGCAGCAGCCCCACCGGGAACCGGCGCCACTGCTCCAGCTCCAGGAAGTCGATGATGTCCTCGACCGCCGCGCGGTTCGCCAGCTCCCTGCGCCGCGCCCGGCCCAGCCAGGCGATCGCGGCCAGCGTGCCGTACGGGTCGTGGTGGTGCCGGCCGAGCATCAGGTTGTCCACCACGGTCAGGTTCGCGAACAGCTCGATGTTCTGGAACGTGCGGGAGATGCCCAGCCGCGCGATCACGTGCGGACGTTTGCCGATCAGGTCGGTGCCGGCGAAGGAGACCCGGCCGGACTGCGGGCGGTACACCCCGGACAGCACGTTGAAGATCGACGTCTTGCCGGCGCCGTTCGGTCCGATGATCGCGAACAGCTCGTTCGGGCCGACGCTGAACGTGACCCCGTCGATCGCCTTCACCCCGGCGAAGGACAGCCGCACGTCGTCGAACACCAGCACCGGCACGTCGACCAGCGGCTCGGCGTCCACGCGCTCCCTGGTCGCGGTCACGGCAGTGCCCCATGAGAAGTGCGGTGAAAGCGTCCTTCCTCACCCCCAGCGTGAGTAACGACGCTTTCATCGCACGACACCGCGGCCTCGCTCTCGCTCACGACAGCCACCTCTTGCGCCGCTTGTAGTGCTTGACCTCGCGGAACGACTTCGCCCCGCCCTCGGCGCCGAGACCGAGGTAGAACTCGCGCACGTCGGAGTCCTCGAGCAGCTCCTTGGCCGGCTTGTCCATCACGATCTTGCCGTTCTCCATCACGTAGCCGTGCTCGGCGATGGACAGCGCCATCGTCGCGTTCTGCTCGACCAGCAGCACGGTCGTGCCGCCGGCGTTGATCTCCACGATCAGGTCCCGGATCTGCTGCACGATCAGCGGCGCGAGGCCGAGACTCGGCTCGTCCAGCAGCAGGCAGCGCGGTTCGGACATCAGCGCCCGGCCCATCGCGAGCATCTGCTGCTCGCCGCCGGAGAGGTACCCGGCGGTGCGCTTGCGGCGCTCGGCCAGCACCGGGAACAGGCCGTACACCCGCTCCAGGTTGGTCCGCAGCTGTCTCGGCGCGACGTGCCCGCCGACCTTGAGGTTCTCCTCCACGGTGAGCTCGGCGAAGATCCGCCGCCCCTCGAGCACCTGCTTCATACCCAGCGAAGCGATCTTCGTCGGCGGCAGGTGGTGGATGCCGCGCCCGCCGAACGTGACCGACCCCTTGGTGACCTCGCCGTCATGCACGTCCAGCAGCCCGGACAGGGCGCGCAGCAGCGTCGACTTCCCCGCCCCGTTCGCGCCGAGCAGAGCGACGATCGTCCCCTCCGCCACGCTCAGGCTGACGCCCTTGAGCACGTGGATGACGTCGTCGTAGACAACCTCGAGGTTGTTCACGGAGAGCAGAGGCAGGGACTCGGAAACCGCCGGTTGCATCACTGCTGCCATGGCCTCTCCGTGTCAGCCCCGTGTCGGCCCCGACCAAAACGGTCATATCCGCCGTGACCTGGATCACGCCAGACACGGACCGTAGCTGCTTCCCGTGAGGCGCTGCAAGCCGGCGGCCGAACTGTTACCAGCGGGTTTCGGCACCTTGTGCGCGATCACATTCAGGCGGTCACCAGATTGGGCAGAACTCCCATTGACGCCGGTCCACGTGCCCTGGAGCGGCTCCCTAGGGGTCGGCTGCCAGACTCACATGATGACCGCAGTGTTCGACTGGTTGGACGAACGGGCCGAGGAACGCCGCCGCGCCGGCCTGACCCGGCGCCTCCGTCCCCGCCGCGCCGACTCGGATCTGCTCGACCTGGCCAGCAACGACTACCTCGGCCTGGCCCGCGACAAGCGGATCAGCGGCGCCGCCGCGGCCGCCACGTTGCGCTGGGGCGCCGGGGCGACGGGCTCGCGACTGGTCACCGGCACCACCGACCTGCACACCGAGCTCGAACACGAGCTGGCCCGGTTCTGCGGCGCCCAGGCCGCCCTGGTCTTCTCCTCCGGCTTCACCGCCAACCTCGCCGCGATCACCGCGCTTTCCGGCCGCGACAGCGCCATCGTCACCGACGCCTACATCCACGCCTCGCTCATCGACGGCTGCCGGCTGTCCCGGGCCGACGTCGCCGTCGCCGGCCACATCGACCTCCAGGCCACCGCCCACGCGCTCCGCACCCGCCGCCATCCCCGGGCGCTGGTCGTCACCGAGTCGGTGTTCTCCGTCGACGGCGACCTCGCTCCGTTGGCCGAGCTGCACGGTGTCTGCCGCGAGCACGGCGCCGGCCTGGTCGTCGACGACGCCCACGCGTTGGGTGTTCTCGGCGACGGCGGCCGCGGCGCGATGTCGGCGGCCGGCATCATCGCCGAACCGGACGTGGTCACCACCGTCACACTGTCCAAATCCCTTGGCGCCCAAGGCGGTGCCGTGCTCGGGCCGCGCCGGGTGATCAAGCACATGACCGAGACCGCCCGGAGCTTCATCTTCGACACCGGCCTCGCCCCGGGCAGCGCGGCCGCCGCCCTGGCCGCCCTTCAGGTGTTGAAGGACGAACCCGACCGCCCCGAACGCACCATGCGCGCCGCGCACACCCTCGCCGACCGCCTCCGCGCCGCCGGCCTGCCCGTCACCACCCCCACCGCCGCCGTCGTCTCCGTCCACGCCCCCTCCCCCGAGGCCGCCGTCGCCTGGGCCGACGACTGCCGCGCCGCCGGCGTCTGGGTGGGCTGCTTCCGCCCACCCTCGGTCCCGGACAAGATCTCCCGCCTCCGCCTGACCGCCCGCGCCGACCTCACCGACACCGACCTCGACCGCGCCATCGACATCATCACCCGTCACGCCCCGCCCGGTCACGCGTTTTCCCAGACGCGTGACCCGGCGGATTGCAACAGTCAGATGGGGGGCACGACGGTCCAGCCTCTCGGCGGATCATCCACATTCGGGTTGCCGCATTCGTAAGCGGTCAAGTCGCGCCCATCCGGGGGATCAGGGTGCCCGATGTCCGGAGACACCCTGATTGCCAGGCAGGCCAGGGTGGGTGACCATGACGAACTCGGCCGCTGGTACCAGCCACCCTGCCAGCTGACCCAGAACTGGGACGGGTGATCCGCACACACGGTGGTGCGCACGTCGATCCATGCGCCGTTGGAATGAAGATGTCCCAGGCAAAGCCCGGTCGCCACATTACGCGTCCATCCACCGTTCCAGCGCTCCCACCGCTGGTAGGGATTGCCGCTGTTGCACGGATTGATGTATACGAAACCGAGAAAGTTGGGTCGCGGTAGGGACCGCCCTTACGGGCGGCCCCCCGCACAGATCCCAGCGTGCGGGATTACCGCACTGGGCTCCTGTCTTAGGTTCTGGCGGCAAAGCGCATCTCTGGGAAGGGATGCAGCACGCGGGCGGGTGGTAA
>NZ_DASYTH010000379.1:0-8559 GCF_036002505.1 Actinophytocola sp. | reverse complement strand
GCGCAGCCCGACGTCCCAGCCGGCGCCGTTGAGCAGCCGATCCCACGCTCCGACTCCGGCCGCCTCGACCGCCACCAGGATCTGACCCGGACCGGGAGACGGTGGATCGGGCAGCTCCAGCAGGACTACGTCCCCCTCCGCCCCGGACACCCCGCATGCCTTCATGGCCATCCTTTCGCTCGGTCCGGCCGACCGGCAGGTGCAGGCCGAAAATCCCCGATGCTAGGAGCAGCGCTGAGCGGGAACGCCGAGCGAGACACCCGCACCTCCGTTTCCCACGCTATGACCTGCGTTCCCCCGATCGCACCCCGTCATGTCGGCTGCAAGACCGTGAAACACGAACTCACTCTCGAAGCCCACCGCAACCGCAAAAGTTAGAGAGCAAGCTCAGGCGCCGTCGACACGGATGCGGGAGGCGCCGGAGTTGACCACGGAGAGGTCGACATCCACAGCGGTCTCGGCCCGCCGCTCGATGAGCGTGGACGCACGGTCAGGTGGAAACGGCGTCGCGAGCCAGCCTCACCTGATTGGGCCCTCACCCGATCGCTGCCAGCACCTCCTCGCAGACCTGTTGGCAACGACGGCACACTTCGGCGCACACCCGGCAATGCTCGTGCATCTGCGCGTGTCGTTCACACTCGTCACCGCATACCTTGCACGCCTGCGCGCACGCCTGTACGACCGCTCGGGTCAGGTCCCGGTCGTACCCGGTCTGCCGCGTGAGCACACGGGCCGTCGTCTGGCACATGTCGGCGCAGTCCAGGTTCAACCGCGCGCATTTGACCAGGTCGGCGACCATCTGCTCGCCCAGGTCCGCGTCCGCGCATGCCGTGCATGCCTGCCCGCACTCCAAGCAGGTGTCGATACAACGCGCCAGCAGCTGCTTGTCCAACAGGGGCTGGCTGGGATCCGCGTCCAGCATCGCCATCGTCTTTGTCATCAGGACTCCTCAACTCCCAGCAACTCGGTTACCCGGCATACCCCGTGCGGCACCCCTGTAACGCGCCAGGCGCCTGTCTGTCAGGCTGGCGCGGCGAAGCGGTGCGCCGGCACCGTTCTCCGCGCGAGGCGGCCCGATCCGCGGCGTCCGGGCGATCGTGGCGGAACGCGCCGGCGAGATACCGACCAGCACATGACCCAGACAACCACCGCGTGCCGCGACAAGATCATCAATGTGGGTGAGTCGGGCCGGTAGACCTCGACGCGGGCCGCCGGCCTACCTCAACGAGTGGCGGCGTTGTCCTGCCGGTTCTGGAGCCGTGGCGGGTTCGGGTTCTGGCCGATCTGGTCGCTGAGGTTCCCGGGGTGGCCGGCTCGGCGTCGCCCGCGGACCGAATGGCGGCGTGGTAGCCGCGGGCTGCGCGGAACTGGCCGCTGGCCTACCGGTTCGTCTCCTGGCCTGCCGGTGGGCGGGGCATGCCGTCCCCGACGTTGGTGCCGCAGGCGGTGACCGTGGCGAGCGTGGCCGACATGGGCAGGCCCGGGGCCGTGGCGGATCGGTTCGGCGAGGGTGTCTTCCAGGCTCTGGTCGGGGTGCAAGGCGGGGAGGGTGCGGGCCGGGTCGGCCGCGGTGGCGGTGTCGGTCTCGGCCGCGAGGACGGTGCCGCGTAGTTCGCCGTTGTCGTCGATGACGGGTAGGGCGGCGTCGGTGGTGGTGGCGAAGCGGGTGGCCAGTTCGGGCAGGGTGGTGGCGGGGTGCAGGGGTTCGGGTAGTGGTCGCATGGCGGTGGCGACGGTCAGCCGGTCGAGGGTGCGTGCTCGTGCCGGTCGGTCGAGGTGGATGCCGCGGCGGCGTAGCTTGCGGGTGTAGATGGTGTCGGGGGAGATGAGTCGGGACAGGCCGGCGGACAGGGCGATGGCGACCATCAGCGGCAGGATGATGGTGTACTCGCCGGTCAGCTCGAACAGGATCATCACGGCGGTGATCGGGGTGCGGGCCGCGCCGGCGAACACCGCGCCCATGCCGACCAGGGCGTAGGCGCCGGGTGGGCCGGTCAGGTGGGGCAGCAGGTGGTGGGTGAGGGTGCCGAAGGCGGCACCGAGCATTGCCCCGATGAACAGGGAGCGGGCGGACACCCCGCCGGAGCCGCCGATGCCGATGGTCAGGCTGGTGGCGAGGATCTTGCCGAGCGCCAGGATGAGCAGGAACGCGAGCGCGTAGCGGCCGGCGACGGCGTTGCCGAGGACGGGGGTAGCCCACGCCGTACATCTGCGGCAGCACCATCAGCACCCCGCCGAGCAGCAGACCACCGACCGCGGGGCGTAGCCACGGCGGGCCCCGCCAGGCCCAGTCGCAGGCGTTCTCGACCAGGTACAGGGTTCGGCTGAACCCCACGCCGGCCGCCGCCGCGGCCAGGCCGAGCAGAGCGTAGAGCGAGTACTCCCACGCCGAGGCGACATGGAATGACGGGAGGGCCAGGAACGGGTGGTCGCCCTGCGCGGCGCGGCCGATCACCCCGGCGGTGACCGAGGCGAGACTCGGGGGCGCTGGTCCCCAGTCCGATCACCACCACGCCGACCACGCCCGGGGAGACACCCAGCCGGGTCGCGAGCCGGCCGGCACCGATGATGAGTTGGTCGGCGGCGACCGTGAGCAGCGCCAGCCCCGCCACGGCCAGCGCCACGAGCACCGGCATCCGGTTCCCCTTCCGGTTACCGGCTCTGGTCGGCGTTGCGCCACCACGCCCCGCGACCGCCGCGACCCTGACAGCCATCTTGCGATGACCAGACGGGGCCTGCGGCCCCAGGCCGATCACATCATCGTGCAACCCGCACGTTCCGTGCTGTCCGCCTGCTCTCGGGGAGTCTCCGGTGGCGATCCGGTGCTTGCCGGGGCGTCGAAGCGAGACCGCCGTCAACCGAAGGTTTGGTGGCAGCGCCGGCGTCCGCGGCCGTATCGGGACGTGCCGGGGTTTCCGGTCGGCAGATAGTGTGGGCGGTGGTGTGCCGGGAAGACTGGTCGGCGACGGTAGCTGCACGCCGTTCCGGAGGTCACCGTGGTCCCTGCTCTTGCCGGTTGCTCGCGTCCCTACTGCGAGGCTCGGCGGTGAACGACGTCATGGGCTTCGGCCTGGCGATCGCGGTGGTTTGCGGTGCCGGGCTGCTGGCGGTGCTGTCCAACCGGCTCAGCCAGCGGTTGCGGGTGCCGGCCCCCGCAATCTTCCTGCTGGGCGCCGCGGTGGCCTCGGATCTGGTGCCGGCCCTTGGCCGGATGCCGGTGGTCACAGTGCAGCGGGTGGTCACCGTCGCGCTGATCGTGTTGCTGTTCGACGGTGGCATGCACATCGGCTGGCGCCGGTTCCGCTCGGCCGCCGCCCCGGTGACGTGGATCGGGGTGGTCGGCACCTTCGCCACCACCGCCGGGATAGCGGCGCTGGCGCACCTGCTGTTCGGATTCGGCTGGCTACCCGCCCTGTTGCTCGGCACCGCGCTGGCACCCACCGACCCGGCGGTGGTGTTCTCGGTGCTGGGCCGCCGCGAGGTCTCCGGTCGCAGCGGCACCCTCCTGGAGGGTGAGTCCGGCGCCAACGACCCGGTCGGCATCGCCGCGATGGCCAGCCTCCTCGCCGTCGGCACGGCGGGCGGCTGGCACGCCGTGGGCGCCGGGCTGGGCGAGTTCGCGTTGGAGA
The DNA here is from genome assembly GCF_036002505.1 of Actinophytocola sp. Lineage (GTDB taxonomy): Bacteria > Actinomycetota > Actinomycetes > Mycobacteriales > Pseudonocardiaceae > DASYTH01. The sequence continues at coordinate 4,930 of NZ_DASYTH010000379.1, read as the reverse complement.
TGGTTGTCGGCGCCGTGGCCGGTCTGGCCGGTGGGTGGGGTCTGGCGGTGTTCATGCGCCGGGTCCCGCTGCCCAGCGGCGCCCTGTACCCGTTGAGCACCCTCGCCGCGGCCGGTGTGATCTACGGAGGGGCCACCCTGGCGCACGGCTCAGGGTTCCTGGCCGTGTTCATCGCCGGCATCCTGATCGGGGATCTGCGCGCCCCGTACAAGGCAGAGATCGAACGGTTCCATTCCTCGCTGGCCAGCCTCGGCGAGATCGTCGCGTTCACCATGCTCGGCCTGACCGTCTCCTTGCAGCAGCTGGCCGAAGGCGACGCCTGGCTGATCGGCCTCGGCCTGGCCCTGCTGCTGACCCTGATCGTGCGGCCCGTCGTGGTGGGGCTGCTCCTGCTGCCGGTACGGCTACGCTCCGGCGAGCGGCTGTTCGTCATGTGGTCCGGCCTCAAGGGCGCCGTGCCCATTCTGCTCGGCACCTACATCCTCACCGCCCACATTCCCGGCGCCGCGCGGATGTACGACGTCGTGGTGGTCGTGGTGGCGTTCTCCGTCGTCGTGCAGGGCAGTCTGGTGCCCTACGTCGCCCGCCGCACCGGCGTGCCTATGCGCACCGTGGAACCCGAACCGTGGGCGTTGAGCGTGCGGTTCCGGCACGAACCCGCTGGCATGCGCCGTTACGTGGTCTCCGCCGGCGCGCCGGCAGACGGGTGCACCCTCGGCGACCTCGCCCTTGGCGAGGACGCATGGATCAGCTTCATCAGCCGCGACGGCGCGCTGGTACCGGTCAACCGCGACACCGTTCTCCACGCAGGCGACGAGGTGGTGGTGCTGGCCGACCCGAGCGCCCAGCCCGATCCCAAACCCTTGTTCGGTGCCCCACCCGCGGGCGCCCACCCGCACCAGCCGACGCATGACCTAGCGATCGGCCGGTCAACTCCGAGCGCCGCTGACGCCGGCCAGCCCTGACCCGCCGCGCCCCGGCTACCGTGCCGGCCCGGGCGCCGGTATCGGGTGCGTGGCCATGGCCACCGCGGTCGATCCTCCCCTGAGGTGCCCAACACGGCCGCGAGCCGGGTGATACCGAGGTGCGCGCACAGCGTCCGGGTGACGTCGGCGAACCCGGTCACCGATGTGCCGGTCGACACCGGGGTGCGGCCGTAGGCGGGACGCGACGGCGCCAGCACGGTGTAGCCGGCATCGGCGAATATCTCCTCACCCAGCGCCAGACCGGCCCGCTGGTGCCCGCCGTGGAACACCACCACCGTGGCGTCACCGTGCTCTTCCAGCCGGTACTCGACCAGACCTGCAGCCAGCCGGACGACCGTCGTGGGCCGTTCCACCCCGGTCACCGTGCCCATCAGGGACACCTCCCGTCGATCGGCATCGCAGCAACATCGACACGCCGACCAGGCTTCCCGGCACACCTGACAGTCAACGTAGCGGCCAACGACAACCGGCACCGGCAGGCCCGCCACGACAACCCGCCGACTCGATCACCGGCGATGACAGCCAGCACCACTGCAACGGCCGCGCCGTATGGACCGCCGGCATGTCCGGCCGGGAGGGAGTCGCTCGTTGTTGTTCGACGGCGTTCAACCGCAAGAGAACATGGTCTCGGGCAGGAGCCGAGACCACGTTGTCCGGGCGTCGCACGAGCGAGAACCTCGCCTCGACCGCCAGTCGTCGCTCGACCACGCTTGTCAACGCCGTGTCTTGGAGAAAGCCGGTAGCCAACGGCTGAGACGGCAACGCCCGATTGCACTGAGGGCGTCCGGCTCCGCCCAGCGGGCTGCAGCCGTGAGCCAGCGTGTGTGGTCGCGGGCCGTCCGCCGCGCAGGCATCGACCTCTTGGGGTACAACCAGGTCATGGCCGACCAGAGGGCGACTGTCGCGCGGTTCGACCAGTGGGCGCCCGGCTACGACGCCAGCGCTTTGCAGCCGTTGCTGTATCTGGCCGTTCACGCGGTGGTGCTGGACCGGTGCGCACAGGCCGTGCCGGCGCCGCGGCGGTTGTTGGACGTCGGCTGCGGCACCGGCCGGCTGCTGCGTTCGGCTGCCTCGCGCTTTCCCGGTACCGGGCTGGTCGGCGTGGATGTATCGGGCGGGATGCTGTCGGTCGCCGCCGCCGCTGCGCTGGCGGGCACGCCCGTGGTGTTGGTGCGGGCGGCTGCCGAGCGGCTGCCGTTCGCTGACGCCGTGTTTGATCTGGTGACCGCCACATTGACGTACCGGCACTGGGTTGACCAGGCCGCCGGGGTTGCCGAGATCGGTCGCGTCATGAATCCCGGTGGGGTGTTCGGTCTCGCGGCGCTGGTCACGCCGCCGCGCTGCTCACCTCGCTGGATTTTGGGCAGGGCAAGGCGAGCGCGGCTTCCGGCGTCGCTGGTGGCGGCGCTGGCCGGCGCCGGACTTCGCACCGACATCGTGGAGGAGGTGGCCGGGATCGGCCCGATCCCGGAGGTGACGTTCGTCCTCGCGCGGCGGGTGCCGCAGCGTTGAATCCCCGCCCACATCCGCCCAAGGCCGACCGGCGTTCGGCCACAGTCCACGCGATCATTAACCTCGCCGCCAGCCAGGCCCGGAGCGGTGTCGTCGGGCAGGTTGTTGCTGTGGCCGTATGGCTTCGGTCCCGATCCGGTAGTCGCGCACGATCGGGTGGATGGGAGAACGGAGACGCTGATGATCTCGCTCGGGCCACCGGGTACACATGTTCGCCCACCCGAGCACCAGGGAGGGGCTGCGGTGGTGTTTTGACACGGTCCTGGGCTGCGGGCCGGAGATCAGCTTGGCATTGCCGGGACTGTCGGAGCCGGTGCTGGCCTACCGGTTCCGCGGCGGGGGATCGGTCAGCATCGAGTTCACCACCGACGGGCTCGACAAGGCGGCCGCCCGCCGGGGAGCGTGGCTGGAGATACAGGCCGACGACCCGGAGGCGCTGAAGCAGAAGATCCTCGACGCCGGTTTGCCCGAGGTCACCCATCCTGGTCACGACTTCTACTTCGCCGCCCCGGGAGGGCAGGTGTTCACCGTCGTCCCCGCCAGCGAACCGTAAGCCACCGTCCGGCTCACCCACTCGCCTGAGACCGGCCCCGGCGGTCTCAGGCGAGCAGCGCGCCGGCCTCCATCTGGTTGATCCGAAGCCGCGAACAGCAGCAGCCAGGCCAGCACGCGACGGTCAGCGTGTGGTTGGCCAGCACTCCACACTCCCTGGTCACTGGCCCGGAGCTGATTTGGGTTGCTTCGGCCAGCGCGGCGTGCAGCATGGCGCGGGCGGACCAGCGCATGAGTTCGGGTGCGTCCTGGCGGGTGAGGCCGGCGATGTCGGTGAGCCAGATGAGCGCTTCGATGCCGGTGGCGGATCGGATCGCTACCGCGAGCCGACGTACGTCGAGGTGCGGATGGGTCTCGTGCAGGGAGGCCAGGGCCTCTTCGATCCAGCCGATGGCTCGCCCTCGGAGCAGCACCGGCTGGTCCGCGTCGGGTTCGAGAGACAGCTGCAGCGTTACTCGGACAGATCCCCATGTCGCGATGTCTCATCGGGGGCTTGTCTTGGGTGGCAATGTTCCGCCGCTGCTGCGGAGGAACTCCAGGGTGGCGAGGACGCGGACGTTAACTCCACGCCGGTCGTGGCCGTCGATGGTGAGCAGGCCGAGTTTGTTGGTGATGGCGGACAGGTGCTTTTCGACTGTGCTGATCTGGCAGCCGAGTTCTTGGGCGATGCCCAGGTTGGATCGGCCTTCCGCGACCAGTGAGAGGATGCGGCGTTCGTGGGGGCTGAGTGCCTCTATGGGGTCGTGGCGTCGGCGACGAGCCATCAGCCGGTCGATGATCGACGGGTCGATGACGACTTCACCAGCTACTACTCGGTGGATGGCTTCGACGAGCTCAGCTATGGTGCCGACCCGTTCCTTGAGTAGGTAGCCGACTGATCGTGAGTGCTCTTCCAGGTTGAGCAGACGCTCGGCGTATTCGACCTCGGCATAGGAGGACAGAACCAGCAAGGCCACGTCTGGGTAGCGGTGCCGCAGCTCCTCGGCGACGCGTAGCCCTTCGTCGGTGTAGGTCGGCGGTAGCCGGATGTCGAGCAGGGCGGCGTGGGGTGCGGTTTCGTCCACCGCGCGGATGGCGTCCTCCATGCTGGTGGCGCGGGCCGTGACCTGAACCGATCTGCTGGTCAGGGCGTCGGCGATCGCGTCGAGGAAGAGGGGTTGGTCCTCCACGATGACCACGTTCATGAGGTCTCCAGGGGTAGCTGCGCGGCGACGGTGGTTCCGTCGCCGGGTTCGCTGCTCAGGGTGAGGGCGCCGCCGACGGTGTTGACGCGGTCATGCATGCCGGCGAGCCCGCCGCCGGGTCGGATCGTCGCCCCACCGCGGCCGTCGTCGGAGATGGCGACTTGCAGCCGACGGTCCTGCTCGGTGACGGCCACGGCGATGTAGGTGGCCTGGGCGTGTTTGTACGCATTGGCGACGGCCTCGGCGATGAGGAAGTAGGCGGTTGCCTCGACGGGCTGGGGCCATCGGGTGCGGGCAATGTCCACGTCGATCGGAATGGGGGAGACGTCGGCGATGCTCTCCACAGCCGGCGCGAGACCGTGTTCGGTCAGCACGGCCGGGTAGATGCCCTGGGTGAGTTCACGGAGGGCGGCGACGGCGTCGTGCAGTTGATGGTGGGCCCGATCGATGATGCTCCTGACTGTTGCGGTGTCCGCGTTCGCATCGAGGTGGCCACGGGCGACGTCGAGGAGCACCAGCACCGCGAGGAACTGCTGCTGCGCAGCATCGTGCAGGTTGCGCTGGATGCGCCGGCGTTCGTCGAATGCCGCGCTCGATACCCGGAGCCTGGAGGTCTTGATCTGCTCGATCTGGGCGCGCAGCGTCGCGTGCATCCGGGCGTTCTCGATCGCGACGCCCGCGACTTCGGCCACCGTC
>NZ_DASYTH010000378.1:0-5117 GCF_036002505.1 Actinophytocola sp. | reverse complement strand
ACCCCAAGATCACTCAACTCCAGGTCAGCCCGGCGTGTCACACCCACCGCCGACCCACCACCAAAACTGCGAAACTCGAGAGGTCAGGAACCTGCAGAAAATGATGCTGCGGAGCTGGTCGAACACGCTGATCAGCGTGCGTCAGGTCGCGCAGCGCAACGCTGGCCGCGCGACCGCGGGGTATCGACGGGCAGGTCGCGTTGACCTCCCCGGCGAGGATGGACCTGGCGGTGCAGACACATCGCAGCGCCCGGTCGTTCACCCCGCTCGCGGTCAAGCGGGTGTATATATACCGAAGGCCAATGGGAAACAGCGCCCGCTCGGCATTCCGACGGGCACCGCAAACTGCGCGGTCGCGCTCGTCTCGTGAGGTTTCGGAATCGTTTGTCACGGTCACGCATCCGTTCCATCCGCTGGTTGGGCAGCGGTTGCGGGTGTTGTTCGAGCGGCGGCTGGGTGGTGGGTTGGCGTTCAGTTGTGAGGGCGGGCCGTTGGGCTCGTTGATGCTGCCGCTGTCGTGGACCGATCGTGGGCCGTCGGCGGCCACGACGGCGTTGAGCTATGAGGTTCTGGTCGAGCTGGCCGCGGAGGTCGTGGCGGTCAGGTCGCGCCACGCCGGGTGATGTCGTTGAGCCGGACGGCTGGAAGTGAGACTGTCTTGTGTAATGGATATACACAAGAGAGAGATCGACCTGAGTGCGGTCACCACCCGGGCGCTGCGGGCACGCCGGACCCGGCTGGTGCGCTCGGTGCCAGACCTGGCCGGGTTCGTGGCCGGCTCGCTGGTCGAGCAGCACCGCAAGTGCGGCAAGGAGGGGTGTCGATGCATGCAGGGACAACCGCACGGGCCGTATGTGTATGTGTCGGTGGCCGGCCGGCTGGTCTACGTGCCGGCGAGCCTGGCCGAGGCGGTCCGCGACCGGCTGGCGGTATCGGGGCGGCTGCACCAGCTGTTGGCGCAGATCTCGGCGATCAACCTGGAGTTGTTGTCCCGGCGGGAGTTGGACTAGCCGATGCCAGCCACCGCGGTGTCCTCGCCTGCCCCGGATGCGGTGGCCGGCGAGATGACCGCGGTGCTGGCCAATATGGTCGAGTCCGCGCTGGTCGGCGGTCTGCTGGGCGCCTCACCGGTGCGGGAGGCCGGCGGCGATGATGCGCGGGGAGCAGAAGGTGACCGCCTCGCACCGGCACCGGATCGCGGTCGTCTACATCCGCCAGTCCACGCTGGTGCAGGTGCGGGAGCACACCGAGTCCACCGCCCGCCAGTACGCGCTGGCGGAGGAGGCCGCCCGGTTGGGCTGGGCGGCGGCCGACATCGAGGTCATCGACGCGGACCTGGGGCTGTCCGGACGCAGCACCACACACCGGGACGGGTTCAAGCACCTGGTGGCCCGGGTGTGTCTGGGCGAGGTCGGGGCCGTGTTCGGGTTGGAGGTGTCCCGGCTGGCCCGTTCCAGCGCCGACCTGTCGAGGCTGCTGGAGTTGGCCCGCCTGACCGACACGCTGGTCATCGACGCCGACGGGGTCTACGACCTATCCGACATCAACGACCGCCTCCTTTTAGGGCTTAAAGGTCAAATGTCGGAAGCTGAGCTGCACCTGTTGACCAGCCGACTGCAGGAATCGAAGCGGGCCGCCGCCCGCCGCGGGGAGCTGCGGGTGCCGCTGCCGGTCGGCTACGTCTACGACGACGAGGGCGGCGTGGTGATCGACCCGGACGCCGAGGTCGCCGCGGCGGTCGCCGACGTGTTCGCCGCGTTCGCCGCGACCGGGTCGGCCTACGCCGTGGCCGGCGCGTTCGCCGGGCGGCGCTTCCCCCGCCGCGCCTACGGCGGCGCATGGGCCGGGCAGATCCGCTGGGGCCGGCTGACCCACGCCCGGGCCGCGGGCATTCTGACCAACCCGGTCTACGCCGGGGCGTACGTGTTCGGCCGCCGCCGCACCCGCCAGGTGGTGCACCCGGACGGCTCGGTGCACTCGTCGACCACCGAGCTGCCGCGCGAGCAGTGGCAGGTGCTCATCCACGACCACCACGAGGCATACGTGAGTTGGGAGCAGTTGCTGGCCATCGAGGCCAAGCTGGCCGGCAACCGCACCAACGCCGGCGCCCGCCCGCCGCGGGAAGGCACCGCGCTGTGTCAGGGTGTCGTGTTCTGCGGCGCCTGCGGCCGGTCGATGCAGGTCCGCTACCAGGACCGCCATCCGCGCTATGAGTGCTCCCACTCCCGGGCCGACCACGTGGCCACGCCGCGGTGTGGCTCGGTCCGAGCCGACACCATCGACGAGGTCGTCACCGAGGCGCTGCTGGCCGCCGTGGAACCCGACCAGATCGCGTTGGCGCTGGCGGCCGCCGACGAGGTCACCGCTCGGCGTCAACGTTCGGTGCGGGCCGCTGAACTGGCCGTCGAACGCGCCCGCTACCACGCCGACCGCGCCGAACGCGCCTTCCACGCCTGCGAACCAGAAAACCGGCTCGTGGCCCGCAGCCTGGAGGGCCGCTGGGAGGCCAGCCTCGGCGAGCTCGCCGAGGCGCAGGCCGCGCTGGCCACCCAGGCCAGCACCCAGCCGTCGCTGCCCAGACCCGAACAACTGGCCGCCGCCGTCGCCGACCTGCCCGCCCTGTGGTCCGCCCCGACCACCACCGACAAGGACCGCAAACGGCTGCTACGCACCCTACTCGGCGACGTCACCATCACCCCGTCCCCACAGGACAGCACTCGGCTCGATATCGGCCTGCGATGGAGATCCGGTGCCACACAACAGATGCAGGTCACCAGACGCCACAGTGCCGTCCAGCTACGCAACACCGACCCCGCCGCGATCGCACTGGCCCGCCGCATCGGCCCGAGCCTGGACAACGCCGCCCTGGCCGCCGCGCTCAACGCCGCCGGCCACACCACCGGCACCGGAACACCCTTCACCGTCGACGCGGCCGGCAACCTGCGCCACTACCAACGCATTCCCTACCCCGGCCTGCTGCACGACGGTGAGCGCACTCCACGCCAGGTCGCCGAGCACCTCGGCGTGTCCACCGGCACAGTGCACTACTGGATCGCCTCCGGTTTCCTGCCCGCCCGCCGCGGTCCCGCCGACCGCTGGTGCATCCCGTTCCCACCCGAGGTCGAAGCCGCCTGCCGCGACCGCGCCACCGGCTCCCCACACCAGCACACCGACATCGACCCACGCCCCCGCGACCACGACGAGCACACGATCCCCGACATCGCCGCCCGCCTCGGCGTCAAACCCGATGTCATCTACAACTGGACCGAACGCCGTTACCTGCCCGCCCGTCGAGGCCCCGGCGGACGAGTCTGGATCCGCTTCACCCCCAACACCGAAACCGCCTGCCTGCAACGAATCGCCACGTCCTACAAGCTCCCCGCCGACGTCAAAGCCCAAGCCCAACAACGCCTGGAAAGGATCGCAGTATGAAGCACCCGTCCCCGTCATCTCGGATCGCGTCCACCAGGCGCGCCACCGTAACGCGCTGGAACCCGAATGGGAGGCCAGGTTCGAACCCAAAAGTTACGGGTTTAGGCCGGGCCGTAGCTGCCAGGACGCGATCTCGGTCATCCACGTGACGTCGTGCGGCGTTGCCGCGCAACGGGTGTGGGTGCTGGACGCGGACCTCACCACAGCATTCGACAGGATCGACCACGACCATCTGCTCGCCACCATCGGGATGTTCCCCGGCCGGACAAAGATCCGGGACTGGCTGAAAGCTGGGGTGTTCGAACCGGGCAACGGATTCGCACCGACCGATGCGGGAACCCCGCAAGGCGGTGTGATCAGTCCTCGGTTGTTGAATATCGCGTTGCATGGGCTGGAAGAGGCGGCGGGAGTCCGTAAAGAACGCAGCGATCCGCAGCGCACGAAACGCGGCTCCCCATCGCTGATCAGGTACGCCGACGACATGGTCGCCCTCTGCTATACCAGGCAGCAGGCCGAACAGGTCAAAGCGCGGCTCGCCGCCTGGCTGGCACCCCGAGGACTGACCTTCAACGAGGACAAGACGCGCATCGTCCACCTCGACGACGGGTTCGACTTCCTCGGGTTCACCGCCCGCCGACGCAACGGCAAGCTGATCATCAAACCCAGCAAAGCCGCCGTCAAACGAGTCAGGCACCGCCTCGCCGTCGAGTTCCGCGCCCTGCGCGGCACGAACCCGGCGGCAGTCCTCGCGAAGATCAACCCGATCGTGCGGGGATGGGCGAACTACTATCGAGGGGCAGCGTCGTCCATCGTGTTCGCCGCGCTGGACGTGCATCTGTGGCGGCTCACCTACAAGTGGGCCTGCCACGGCCATCCCCACACGCCGAAACGCTGGATCATCAACCGGTACTTCGGCCGGTACAACACCGCCAGGCAAGACCGTTGGGTATTCGGCGACCGCACCAGCGGCGCCTACCTACCCAAGTTCGCCTGGACGAAAATCGTCCGGCACTCGCTGGTCCGCGGAGACGCGTCTCCCGACGACCCCGCTCAGGCCGGCTACTGGGCCGACCGGCGCCGCAAGACCAAACCCCTGCTCGATCGCAGGACCCTGCACCTGCTCGCAGGCAAAACGGGACCTGCCCGATCTGCGGACACCTGCTCCTGCACGCCGACCGCGAGCCACAAAGCCCCCACGAATGGGAACAGTGGCACCGCACCACCCGCAGGGCGATCACCGAGCAACACATCATCGCCCACGGGACAGGCCTGCCGGACGAAACCCAACTCGTTCACGCCACCTGCCGCCGCCGCACCGGCGGACAGCAGGACCCAGCACCTCTGTACTCCTGAAATCGCCCAAGCGGCTTGCTTGAGCCGTGTGCCGCGACGAGTTGCACGCACGGTTCTGAGGGGGCGGCGGCGCAGCAATGCGCCGTCGCTACCCGACTGCGCGGGGTCAGTCCCTGGGCCGGCGAGCCTGCATCACCTCGCGGGCAATCGCCCAGGCGTCCGCCACGGGACCCACGTGCCCGAGCTTGTCCGGGTTGACCACCGAGCGGATCGTCTGGATCCGCCCGCCGAGCACGTCGAGCGTCAACGTGCCGGCCACCTTGCCGTCACGATCGCGTAGGATCGCGCCCGGCTGGCCGTTCACGTCGCGCGGCTCCACTCTCGCGTCGACC
>NZ_DASYTH010000377.1:0-6532 GCF_036002505.1 Actinophytocola sp. | reverse complement strand
ACACCAGTGGAACCACGGACCAGAGTCGTTCTCACCGGATAGCGGCAGCTCTGTACGCATTGCGGACAACGAGGAGAGGTCATGGCGGTCGACCCGCGCCAGCTCCGCAACTGCCTCGGCCACTTCGCCACCGGCGTCACGGTGGTGACCTGCGCGACCGCCGACCGCCCGCACGGCGCCACGGTCAACGCGTTCGCCGCGATCTCGCTCGACCCACCGCTCATCATGGTCTCCCTCGACCGGCGCACCAAGGCCAGCCGCTACCTCGAGGGCCGCCCGTTCACCGTCAACGTGCTGCGCGACCAGCAGGACCGGCTGGCCCGGCACTTCGCCGGCCAGCGCACCACGATCCAGGGCGTCGACTGGGTGTGGCCGGACCCGGCCCGCCCGCCCCGCCTCGGCGGCTCGCTCGCCTACTTCGACTGCGAGCCGTGGCAGTCCCACGACGGCGGCGACCACCGGCTCTTCCTCGGCCGGGTCACCGAGTTCGAGTACCACGGCGGCGACCCGCTGGTGTTCTACCGCGGCGAGTTCCGCCACCTCGTCCCGGCCTTCGACGAGACGCTCTGGCTCGGCTCGCTGGACTGTCCCGACTCGAGCTCGATTCTCAACTAGGAGCACCTCGTGACCGCCCAGCAGGAAGAGACCGCGCAGTCCACCCGGCACACCCGCCCGATGACCGGCGCGGAGTACATCGAGAGCCTGCGCGACGGCCGCGAGATCTGGCTCTACGGCGAGAAGGTCCCCGACGTCACCACGCATCCCGCGTTCCGCAACATGGTCCGGATGACCGCCCGGCTTTACGACTCCCTGCACGACCCGGACAAGCAGGGCGTCACCACCGCGCCCACCGACACCGGCAGCAGCGGCTTCACCCACCCGTTCTTCCGCACCCCGCGGTCCCGCGAGGACCTGATCAAGGACCGGGACGCGATCGCCGCGTGGGCCCGGATGACCTACGGCTGGATGGGCCGCAGCCCCGACTACAAGGCCGCGTTCCTCGGCACGCTCGGCGCGAACTCCGACTTCTACGAGCCCTACGCGGACAACGCGCGGCGCTGGTACAAGGAGTCGCAGGAGAACGTCCTCTACTGGAACCACGCGATCATCAACCCGCCGGTGGACCGCAACAAACCGCCGGACGAGGTCAAAGACATCTTCATGCACGTCGAGGAGGAGCGCGACGACGGCTTGATCGTCAGCGGCGCCAAGGTGGTCGCCACCGGCTCGGCGATCACCCACTACAACTTCATCGCACACTACGGCCTGCCGATCAAGACCCGCGAGTTCGCCCTGGTGTGCACGGTCCCGATGGGCGTCCCCGGCATGAAATTGATCTGCCGGCACTCCTACGCGATGAACGCCGACGTGATGGGCAGCCCCTTCGACTACCCGCTGTCCAGCCGCTTCGACGAGAACGACACGATCTTCATCCTGGACAAGGTGAAGATCCCGTGGGAGAACGTGTTCATCTACGGCGACCCGGAGAAGGCCAGCACGTTCTTCCCCGGATCCGGTTTCCTGCACCGGTTCACGTTCCACGGCTGCATCCGGCTCGCGGTGAAGCTGGACTTCCTCGCGGGCCTGCTGATGAAGGGCGTGGAAGCCACCGGCACCAAGGACTTCCGCGGCATCCAGACCCGGGTCGGCGAGGTCATCGCCTGGCGCAACATGTTCTGGGGCCTGACCGACGCCATGGCCAACCACCCGGACGAATGGATCGACGGCGCGGTGCTGCCACACCTGGACTACGGCTTGGCCTACCGCTGGTTCATGACCGTCGGCTACCCGCGGGTGCGCGAGATCATCCTGCAGGACCTGGGCAGCGGGCTGATCTACCTCAACTCCAATGCCAAGGAGTTCCACAACCCGGAGCTGCGGCCCTATCTCGACCAGTACGTCCGCGGGTCGAACGGCATCGACTCGGTGGAGCGGGTCAAGCTGATGAAGCTGATCTGGGACTCGGTGGGCAGCGAGTTCGGCGGCCGGCACGAGCTCTACGAGCGCAACTACTCCGGCAACCACGAAGGCGTGCGGGCCGAGCTGCTGATCTCCGCCGAGGCCTCCGGCGACGCCGCGGCCATGAAGGGCTTCGCCGAGCAGTGCATGGCCGAGTACGACCTCGACGGCTGGACCGCGCCCGACCTGATCAACCCCGACGACGTGAGCATGCACCGGTGAAGCCTGCCGAGGACAAGGATTACGTGCAGTCGCTGGAACGCGGGCTGGCGGTGATCCTTGCCTTCTCCGACAAGCATCCCAAGCTCACCCTCGGCCAGCTTTCCGAGCTGACCGGCCTCTCCCGGCCCACGGTTCGCCGCCTCGTGCTCACGTTGACGCGATTGGGTTATGTCCGCGAGGAAGGCCGGGCGTTCGCGCTGACCCCGCACGTGCTCCGGCTCGGCTACGCGTTCACCAGCTCGCTGAACCTGACCGAGCTGGCCCAGCCGCACATGCAGGAGGCCACCGAGATCACCGGCACCACCTGCTCGATGGCCGCACTGGACGGTGAGGACGCCGTGTTCCTGCTGCGGGTGCCGTCCCGCCGGGCGATGGCGCACCTGCTGCTGACCGGCACCCGGCTGCCCGCGTTCGCCAGCGCCATCGGCCGGGTGCTGCTGTCCGGCCTGCCGGACACCGACCTCGAAGCGTTCCTGCGCAACGTGAGGTTCGCCCGGCTGACCGCGCGGACCGAGACCGACCCCTCGCGGTTGCGAATGGTGATCACGCAGGTGCGCCGGCGCGGCTGGGAGGTGGTCGACCAGGAGCTGGAGGAGGGCGTGCGCTCGTTCTCCGCCCCGGTGCGGGCCAGCGGCGGCCGGATCGTCGCGGCGCTGGGCATGTCGGTCCCGGCCGGCACGGTGAGCGTCTCGGAGATCCACCGCGACTACCTGCCCGCGATCATCAAGGCAGCCAGCGAGATCAGCGCCCGGCTCGGCGCCAGCTACCACCCGAACGGCCAGTGGGAGGGCACCCGGCATGCGTGAGGCGGTCATCTGCGAGCCGCTCCGGACCCCGGTCGGCCGGTTCGGCGGCGTCTTCAAAGACGTTCCGGTGACCGCTCTGGCCGCGACCGTCATCCGCGAGCTGTTGCACCGCACCAAGATCCCGCCATCCGCCATTGAGGACGTCCTCTTCGGACAGTGCTACCCCAACGGTGAGGCGCCCGCGCTCGGCCGGGTCGCAGCGCTGGACGCCGGCCTGCCGGTCGAGGTGCCTGGATTGCAGGTGGACCGCCGGTGCGGCTCCGGGCTGCAGGCCGTGATCGACGCCGCCATGCGCGTGCAGACCGGGGCGAACGACCTGGTGCTCGCCGGCGGCGCGGAGAGCATGAGCCAGGTGGAGTTCTACTCGGCCGCGATGCGCTGGGGCGTCAAGGGATCCGGCGTAGAGCTGCACGACCGGCTGGCCCGGGCGCGGGTCAGCGCCGGCGGCCGGTTCCACCCGGTCGACGGCGGCATGCTGGAGACCGCGGAGAACCTCCGCCGGGAGTATGGCATCCCGCGTGAGGAGCAGGACGAGCTGGCGCACACCTCGCACCAGCGCGCGGTCAAGGCCATCGAGGACGGCCGGTTCGCCGAGGAGATCGTTCCGGTGTCCGTGCCCGGCCGTCACGGTGAGTCCATAGTGGACCGCGACGAGCACCCACGCGCCGACAGCAGCCTGGAATCGTTGGCGGCGCTGCGCCCGGTCCGGCTGAAGTTGGATCCCGACTCGACGGTCACCGCGGGCAACGCCAGCGGCCAGAACGACGGCGCGGCCGTGTGCATCGTGACCACAAAGGACAAAGCCGAAGCGTTGGGGCTGCGGCCGCTGGCCCGCCTGGTTTCCTGGGCGGTGGCCGGAGCGCCGCCGGCCAGGATGGGCATCGGGCCGGTGCCGGCCACCGAGCGCGCGCTGGCCCGGGCCGACCTGACCCTGGCGGACCTGGACCTGATCGAGCTGAACGAGGCGTTCGCCGCGCAGGTCCTCGCCGTGACCCGGGAATGGAAGTTCACCGCGGCGGACTTCGAGCGCACCAACGTGAACGGCTCGGGGATCTCGCTCGGCCACCCGGTCGGCGCCACCGGGGCCCGGATCCTGGCCACCTTGCTTCGGGAGCTGGATCGGCGGGATGGTCGGTACGGCCTGGAAACCATGTGCATCGGCGGCGGGCAGGGCCTGGCCGCGCTATTCGAGAGGGTAAGCAGATGAGCGGGCCGGCGGTGTCTGGACTGACGAGCAGCGCAGGGGCGCGAGGAACGAGCGACCCGAGCAGCGCAGGAGGGAAGACACCGCGTCAAGGCCCGCTCACGCGAGCGGAGCGAGCCAATTCAACGCAGTCCTTCCACCGCGAGGCGTTACCGGGCCGGGTGGTGTTCGGACCGGGGAGCGGCCGGCGCGACCTGGCGTCCGAAGTGGACGGTCTGGGTCGCCGCCGGGTACTGCTGATCACGACGAAACGCGGAGAGCCGCTCGCCACCGAGCTCGCGGCGCCACTGGGGGAGCGGATGGTCGGTGTCTTCACCGACGTCCAGGAACACGTCCCACAGGAGATCGCCGAAGCAGCACGGACGGCAGCGCACGAGGCCCGCGCCGACTGCCTGCTGAGCATCGGCGGGGGTTCGGTGGTCGGCACCGCCAAAGCGGTTGCCGCGGAGGAACGGCTGCCGATCGTGGCGGTGCCGACCACCTATTCGGGCTCGGAGATGACCCCGACCTTCGGCCTCACCTCGGCCGGCATGAAGGTCACCGCCCGCTCCCTCGACGCGCTGCCCCACACGGTGATCTACGACCCTGAGCTCACGCTGACCCTGCCGCCTGGCATCACCGCCGCCAGCGGGATGAACGCGCTCGCCCACTGCGTCGGCGCCGCGTACCTGCCCGGCACCGACCCGATCACCCTGATGGTGGCCGAGGAGGGCGTGCGTGCCCTGTCCGGCGGCCTGCTCCGCTCCGTCCGCGAGCCCGACGATCTCGAAGCCCGCACCGAAGCCCTGTACGGCGCCTACCTCGCCGGCACCGCGCTCGCCGCCGTCGGCCCGGCCACCCACCACCGGATCTGCCACATGCTCGGCGGCGCCTACGGCCTGCCGCACGCCCGCACCCATTCCGTCGTGCTGCCCTACGTCGCCCGGCTCAAGGACGTCGAACTGGCCCGCGTCGCCGACGCCCTCGGCACGCTCAAGGCGTCGGACGGCCTCCGCGAGCTGTCCGAGCAACTCGGCTGCCCCACCTCGCTCGCCGAGCTCGGCCTGCCCGCCGCCGAACTGGACAAGGCCGCACAACTCCTGTCCGCCCAAGGCATTCTCGACCTGCCCACCGCCCGCGAGCTGCTGCACGTCGCCTACGACGGAGAGTGGACCGCATGGACGCCGACCTGACCCGGCAGGTCGAGGCCAGCTTCGACGGCGCCGCCGACCCCCGGTTCGCCGACATCATGCGCAGCCTCGTCCGCCACCTGCACGCCTTCATCGCCGACGTCCACCTCACCGAGGAAGAATGGGCCGCCGCCATCGACTTCCTCACCCGCACCGGCCAGAAATGCGACGCCAAACGCCAGGAGTTCATCCTCCTGTCGGACGTATTGGGCGCCTCCATGGCCGTCATCAACGTCAACCACCCCACCGGCGGCTCCGCCACCGAGGCAACGGTCCTCGGCCCCTTCTTCGTCGACGACGCCCCCGAGTTCGAACACGGCGCCGACATTTCGGGCGGCGCCCCCGGCGAACCCTGCTTCGTCAGCGGCACCATCCGCTCACCGTCCGGAGACCCCATCGCGGGCGCGCTCCTCGACGTCTGGCAATCCGACGAAACCGGCCACTACGACGTCCAGTACCCAGAACTCGAGACGCCACAGGGCCGCGGCCGTCTCCGCACCGACGACGCCGGCCGCTACACCTTCTGGTCAGTACAACCCGAGGCCTACCCCATCCCCCACGACGGCCCCGTCGGCGACCTGCTCAAAGCGGCCGGTCGCGGCCCCATGCGCCCCGCCCACATCCACTTCAAGATCAGCGCACCCGGCTACCGAACCCTGATCACCCACATCTTCGCCGCCGGCGACCAATACCTGCAGTCCGACGCGGTCTTCGGCGTCAAAGACTCCCTCATCACCGAGTTCGACAAAACCGCGACCTTCGACTTCACCCTCGCACCCGAGACCCCTTGATCGCCGCCAACAACCTCCGTATGTCACCTCGGAGCGCTGGCCCATCAGGATTCTTACTGTCTCGCATAATGTCGAGCGTGTGCCCTAACTCGACGCAAGCGCCTTCACTGCCGGAGTAGTTGGACTTGTGCCACCGGTGGGGAACGGTCACGGCGTCTCCTCCAATATTTTGATTTGTTCGCGAATGAGTTCCAGCGAATCTTCTTTACCCATCCCGATGTCACGAATGGTTTCAATGGCTGCCCGATAGTCCTTTACATCGCTCCCATCGACAGTATATGGCCCAGGGCCGTTTCAAGATCGTTTTGAGCAGCGGCTCAGGCGCGGTACCAGGGCTGATGGCGTGCCGGTGGTGCTGGAACCCCCGCAGCAACCGAGTGT
>NZ_DASYTH010000376.1:0-25647 GCF_036002505.1 Actinophytocola sp. | reverse complement strand
CAGTCGGACCACAACGGCAGGCTGTGCCTGGGCCTGGTGGATTCCCGTCCAGAGGCCAAATTCCGTGGCCCGACGAGCCTGGAGTTCGAGCACGTTCGAACGGCCCTGTACCACTGCAATGCCCGAACCAAGATCGTCATCCTGGACTGCTGCTTTGCCGGTCTCGCGGTCCAGCCTCACGCTGCTCTCGGTGTCCGTGATGTGGCGGACCGCGCGCGCTGCGACGGCGCCTACACGATGGCGGCGAGCGCGGAGTACGACCTCGCGCGATATGAAGAGGGCGCCACGGGCCGACCGCAGACCTATTTCACCCGATACCTCGCCGACGTCGTCGAGCAAGGAATAGGCGGCCACGGCGAGGCGCTGACCCTGCAGGTCCTCTTTCACGAAACATCATCCCGAATGCGGGCGAGCCGTCTTTCTCCGCCCACGCAAGCGAATCGGGACAACGCGAGCATGTTTCCCTTCTCCCGCAACCCGGCCGCGGTAGACACCGCCGACCTGCCGCCGGGATTGGTGGAGGCACTGCGCAACCCCCTTCCCGATGTTCGCGGCGCAGTCGTGCTGAGCCTGCGCGACCTGGCCAACTCCGGCGATCCGCGCCAGGCTGAGGCGGCAGGTAACGCCCTGCGGCACTTGGCCGAGCACGATCCTGACACCGGCATCCGCCGTCGCGTCGGCAGGGCGTTGTCGGAGCTTGCGGATACTCCCACGCCCTCGGGCCCGACCCGAGGGCGTCCTTTGCGGTTATGGGCAGGACGGTCCGCTCCTCAGCGGGCGGTGATCGTACTGGTCGTGGTAGCCCTGGTCGCCGCTCTGACCGCCGACGCGTTCACCGTCCTGAAACCAGGAGAATCAGCCGCAAACATCCCTTTGCCCGATCGTCGCCCCACCGGCTCGGATCAGCAGCAGGTTGAGACCCTGGTGAAGCCCTCGCCCCTGCCTGCGGACTTTTCGTTGCCTCGCGATAGGGGTGAACCCGATGCCAAATACGAGCAAAAAATCACGTGCGTCACATCGTTGACTGGGCCAATTCCAGTTCAGGAGCCCTGGGGGCAGGCTCGTCTTGATCTCCGAAAGGCGCACGGATACGCTACGGGTGCAGGGCAGCAGGTCGCGGTCATCGACACCGGGGTCAACCGGCACAACTTCCTGGGCACCCGGGTGACCGGTGGTGGCGACTATGTGAAGCCTAATAGCGACGGGCTGGAGGACTGCGACGGGCACGGCACCGAGGTCGCCGGAATCATCGCCGCCAGTCCGCCGTACGGCAGCACTGAGTTTATCGGAGTCGCTCCACAGGCGAAGATACTGAGCATTCGGCAGTCGACCGCCGCATACACCACGAAGGTCGACGGAGCCGAACGTGCCGCCGGCACTCTGGACACGTTGGCGCAGGCCGTCATCAACGCGGCCAACAAGAATGCGACCGTCATCAACATCACGGTCAATAACTGCCGGACAGCCGGCCTGGGTCCGATCAACGACGCGGAACAGGGCCTCCAGGCCGCATTACGCTATGCAGTTGAGGTGAAGAAAGCCGTCGTCGTGGTTCCGGCCGGCGATTGTCAGCCCCAGAACGGATCGGATATCAACCATCCGAACGTTATCAGCATACCGGCATGGTTCTCCGACTATGTCATCTCAGTGGCGAGTGTGAAGCAGGACGGCAGGCCGACCGACTCGTCACTTCACGGCCCGTGGGTCAGTGTAGCTGCCCCGGGCACCGACATCATTTCCCTGGATCCGGGCAATCCGACGCGGCTTACCGAGAGGTTCATATCCACGGAGGGAAAGGAGAGCCGGATCACTGGAACGGCATTCGCCTCGGCCTATGTCGCCGGTCTCGCCGCACTGGTCCGGGAGTACCGTCCCCAACTGACCCCCAAGCAGGTCATGAACAGAATCAAGTACACGGCCAACCATCCGAGCGCGGTGGACGGCTGGAACGACGAGGTCGGGTTCGGCTTGATCAACCCGGTCGCCGCGTTGACGGCTCAGGTACCGGGCGAATAGGACTCGGCTCGCTCCAGGACCACCACGGGGATGGTGCGGTCGGTTTTGGCTTCGTGGTCGGCGAAGAAGGGGTAGTGGGATTTGAGCATGGTCCAGAGGTGGGTGCGTTCGGGGCCGGCGGTGGGGATGGCGCGGGCCTGGTATTTCTCGGTGCCGACTTCGACGGTGACGGTGGGGTTGGCGGCGAGGTTGAGGTACCAGTCGGGGTGGGTGGGGGCGCCGATGTCGGAGGCGATGACGATGACGCGGTCCGGGTCGAGGCGGTGGAACATCATCGGGGTGGTGTAGGGGTTGCCGGATTTTCGGCCGGTGGTGGTGAGCAGCAAGAGGCGGTCGCGGTGCATGCCCTCGATCTCGCCGCCGGCGCGGAACTGTTCGATGACGCGGCGGTTGGCGTCCATCAGGGTCCCTTTCGTTGATCGTAGGCGGCGGCGTGGATGCGGCTGCGGAGGCCGAGTTTGCGCAGGATGTTGGAGACGTGGACGCTCGCGGTCTTGGTGCTGATGAACAGTTCCGCGGCGATCTCGGCGTTGGTGAGGCCGCGGCCCACCAACCTCAGCACCTCGGCCTCGCGGGCGGTCAGACCGTGACTGTCGCTTGTGGACTCTATCGGTGCGTCCGCGGACACGGTCAGGCGGGCGCGCTCGGCCAGGCCGTCGACCAGCGCGGCGAGCGGGTCGGCGGCCAGCTCCGTGGCGACGGCTCGCGCGGCCGACAATGCTTCCGTGGCGCGGGTGCGGGAACCCCGGGACAGCAGCGTCGCCTCGGCGAGCCGGAACTGCGCGTAGCCGAACAGGAAACGGTCGACACCGGCAGTCCGAACGACCTCGTCCCAGGCAGCCGGGTCGGGTTCGGCCGACAGGCGGGTGCGTTCGGCCGCGGCCAGGACGAGCTCGCGGCGGGTGCGCGGCAGCGGCACCGCCCCGTCCGACTCCAAAGTGGACCGGTAGCCGGCGAACGAGGCGAGGATGCGGTCCGCGGCCGCCGCGGAGCCCGGCAGGTCGACCGGACGACCCGAGATGCGGGCGTCGTCCACCGCGTCCGCCTCCACCGCGACGCCGACCGAAACCAGGCGCGCGGCCAGGTACATGTCCTCGCCGGTCAGCGCCAGCGCAAGCCCGTCCCGCGCCAGCCGTCGCGCGTCCGCCCAGCGCCGTTGCACCGCCGCGAGCAGGGCGCGCAACGCCGCGAGCTCGGTGCCGTACTGCACGTCCTCCTGGCCGTCCAGCACCGCGCCGGTGCGCTTCAACAACTCCTCGGCCTCGGTCCACCGGCCGCGCCGCAGCAGCACGCCGGCGCGCGGCAGGTCGACGAAGATCCAGTTGAACGGATCGGCGGTGAGATCGTCCGGATCCTCCAACGTGTCAAGGGCTTCGTCCCAGCGGTGCAGCTCGGCCAGCGCCCGGACCGCGTTGCCCACGATCGGCAGCAGGTAGATGTCGAAGCCCAGCTCGCGGGACCGGGAAACCCCTGCCCGCGCCATCGCCAGCGCCTCCTGATGGTGATCAGTCCACATCAGACCTTCGGGCAGGTTCACGTAGCCCACCCCGATGAACCGCGGGTTGCCCACCTGGTGCGCCCAGGTGTGCTGGCGGCGCAGGAAGTCCAGCCCGACGTCGACGTGCCCGAGCATCAGGTGTCCGATGCCCAGCGCCATCAGCGACCGGTTCGTCGCCATGTCCTCGCCCCCGGCCTCGGCCCGCGGCAGCAGCTCCGCGGCCCGCCGGATGCAGGACCGGAACCGGGCGGCCAGCATCTCCAGCGCCATCGGCCAGGACGCGATCCGGAGCTGCGCGGGCGACTCCGGCGGCAGCAGCTCGACCGCCCGCTCGCTGGTGCGCCACGCCAGTTCCCAGTCGCCGGCGCTGCGGGCCTGATAGGACAGTCGTTCGTAGGCCAGCGCCACCCGCTCCGGATCCGCCGCCGCGTCAAGGAGTCCGAGCCGCTGCCGGGTCAGCTCCACCGCGCGGTGGTTGCGCCCGGCCAGGCTGGCCGCCTCGGCCGCCTTCTCCAGCAACGACTCCAGATCGACACCGGGCGAGCCGACCTCGGGAAACCGCCGCAGCGCCCGCTCGTAGTGCGCGTGCGCCTCCGCGGGCGCGAGGCCGTCGTCGGCCGCGCCGGCGGCGAGCACGGACGCGGCCAGCGCCTCGGCCGGCTCACCCGCCTCGTCCCAGTGGTGCGCCAGCTCCGCGGCGACCCCGGCCGCGGACGCGGTGAACGCGAGCGACGGGTTGTCCCGCAGGCACCGCGCCACCCGCGCGTGCGCGTGCCGCCGCTCACCCGGAAGCAGGTCCCGGTACAGGGATTCCTGGATCAGCGCGTGCCGGAACGCGTAGGCGTCGGGCTCGACGGTGACCAGCTGACCGTGGTCGACCAGCTCGCGCAACGCCGTGTCCCTATCGGACAGTGGGGCGATGGCGGCCAGCAGGTCGTGCGGCACCGTGCGCCCGACCACGGAGGCCAGCCGGGCGAGCCGCTGCGCCCCGGTGGACAGCCGGGCCAGCCGGGTGATCACCACCTCGCGCACGGTCCCCGGCACCTCGCCCCGGGTCGGCCACGCGGCCAGCAGCTCCTCGGTGAAGAACGGGTTGCCCTCGGCGCGCGTCACCAGCGCGTCGATCACCTCGGCGGCCGGCGGCGCGCCCAGGATCCCGCGGGCCAGCGCCACCACCTCCGGCCGGCCCAGTGGGGCCAGGTCGAGCCGCTGCATCCGGCGCGAGCGGACCAGGTCGGCGACGAGCTTCGCCACCGGGTGGTCGGCGCCGATCTCGTCCGCCCGCAGCGTGGCCACCTGCAGCACCGGCGCGCCGGCCAGTGCCCGGTGCAGGTACAGCAGCAGGTCCCGGGTCGATGCGTCGGCCCAGTGCAGGTCCTCGATCACCAGCACGACCGGACCCGGACCCCCGGCGCCGATCGCATCGGCCACCCGGCGGAACTCGCCGGCCCGGTCCCCACTCGCCCGCCCGTCACCCAGCAGCGGCGGTGCGTCCGGCAGCGATCGAAGCGCTTCGGTGAACGGTGCGTACGGGATGTCCGCCTCGAACTGCAGGCACCCGCCGGTCAGCACGGTCGCGCCGGCGGCCAGGGCCTCCTCGGTGAACGCCTGCACCAGCCGGGTCTTGCCCACCCCCGCGTCGCCCTGGACCAGCACCAACTGGCCGCCGTCGGTCGCGGTGTCGGTGAGCGCGCCGCGCAGGGCGGACAGCTCGGCCCGCCGTCCGACAATCTCCGGTACCGAGACCCGCCGCGCCACGGCGATCAGTATCTACCAGGTGGGGGTGGGCCCTGAGCCCCTGCCGCCTGCAGGGCGGAGGGGGCTGGGGCCAGCACTGTTAAGGCACCTACGGCGCTCATCTAAGACTTCGCCCAATGTGTAAGTATCGCGCGGCCTGGAGCATCTACTCATCACGTAGCCGCGAGCGTGAGGAGACAGCGATGGCATCGGCCCTGGTCCAGGACTCGTTGTGGGACCGGCATGCGCGGGACTGGACCTGCCTGCAGGAGACCAGACACCGGCCGCTGCGCCGGGCGCTGCTGGGTGCGCTCGGCCCGCTGGACGGCGTTCGCCTGCTCGACGTGGGGTGCGGCGTCGGGCTGCTGCTGCGCGAGGCGGCCGAGCGGGGTGCGTGGGTGGCCGGCGTGGACACTGCGGAGGAGCTGCTCGAGGTGGCCCGCTGGGCGCTGCCGGACGCGGACCTGCGGGTCGGCACACCGGTCGCCCTCCCGTACGACAACGGGCGGTTCGACGTGGTCACCGCCTGCAACACGCTGCGCTACGCGGCCGATCATGGCGCGGCGCGGGCCGAGCTGGTGCGCGTGGTGCGACCGGGCGGCCGGGTGGCGACCGGCGACTGGGCCGATCCGGTGGGCTCGCTCAGCCGTGACTTCCTGGACCGGCTGGCGCCGGAGCCCCCGGCCGGCGACGGGGCGGCGGGCCTGGTCCGGATCGATGGCAGCGAGCTCGACTTTCCGGTCACCTACCCGGATCTGGCCACCGCCTGGTCGGCGATGGCCGCGCGCGGCTGGGTCGCTCGCGTGATCGACATCGCTGGCAAGGAGGCGGTGTACGAAATCTTCCTGGACGTGTTCGCCCCGGCCGTGCGCCTGGACGGCACGATCCGCGACCACAACGTGTTCCGCTACGAGGTCACCGAAAAGCCTGTCTGAGAACCGGAACGCCGGCGGCCCGGGCGGTGTAGGACAGGCATGAGACCGGTTTTCCTTGCCTTGGCCGCCGTCCTCGTCGCGGCCGGCTGCTCCGTGCCCGCACCGCCGCCCGAGGCACCGCGCGGATTCGTGTTCTACCAGGCGGAGCACGGCATCACCGTTGCCGACGGCCGGGGCACGGTGCTCTCCGGCGACGCCACGGTGGCCAGCGCCGACTGGTCGACGCTGTACGCCGTGCGGGGGAGTGAGCTGGTGACCTTCGATCCGGGCACGAACCGGACGCTGGCCACCGCCCCGGTGCCGAGCGGGTTCACCGCCACCGCCGTTTCCGTCGACGGCGATCTCGTGGCGCTCACCGAGGGCGCCAAAGCAGACCGTCCGGTCGGTAAGTCGGCGACGAGGATCATCGTGGCCGACCCCACGGGGAAGCGGCCCGCGAAGGAACTGACCCTCGCCGGCAATTTCGAGCCGGAGGCGTTCTCCTCGGGCGGGGACTTCCTGTTCGTTCTGGAGTACCTACCGGCGAACGCCCCGGAGCGCTACCGGGTGCGCCGTGTCGTGCTGGACTCCGGCGAGGTGCAGCCGTTGCTGCTGCGGGACAAGCGGGTGGTGCCGGCCGGGGCCGAGGAGGAGATGCGCGGCGAGGGCCGGCAAGCGGTGCTCGCTCCCGACCGCAACCGGCTCTACACGCTCTACCTGCACCAGGGCGATCACCAGCACACCCGCGACCTGATCGCCGGCCGGCACGCGCCCGACGGCCGGCCCGTGCACGCGTTCGTGCACGTGCTCTCGCTGACCGAGGGCTGGGCCTACTGCCTCGACCTACCCGACCCGTTCGGCCTGCACCCCGCCGGCACGCACGCGCTGACGATCTCCCCGGACGGCCGCACGCTCCACGTCGTCGAGACGGAGACCGGGCAGATCGCGGTCGCCGACACCGAAAGCCTGACCATCACCCGGGTCACGCCGGTCCCCGGCGAGCCGTCCGGAGCCGGCGACGCCGCTCTGTCCTTCGCGCCCGCCGGCGACGCGCTCTACCTGAGCGCCGGAAACCTGGTGCGGCGCCTGGATTCCTCGACGCTCCGGGTGGACGCCACGTGGCCGCAGCCGGCGCCGGTGCACGGCCTCGCGGTCAGTCCGGACGGCCGCAGGGTCCTCATCGGACAGAAAGATCACATCGCCTGGATCGACGTCGTCTCCGGCCGGACCGCCGGCACCGTCGCCGCCGCCGGCCTGATTCGGTTGCGGCACGCCTGATCAGAACGGGACCCGTGCTGCGGCAAGGGTTCCCGTCGCCTCGGGGTCGCCGTCGACCGGAGACTCGATCGGGCGGCCGGAGAGCAGACGGAGGCACTCGACGGCGTCCAGGCGCACCGTGGCGTCCGGCCTGCCCGCGCCCAGCGTCCAGCGGCCGCCGGCCGGGCCGGTCAGTTCGAGCACAAGTGCCGGCCCGGACCACGCCACGCCGAGATCCCGGACGACCTGCGCGACGATCTCGGTTTCGTGGTCGCCATGCACCCTCGGCCGGCCCGTGGCGCGACTGAGGTCCACCCGGTGCATCCAGATGTCCCGGGCGGCGATCACGTCGAGAATGTAGGCCAGCCGCGGGTCCGGCAGCGGGTCGTCGGGGAAGAGCCGGGTGACCGGGAGCCGGCGCACGAACTGCGGGACGCGGCGGTTGGCGCGTACCGCCTTCGGCCCGAGCCGGGCCAGCATCCCGATCACCTCGGCCGGCGGGCGCCGGCCGAGGTCGTCGACTTGCTGCCGGGTCATCGCGTCCAGGCGGCGGAGCGATGGGTAGCGGCGGTGCCCGAGCCGGTGCCGCCGGAGGAACACCCACGGTTTCGCCGCGCCCTCGAACTGGCCCACCACATGGGCGAGCAGTTCCCGGACCGTCCACTCGGCACAGTCGGTCGGTTTGGACCAGTCATCGCCGTCGAGTTCGCGCGCCGCTGCGAGGAACGCGGCGGCCTCGGCGGCGGTAAGGCTTGCCGCCAGGTCGGGTGAGGTCGGCCGAATCTCACGCGCCGGCTCGGCAGTCAACGTCATGGTGCGCCTCCTCCCACCGCCGGGGAGGAAGGTACCGCGTCAGAGCCGTTCGATGATGGTGCCGGTGGACAGGGCCCCGCCGGCGCACATGGTGATCAGCGCGGTGGTCGCGTCCCGGCGCTCCAGCTCGTGCAGCGCGGTGGTGATCAGCCGGGTGCCGGTGCTGCCGACCGGGTGACCGAGCGCGATGGCGCCGCCGTTGACGTTGACCCGGTCCGGATCCGGTTCATGTACCTGGATCCAGGACAGAACCACGGACGCGAACGCCTCGTTGACCTCGAACAGGTCCAGGTCCCCGATCTTCATGCCGGTGCGGTCCAGCAGCCGCTCGGTGGCCTGCACCGGGCCGTCCAGGTGGAAGTACGGGTCGGCGCCGACCAGGCACTGGGCGACGATCCGGGCGCGGGGGCGCAGGCCGAGCGCGCGGGCCCGGGCGGCGTCCATCAGCAGCACCGCGGAGGCACCGTCGGAGATCTGCGAGGACGTGCCGGCGGTGTGCATCCCGCCCTCCAGCACGGGTTTGAGCGCGGCCAGACCGTCCATTGTGGTCTCCCGCAGACCCTGATCACGGTCGACGCCGGCGACCGGGACGACCTCGGTGTCGAACCGGCCCTCGTCCCAGGCGCGCCGGGCCTTCGCCTGCGAGCCCTCGCCGAAGCGGTCGACGTCCACCCGGCGCAGGCCGCGATGGCTGGCGATCCGCTCGGCGGCGACGTACTGGTTGGGCAGGTCGATCTCCCACGAGTCCGGGCGCGGCGTACCCACGTCGGTGCCGAGGTTGCTGCGCAGCGGAACCCGGCTCATCGCCTCGACCCCGCAGGCGACGCCCACGTCGATGGCGCCGGCCACGATGAGGGCGGCGATCAGGTGGGTGGACTGCTGCGCGGATCCGCACTGGCTGTCCACGGTTGTGGATCCCGTCTCGTGGGGCAGACCCGCGTGTAGCCAGGCGGTTCGGGTCACGTTGTTGGACTGCTCTCCGGCCTGTGTCACGCAGCCACCGATCACCTGCTCGACGAGTGCCGGGTCGATGCCGGCGCGCTCGACCACGCCGCGCTGGGCAGCCCCGAGCAGTTCGGTGGCATGCAGCCCGGACAGCCAGCCGCCTCGTTTGCCGATCGGCGTCCGCGCCGCCGCCACGATCACCGGTTCACCCATAACTACCAAGCTAGAACACGTTCACTACCGTACGCAATGCCGAGTTACACCTGTTCACAAGTCGCTGGAGGGGTGTTATGGTCGGCTTGTTAACACCGTTCGCTAGATCACTAGTAGAACGTGTTACAGATCCGTGCCGCCGGCTGCAGCGTAGGAGGTATCCGTGGTCGCACCTCAGCTTCCCCTCGGCTTCGACTTCACCGACCCGGACATGTACCGGCTGCGCGTCCCGGTCGAGGAGTTCGCGGAGGTGCGCGGCACCGCGCCGGTCTGGTGGAACCCGCAGCCGAAGGGCATCGCGGGGTTCGGCGACGACGGCTACTGGGTGGTCAGCAAGCACGCCGAGGTCAAGGAGGTCTCGCGGAACAGCGAGGTGTTCTCCACCTGGGAGAACACGGCGATCATCCGGTTCAACGAGGACATGACCCGGGACCGGATCGAGATGCAGCGGCTGATCCTGCTCAATATCGACCCGCCGCACCACACGAAGTTGCGCGGCATCGTCTCGCGCGGCTTCACCCCCAAGGCGGTGCACAGCCTGCGCGCGACGCTGGCCGACCGGGCGGAGCGGATCGCCAAGGAGGCCAAGGAAAAGGGTGCCGGCGACTTCGTCACCCAGGTGGCCTGCGAGCTTCCGCTGCAGGCGATCGCCGAGCTACTCGGCATCCCGCAGGAGGACCGGCACAAGGTGTTCCACTGGTCCAACCAGATGGTGGCCTACAGCGACCCCGAGTACTCGATCGACCCGATGGCCGCCTCCGCCGAGCTCCTCGGCTACGCCTGGAACATGGCCGAGGACCGCAAGAAGTGCCCGATGGGTGATATCGCCACCAAGCTCGTCAACGCCGACATCGACGGCGAAGGCCTCACCTCCGACGAGTTCGGCTTCTTCGTGCTCCTCCTCGCCGTGGCCGGCAACGAAACCACCCGCAACGCCATCACCCACGGCATGCACGCCTTCCTGAACCACCCCGACCAGTGGGAGCTGTTCAAGTCGGAGCGCCCCGCCCCCGCCGCCGACGAGATCGTCCGCTGGTCCACGCCCGTCATGGCCTTCCAGCGCACCGCCACCCAGGACAC
This sequence comes from Actinophytocola sp., assembly GCF_036002505.1. GTDB lineage: Bacteria > Actinomycetota > Actinomycetes > Mycobacteriales > Pseudonocardiaceae > DASYTH01. The sequence continues at coordinate 15,174 of NZ_DASYTH010000376.1, read as the reverse complement.
CGAGCTCGGCGGCGCCGAGATCAAGGCGGGCCAGCGCGTCGGCCTCTTCTACAGCTCCGCCAACTTCGACGCCGACGTATTTTCGGAGCCCGACCGCTTCGACATCACCCGGGACCCCAACCCCCACCTCGGCTTCGGCGGCTCCGGCGCCCACTATTGCATCGGCGCCAACCTCGCCCGCCTCGAGATCGACCTCATCTTCAACGCCATCGCCGACCACATGCCCAACATCCGCCAGGTCGCCAAGCCCCGCCGCCTCCGCTCCCCCTGGCTCAACGGCATCAAGGAATACCAGGTCAGCTACGCCTGACGGCCCGCAGGCAGACCCAGGCCGGCCGGCGTGTCCCGCCCTGGCGTAGCCGTGTTCCGGCCTCATGTCGTTGTGTTCCGGCCCCGCGTAGCCGTGTTCGGTCTTCGCGCACCGAGCCTGACCACGCACCGGCCGGAGAAGAACGGGACGATGGACCGGGTGGCCATTAGCCACGAGGTGAGGTCCGGGTCATTGGCTTCTCGACCTGTCAACTCGCCTACGTCGAAGAATGCAGGCTCTTGACCGTCGCGTCCGAGGTCGAACCACAGGTTGCCTGCCAATCCCGACAACACGCCGAGCAGCACCACACACGGCAAACGGGCCTTGGCTCTTCTCCGGGTTCGTGCCGCGCGGGGCACGGCCCGGGTAGATGATCTTGGCTGTGGACAACTTCGGTCAGGGTTTGCCCAGGTCGTCGGCGGCTTGGCGGCCGGCGTCGGCCACTTGGCGCAGGAACTTGGCGATGAGCTCGAGCTGGTCGAGGTCGTAGCCGGAGCAGATGCGGTTGAGGCGGGAGTTCATTCCGGAGTAGAGGGTCAGCATCTCGGCGAGCCGGTGCCGGGTGCTGCCCACGACGAGGGCGCGGCGGTCGGTGGCGTCCCGGTCGCGGGTGATCCAGCCGGCGCGTTCGAGGCGGTCGAGGATGCCGGTCATGGTGGCCGGATGCAGGCCGGCGCGGCGGGCCAGGGTGCCGGGGCTGAGCGGGCCGTGCCGGTCGAGTAGATCCAGGACCTCGAGGTCGCCGTCCTTGAGCTCGACGCGCATGCCGACCTGGTGGTTGAGCCGGGCCAGCTCCGAGCGCAGGTCGCGCAGCCCGTCGCCGATGGCGTTCGTCACGCGACGGCGGTGGCGGCCTGGAGTTTCAGAAGGTACGTTGTTCATATAGTTCGAGTTTCGTATCGTATGAGCTCCGGAGGATCAATCTACCCGGCGCACAGGGAGGTAGCCCGATGAAGATGACGGTTTTCGGCGCGACCGGAGGGATCGGCCGCGAGGTGGTGCGGCAGGCGCTGGACGCCGGGCACACCGTGACGGCGGTGGTGCGGGACGCCGCCCGGCTGGGCATCGCGCACCCGGCGCTGGAGGTGGCGGTCGTGTCGGGGCTCACCGATCCGGAGCCGCTGACTGCGGCGCTCGCCGGCAGCGACGCCGCGCTCTCCGGCGTGGGTCCGCGCAGCCGCAAGGACACGACCGTCGCGTCCACCTCGACCCGCGCCATCCTTCGCGCCATGGAGATGGCCGGCGTCCCCCGCTTCACCGCGGTCAGCGCCGTGCCGGTCGGCCCGATCCCGGACGACGACAGCTTCCTCAACCGCCGCATCCTGTACCCGATGATCAAGTCCTTGTTCCGCGAGATCTACGCCGACCTTGCCAGGATGGAGGACGAGATCCGCCGCAGCGGGACCGAGTGGACCATCGTCCGCCCTCCTCGCCTCACCGACAAACCCCTCACCGGCTCCTACCGCACGGCCATCGGCGCCAACGTCCCGCGCGGCAACGTCATCTCCCGCGCCGACGTGGCCCACGCCATGCTCGCCGCCCTCGACGACCCCGCCACCGTCAACCAGGCGATCGGCGTCGCGAACTAGGCACTGCCCCTTGGGGCGGGGGGCGCTGCCCCGCCGGTGTCCCGGCAAGGCGGGCTGCCGTGCTCCGGCTGCAGCAGGCTGGTCAGGTGGCAGGTCGCAGACGCGTATGGGCCGCCGGCCTGGCGGCCGTGGCCGGTTGCGTCGCGGCGGCGTGCAGCAGCGGCTCGGGGGCGGCCGGCGAGTTCTGCACCGGCTATGCCAACGCGCTGCATGATCTCGTCGTCGCCGCCCGCCAGTACAACGCGTACCCGGCGAACTTCGCCAGCATCTACGAGTCCACAATGGACAGATTGACGGAGCTCCGCCGGACCGCGCCGGACGACAAGCTGCGCTCCGCGTTCGACACGGCCGCGTTCACGTTTTCCGTGTTCGGCGCCGATGCGGGCTTCGCCGACTTCCTGACCCGCGCGGACTTCTCGGAGAACGCGGTGGTGCGCACCTGCTCCGCCGACTACGGGGTGGACGTCAAGGTCTAGACCCGCCGCATGGTGGCCACGGCCCGGTCGGTCTCCCAGAACGCGCGCAGCGAGCGGATCAGGCCGGCCTCGTCGACCCGGTAGACGAACACGCCCTCGGTGTCGATCCGGATGCCGCCGGGCAGGAACGCGGAGATCGTGCCGACGTTGGCCACCTCGGCGCCGGCCGCGAACGAGTCGATGATGTCGAACTCGAAGCGCTCGGCCAGCGCGATCGCCTTGTCCCAGAACGCGGAGACGGCCGCGCGGCCGTGGTGCCCGGTGCCGTCCGGGTCGAACATCGACGGGCCGACGGGATCCTCGACCACCGCGTCCTCGGCGAACAGCGCCAGCCACTCGTCCTTGGCGCCCCGCGTGACCGCGTCCATCGAACGCTGTGCCGCCAGGCGGGCCGGGTGGGTCACGGTCGTGGTCATGCCATTCTCCCGATGATCTCGTCGGCGAACCGCTTGATGCCGTCCCGTTTCGCCTCGAGCGGCCCGTCGAACGGCACGCCGTAGAACAGCCACGGCACGACGATCGCGTCGGTCACGCCGATCTCCGCCTGGGCGCGGTAGCCGTCCAGCCCGAACCGGTCGATGCACACCGCCTGGATCTCGAACGGCTCCTCGGCGCGCCCGTACCCGGCCCGGAGCTTCCGCAGCAACTCGATGGTGTCCCGCAGCTCGTCGAACTTCATCATGGCCGAGGACCAGCCGTCGCCGACCCGGGCCGCGCGCCGCAGCCCGGCATCGCTGTGCCCGCCGACGTAGATCGGCACCGGCGAGGTGGGCGCCGGGCTCATCTGCAACCGGTCGAAGGCGTAGAACTCCCCGGCGTAGGAGACCATGCCGCCGCCGAGGATGAGCCGCAGGATCTCGATCGCCTCGTCCGCCCGCTTGCCGCGATGATCGAACGAGGCGCCGCACCACAGCGATTCTTCCGGCGCCCAGCCGAGCCCCACACCGAGCCCGAACCGGTTGCCGGTCAGCGCGGCGACCGAGCCGACCTGGCGGGCCAGCAGCACCGGGTTGCGCGGGTTGAGCTTGAGCACCTGGGTGTAGAACCGGATCGACGTGGTGACCGCGCCCATGGCCGCGGCCGCGACCATCGGATCGACCCACGGGGTGTCGGCCGTCCAGAACCGCGCACCGTCCACTGTGTACGGATACTTCGCGGACACCCGCTCGGAGAAGAACAGCGAGTCGGGCAACGCCACCGAGGCGAACCCGCACTCCTCGGCGGTTTTCGCCAGCTCGGTGAGCTGGTCCAGCGGGCTCAACGCGATTCCGAGGGTGAACTTCATGGCTTCTCCGCTCCTACCACCCACATGGCGAAGAACTGCGACCCGCCGCCGTAGGCGTGCCCCAGCGCCCGCCGGACACCATCTACCTGATGCTCACCGGCCCGGCCCAGCACCTGCATGGCTGCCTCGGCGAACCGTAGCATCCCTGACGCGCCAATGGGATTCGACGAGAGCACGCCGCCGGACGGGTTCACCGGCAGCCGCCCGCCGATCTCCGTCTCGCCCGCCTCGGTGACCTTCCAACCCTGACCTTCCGTGGCGAAACCCAGGTTCTCCAGCCACATCGGCTCGAACCAGGAGAACGGCACGTAGAGCTCCGCGACGTCGATCTCGGCCAGCGGGTCGGTGATGCCGGCCTGCCGCCAGAGAGCGGCCGCCGCGTCCCGGCCGGCCCGCGGGTTCACCTGGTCACGCCCGGCGAACATGGTCGGCTCGGTGCGCATCGCGGTGGCGTGGATCCAGGCCGCCGGCCGCCCCGCCGTGGCGCGCTCGTCGCCGATCACCACCGCGCAGGCGCCGTCCGAGGACGGGCAGGTCTCGTCGTAGCGGATGGGGTCCCAGAGCATGGTCGAGGCCCGCACCGACTCCACCGTGATGTCCGGCTGGCGCAGGTGCGCATACTGGTTCCTGGCTCCGTTGCGCCGGTCCTTCACCGCGACCAGCGCGCCGATGTGCTCGGGCGCGCCGGAACGCCGGATGTAGGAGCGCACATGCGGCGCGAAGTACCCGCCCGCGCCGGCGCCGACCGGCATCGTGAACGGCGGATGGATGGACAGCGCCCACATCGCGTTGGACTCCGACTGCTTCTCCCAGGCCACCGCGAGCACCCGCCGGTGCACGCCGGCCTGCACCAGGCTCGCCGCGACGTTCGCCGTCGACCCCCCGACCGAGCCGGCGGTGTGCACGCGCAGCAAGGGTTTCCCGGTCGCGCCGAGCGCGTCGGCCAGCGACAGCTCGGGCATCATGACGCCCTCGAACAGGTCCGGCGCCTTGCCGATCACCACCGCGTCGATGTCGGCGAACGTGACGTCCGCGTCGGCCAGCGCCCGGTCGATCGCCTCCCGGCACAGCCCCGCCATCGACACGTCGGTGCGCTTGGACCGGTGATGCGTCTGCCCCGTGCCGAGTACGGCGGCGGGCCGCCCACTCATGCCGTTTCTCTCAACTCGGGAATGTTGGCCGATGTCGTGGGTCGCTTCGGGTGGTGGGTCGCCGGACCGCTCCTCGGGCAGACCGTGTCCCACCGGGGGCAAGCCCCCAGACCCCAGTTCCTCGGGCCCACCTCGTCGCGGTGGGCCAACTCCCTCGCCCGGCATTCCGCAAGCTTCATGCCGCCTCCATGACGCACACCAGATTCTGTTGCAGGGCAGGGCCGCTGGTGGCGTGCGCGAGCACTTTTCCCGCCTTCCCAGCCATGATCTGCTTCGCCGCTTCACCGATGCGGGCGAGGCCGGCGGCGAACATCGGGTTGCCGCACAGCGCCCCACCGGACGGGTTGATCCGCACCTCGTCGCCGAGCCCGAGTGCCTGGCGGAGCAGGATCTCCTGATGGGTGAACGGCGCGTGCAACTCGGCCACCTCGATTCCGCCGGCATTGGCGGCCTTCGCGGCGGCCACTGTGGACGGTGACGTGGTGAGGTCGCGGGCGCCGAGGCTGGCGGACTCGACGCGGTGCTCGAAGCCCGTGATCCACGCCGGCCGCTCGGCGATCTCCCGGGCCCGGTCACCCGCGGCCAGCACGATGGCCGCGGCGCCGTCGGAGATCGGCGCGCAGTCGTGTGCCCGCAAAGGATCCGCCAGGTAGGGCTGGGCGAGCAAATCGTCAGCGGACTCGTCGCCGCGCAGTTGGGCGTGCGGGTTGCGGCCGGCGTCGGCCCGGCTGCGCACGGCCACCCCGGCCATGGCGCGCTCGGTCCACAGTCCGGCGTCGAGACCGAGGCGGGCTTGCAGCGCGGCGATGCTCACTGCGTCCGGCCACAGTGGAGCGACCGTGTACGGGTCGAGCTGCAGCGCCAGCACCCGGCGAAGGTCACCCGCGGAGGACTTGCCGAACCCGTACACCAGCGCGGTGTCCACCTCGCCGGTGCGGATCTTCACCCAGGCTTCGTAGAGCGCCCACGCGCCGTCCATCTCCACATGCGACTCGTTGATCGGCGGGAACGCGCCGATCGCGTCCACCGCCGATACGAACGAGAACGCCCGCCCGGCAAGGTAGTCCGACGATCCCGAACACCAGAACCCGATGTCCTGTTTGGACAATCCGGTCGCGGCCAGCAGCTCGGCGAACACCGGTATGAGCATCTCCACGCCGTTGGTGGTCGCCTCGGTGTTCCGCACGTTCGGTGCCTGGGCGAAGCCCACGACCGCGATGTCCCGCATGCTCACACTCACAAGTGGTTGGCGTACGACTCGAACGGCGCGTCCGGCTCGCCGGTCGGCCGGAAGTGGTCGATGTTCTGCGTGGTGGTGCCCCATTCCGCACGCGGCCGCCAGTGCGCGCGCACCCGCATGCCCATCCGCACCTCCGCCGGCTCGCAGCCCAGAACCAGGTGCAGGAAGGCGATGTCCGCGCCGTCCAGCAGGATGTACGCGGCCACGTAGGGCGGGGGTATCCGCTGCCCCAGGAACGGCACGTTCACGATGCAGAACGTGGTCACCGTCCCGGTGTCCGGCAGCTCCACGTTCTCCACGGTCGGCACACCACACGTCGGACACGCGCCACGCGCCGGCATGTACACCTTGCGGCACAACGGACATCGCTGCCCGATCAGCCTGCCCTCAGCCAGGCCCCGCAGATAGACGTCCTCCCCGGGCGACACCGTATGGTCCACGGTCAGGTGCACCGGCGTCGTGATCATGGTGACCGGCTCGGGCGACGACTCACCGGCCGGCGTCGTTGCCGGCATGGTTCCCTCCAACGGCTCGAAGCACTCGATGTCCCGGATCCCGTTTCTGCGCACAGCCGCCCACCGCACCCGCACCCGCATCCCGGTCCGCATCCGCTCCGGCGACCCGGCGTCCACCGCATGCAGCATCGCCGTGTCCGCCCCGTCCAGCCGCATCAGCGCCCACCCGAACGGCCGCTGAAGCGGTTGACCCGCAAGAGGTTTCGGCATCCACGACCAGGAGACGACGGTCCCCTCGGTCCCCACCTCGACCAGTTCGCCCAACGCCTCCGCGGTCACCGGGTCAAACTCCACCGGCGGCACATGTACCCGCCCGTCCGACCCGCGCACCCCGAGGATCCGGCTCCCGGCCAGCCCGGTCGCGAACGCACTCAGCACCGGCCCCAGCGACCGCGTGTAGTCAAACCCCACCTCAAGCGGCGCGCTCAACACTCCCTGCCTCGCGGTCACCCCACGAGTGAAACACGTTCTAGTTTCTCCGGCAAGGTTGGCGCGTCAGTCGAGCCAAGTCACGTACAACACGTCAACGCGCCTTTGGTGTTCCAAGATCAGGTAGGTGATCATGCCTTCGTGGTGTGGACCGAACGTCAAGTTCCGAACCTGGGCTTCTGGGTTCTCCTTGTTGATCAGATCGCCGCTCCACGGAGCAACCTCGAGGAGTGTCCGCAGCTCGGCATAGCTGCTGAGGGCATGGGCGGGCAACGCATCGACCTGTGGCTTTGCTTGCTCGTCGGTCTCGACGCGGTACACCTACATGCCGGCCTTTGCCCTGGTGACCGCCAAGGGCTCGTCCTCGGGTACGGGTTCGCCGGTCAGCAGCTCAGCCGCTCGGCGAACTATCCGCCGGAAACTCACCGGATCCCGCTGTAGGAGGGCGGTGCGGCGCCAGTGCTCCAACGTCTTGAACAGCTCAGTCAGATCTAGGTTCTCGCGGGCGCTGGCCAATGCTTCGCGGTAGTCGGCGTCGAACTTCTCACGGTCCTCTGGTAGCAGATGGGCCCGGATGTCGTGCGGTGACGCGCCCTGCCTCAGCGGATGTCCAGCCTCTGGCTGGTCGTCGTAAGCCCACGTCGCGGTCACACGGACACGATAGCCCATGACCTGGTGGAAACGCCTTGTATCGATCGGGTGGTCGAGGGCGTGTTGCAACACGTTCTACTATCGCCGGCATGAAGCTTGGACTGCAGTTGGGGTACTGGGGGGCGGGGCCGCCGGGCAACACCGCGGAGCTGGTCGCCGAGGCGGAGCGGGCGGGGTTCGACGCGGTGTTCGCGGCTGAGTCGTGGGGGTCGGACGCGTTCACTCCCTTGGCGTGGTGGGGTTCGAGCACTGAGCGTGTCCGGTTGGGCACCTCGGTGGCACAGCTCTCCGCCCGGGCGCCCGCGGCCTGCGCCATGCACGCGTTGACGCTCGACCACCTGTCGAACGGGCGGGCGATCCTGGGGCTGGGCGTGTCGGGGCCCCAGGTGGTGGAGGGGTGGTACGGCGCTCCGTTCGGCAAACCGTTGGCGCGGACCAGGGAGTACGTGGACATCGTGCGCCAGGTGCTGGCCCGGGAGGCGCCGGTCCGCAGCGCCGGGCCGCACTATCCGCTGCCGTTCGAAGGGCCTGGCGCGGAGGGGCTCGGCAAGCCGCTCAAGCCGATCGTGCACCCGCTGCGGAGCGACCTGCCGATCTGGCTCGGCGCCGAGGGGCCGCGGAACGTCAAGCTGGCGGCGGAGATCGCCGACGGGTGGCTGGCGATCTACTTCTCGCTGCGCCTGGCCGAGCAGTACAACGCATGGCTGGACGAGGGGTTCGCCCGGCCGGCCGCCCGGCGCGGGCGCGGCGACTTCGAGGTCGCGGCCAGCGCGCAGATCGTGGTCACCGATGATCCACGGGCCGAGATCGACCGGATGCGGCCGGTGATGGCGCTGTATCTCGGCGGGATGGGGGCCGAGCAGCGCAACTTCCACGCGGATCTGTTCCGGCGCATGGGATACGGGCCGGTGATCGACGAGGTCACGGCCCTCTTCCGGGCCGGACGCAAGGCCGAGGCGGCCGCCGCGGTACCGGACGAGCTGGTCACCGAGATCGCGATCATCGGCTCGGCGGCCGAGGTCCGCGAGCAGGTGGACGCGTGGGAGAAGGCCGGGGTCACGATGATGCTGGTGAGCTGCCGGGACACCGCCCAGATCCGGACACTGGCGACGGCCGTCCTTGCCGAGAACTGAAACACGTTCTAGATTGACCCGGTGACCGCGACCGGCCTGTGGAACATCGCCCGTGAGGAACCGGAACGCATTGCCGTGATCGGCCCGGACGGCGAGCGGAGCTACGGCGACCTGGCTGCGACCGCCAACCGGTACGGTCGCGGCCTGCAGGCGATGGGCCTCGAGCCCGGCGACGCCATCGTGATGTTGCTGCCCAACACGAGCGACGTGCCGGCGGTGTACTTCGCCGCCACCCAGATCGGGCTCTACATCGTCGCGGTGAACTGGCACCTGGTCGGCCCGGAGATCGCCTACATCCTGGATGACTGCGGTGCCAAGGCATTCATCGCGCACGAGCGGTTCGCCGACGTCGCCGTGGACGCGGCCGTCCAGAGTGGACTCGACCCGTCCGCGCGGTTCTCGGTCGGGCGGATCCCGGGTTTCCGCCCGCTCGAGGAGCTCGCTGCCGGCCAGTCGGGCGAGCCGCCGGAGCGCCGGACCCTGGGCGCACCGATGCTCTACACGTCGGGCACCACCGGCCGCCCCAAGGGTGTGCGCCGCCCGCTCACCGGGCAGGATCCGCACGAGGTTCCACCGATCGCGCCGGCGTTCTTCGGCTTCTTCGGCATCAAGCCGCACGACGGCCACGTGCACCTGTGCGGATCCCCGCTCTACCACACCGCGGTGCTGAACTTCGTGGCCATCTCAGTCCAGTTGGGACACACCGCGGTGCTGATGGACCGCTGGGAGCCCGAGGAGATGCTGCGTCTCATCGAGACCCACCGTGTCACACACACCCACATGGTGCCCACCCAGTTCCACCGGCTGCTCGCGCTGCCGGAGCGGATCCGGTCCAAGTACGACGTTTCCTCGCTTCGCGCGGCGATCCACGGCGCTGCCCCGTGCCCGGTCGAGGTCAAGCGCCGCATGCTCGAGTGGTGGGGCCCGGTGGTGATCGAGTACTACGCCGCGACCGAGGGCGGCGGAACCGTGATCAGCGCGCGGGACTGGCTCAACAAGCCTGGTTCGGTCGGGCTGCCGTGGCCGGGCTCGGTGGTCAGGGTGCTGGACCAGGACGGCAACGACGTACCCCCGAATGAGCCCGGCCTGGTGTACATGCGCATGGGCACCTCCACCTTCGAGTATCACAAGGACTCGGCGAAGACCAACGCCAGCCGGGTGCGCGACCTGTTCACCCTCGGCGACGTCGGGTACCTCGACGAGGACGGCTACCTGTTCCTGCGCGACCGGAAGAACGACATGATCATCTCCGGCGGGGTGAACATCTACCCTGCGGAGATCGAGAACGAGTTGTCCTGCCATCCCAAGGTGGCCGACGTCGCCGTGTTCGGGGTGCCCAACGAGGACTGGGGCGAGGAGATCAAAGCCATCGTGCAGCCGGTGGACGGCGTCGCCGGTGACGCAGCGCTGACCGACGAGCTGCTCGCCTTCGCCGCATCCCGGCTCGCCAAGTTCAAGCTGCCGCGCACCATCGAGTACCGCGACGAGTTGCCGCGGGACCCGAATGGCAAGCTGTACAAGCGAAAGCTCCGTGATCCTTACTGGGTGGGGAAAGAACGCGCGATCTAGCCCACCCGCGGGTCGGGGAGCTTGCGGCCGGCGATGACGATCACCGTCGCGATCAGGATCTGGATGAGCATCACCAGGGCGAACGCGTTCCGGGTGCCGAGCACGCCCGGCTCGGCCAGCCACAGGTAAAGGCTGCCCAGCGTGGCGACCCCTGCGGCCAGCGAAACCTGTTGCGTGGTAACCAGAATGCCGCTGCCGACGCCGGCCCGCTCGGCCGGCACGCGGGAGAGCACCACGCGGAACACCGTCGTCATCGCCATCCCCTGACCGAACCCGGCGATCGCCATGCCGGGCGCGAGCTGCGCGATGTGCAACTCCGGCCAAGCGGTCAGCGTCGTCACGATCATGATGCCGACGCCGAGGAGCTGCACCGCCGCGCCGGCGGGCACCACCAACGGGCCGAACCGGGCCACCAGCCGGCTGCTGATCAGCGACGCGGCCAGGAACGCCACCGCCATCGGCGTGATCGCCAGGCCCGCGCCGAGCGCGTCCACCCGCAGCCCGTCCTGCAGCGTCACCGCGTAGACGAACATGAACGCGCCGAAACCGACGAAGAACGGCGCACCGAGCAGCAGCCCACGCCGCATGCTCGGCATGCCCACGACCGAAGGCGGCACCAGGGGCACCGAACCGGCCCGCTCCGCCCGCCGCTGCGCGGTCACGAAAGCCGCCGCCAGGAACGGAACGGCCCCGAGCAGCAGCCAGACCCACGCCGGCCACCCGAGCGAGTGTCCCTCCATCAGCGGTACCAGCAGCGCCAGCACCAGAAGTCCAAAGAGCACGGTCCCGGTCCGGTCGACGCCCAGCGGGTTGACCGCCCGCGTCTCCGGCACCGTGCGGCGCACGATGAGCAGCGCGACGAGTCCGATGGGGACGTTCACCAGGAAGATCGGCCGCCAGGTGAGGCCGGCGATGTCGGCGTCGACCAGCACCCCGCCGAGCAGCTGTCCGACGATCATGGACAGGCCCGCGGTGGCGCCGTACCAGCCGACCGCGCGGGACCGCCGCTCGCCGGTCGTGGTCGCCTGGATCGTGGACAGCACCTGCGGCACCATCAGCGCGGCGGCCGCACCCTGCGCCGCCCGCGCGACCACCAGCGTGCCGGCCGTCGGCGCCAGCCCGCAGAACAGCGAGGTCAGCGTGAACAGGGCGAGGCCCGCGGTGAACAGCCGGCGGCGGCCGAACGCGTCGCCGAGCCGCCCGCCGAGCACCAGCAGCACCCCGTAGGCGATGCCGTACGCCGCCACCACCAGCTCGAGCATGGCCGGCGAGGCGTCGAGCGTGCGGTCGATGGTGGGGAGCGCGATGTTGACGATGAAGAAGTCGATGATCGACAGACCCGCGCCGAGCAGCACGGTGAGCAGGCCCGCCAGGGAGAGGGTGGCCGGCCCGCTGCCGGCCCGTTCCGGGTCTCTGACCAGAGTCGTAGTCACGGCTACCACGATGCGCCCGATCTGACACTGGTACCTAGAGCGTAGTTATCCTGGTACTCCATCTACCTGGCACCAGGATCTCAGACGTGTCATCCTGGTGCCATGACGGCCACGCTCACCGAGCCCGACGTGGTCCGCCGGCGCGCGCTGGCCACGTTCCTGCGCAGCCGCCGCGAGCGGATCACCCCCGAGCAGGTGGGGCTGCCCGCCGGTGGCCGCCGCCGCACGCCCGGTCTGCGCCGCGAAGAGGTCGCGCAGCTCGCCGGCGTCGGGGTGCCCTGGTACACCTGGCTCGAGCAGGGCCGCGACATCCACGTCTCCGAGCACGTGCTCGACGCCATCGCCGGCACCCTGCACCTCGACCCCTTCGAACGCACCCACCTCTACACGCTGGCCGGCGCCGGCGTGCCGCAGCTCGAGCAGCAGTGCCGCGCCATCTCGCCCGCGCTGCAACTCATGCTGCGCCAACTCGAGCCGTTCCCGGCCACCGTGCAGAACGCCCGCACCGACATCCTCGCGTTCAACCGCAGCTACGACTCGCTGATGTCCGGCGTCTCCGAGCTCCCCTTCGACGAGCGCAACGTCCTCTGGCTCGCGTTCACCAATCCGACGTGGCGAAAATCCCTGGCAGACTGGGAAACCGACTCGCCCCGTCTCGTCGCCACGTTCCGCGCCGCCATGGCCAGCCATATCGCCGAACCCGGCTGGAAGAACCTGGTCAAACGCCTCCGAACCCGATCCCCCGAGTTCGACGCGCTCTGGGACCAGCACGAGATCTCCTCCCCGGAGAACCGCACCAAACGCTTCCTTCACCCCAAACTCGGCCTCATGCGCCTCGACTTCACCCACCTCTGGCTCGGCCCCCGCTCCGAGTTGGTCCTCAAGACCTACACCCCGGTCGACGACGAAACCGCTGAGAAGCTGGAAAAGCTGCGTGCCGCAACGATCAGGGACTAGGGACGCACCGCGCGGCCGCCGCGGTGCGCCCCACCCATCCCTAGAAGGTTCCGGGGAAGCTCTGACTGATGCCGTTGGTGGTATCCGTCACCTTGACGTCGGTGAATTGCACGGTCATCGGAGGTGAGCATTCCGGCTGGAAGGTTGCCGTGAGGCTCAGCGAGAAGTCCGCCTTTCCGTTCTGCACCGGGAAATCGTCGCCCGCGCTGAACGACGCCTTGTTCACGGCCCTCGGGTGGTTCCCGCCGTTGTTGATGCACAGCGCGGTCGCGCTGACCACGATGTGCACCTGTGCGAGGTCGCCGAGTCCGGCTTCCTTTCCGGCCACCGTGAGGGTGTCTCCGGATCTGCTGATCTCAAACGCGTTGTTGATGAAGTGTGCACTCCCTGCCACCGCCGCGGGTGCGCCGAATACAAGGGCGCTGAGAACAGCGAGTAAAATCAAGAGTGGTCGTCGCATGGGATACTCCTTCCGCCGCGCGATATGATCGACCTCATACGTGGGCGGTCGGCCAGTCTATACCTCGAATTCGCATCTGGATAGACGGCCCGCTGCCCGATTGCAATTTTCTGGTTAACGAAGCTAAACCAGCAATTGCCAACGAGGTCAGTGCCCGGTGAACTCCGGCTTCCGCTTCTCGGCGAAGGCGCGGGGGCCTTCCTTGGCGTCCTCGCTGCGGAACACCTCTACGCCGAGGCGGGCGTCGACTTTGAACGCCTCGTTCTCCGGCAGGCCTTCGGTTTCCCGCATGGTGCGGAGGATGGCTTGCACGGCGAGGGGTCCGTTGGCGGCGATGGATTCGGCGATCTCCAGTGCCGTGACCAAAGCCTGGCCGTCGGGGACGACGTGTCCGATGAGGCCGATCGACTTCGCCTCCGGGGCGGTGACGTGGCGGCCGGTCAGGAGCAGGTCGGCGGCGACGGTGTAGGGGATCTGGCGGGGGAGACGGACCGCGGAGCCGCCGAGCGGGAACAGGCCCCAGCGGGCCTCGGAGACGCCGAAGCGGGCGCTCTCGCCGGCCACGCGGATGTCGGTGGCCTGGAGGATCTCGGTGCCGCCGGCGATGGCCGGGCCCTCGACGGCGGCGATCAGCGGCTTGACCAGCCGCCGGCCCTTGAGCAGGGGCTCGATGACGGAGAGGTCCCAGCCGCCGCCGGCGAACGCGTCGCCGGGGTGGGCGGAGGTCATGGCCTTCAGGTCGGCGCCGGCGCAGAACGCGCCGCCGGCGCCGGTGAGCACGCAGACGCGGATGGACGGGTCGGTGTCGACCCGGTCCCAGGCCTCGCGCATGATCGCCATCATCGGCCCGGAGAGCGCGTTGCGGGCGTGCGGGCGGTTCATGGTGACGACGAGGATGTGCCCGCGTTGCTCGACCAGGCAGTGCGGCGCTTCGGTCTCGGTGCTCAACTCGCCTCCAGCCAGCGGGGGATTGCCAGAAACGATAACACGTTCTAGTTTGGTGCCGTGGCCATCAACATCGCTGACCTGTTCGAGCATGCCGTGGACGCCTTTCCCGAGCGGAGCGCCATCGCCTGCGGGGAGCACACGGTGACCTTCGCCGAGCTCGAGCAGCGGGCCAACCGGCTGGCCCACTACCTGGCCGGGCGCGGTGTGGGGACCGGCGCGCATGTCGGGTTCTACGCGCGCAACTCGATCGAAGCGATGGTGACCATCATCGCCGCCTACAAGCTGCGCGCCGTACCGGTCAACGTCAACTACCGGTACGTCGAGAACGAACTGCGCTACCTGTTCGACAACGCCGACCTGGTGGCCCTCGTGCACGACCGCGAGTTCGCCGAGAAGGTGGCCGCCGTGCTGCCGGACGCGCCGCGGCTGCACACCGTCATCGAGACCGAGGAGCTCGCCGCGACCGTCGCCGACCAGTCGCCGGAGCGGGACTTCGCCGAGCGCAGCCCGGATGACATGTACGTCCTGTACACCGGCGGGACCACGGGGTTTCCCAAGGGTGTGATGTGGCGCCACGAGGACGTGTGGCGCGTGCTCGGTGGTGGCATCGACTTCTACTCCGGCCAGCCGCTGCCGGACGAGTGGGCCCAGTCGGAGAAGGGCAAGGCGCAGGGCGTGTCACTGACCCGGCTCGCGTGCGCGCCGCTGATCCACGGTGCGGCGCAGTGGACCGCGCTCCCGGCCCTGTTCGCCGGCGACTCCGTCGTGCTGCTGCCCCAGTTCGACCCGCACGAGGTGTGGAAAGCCGTGGAGCGCCACCAGGTTCGGGTCATCGTGATCACCGGCGACGCGATGGCGCGACCGCTCATCGAGGCGTACAAGGAGGGTGGCTTCGACGGCTCCTCGCTGTACGCGATCTCCAGCAACGCGGCGCTGTTCTCCCCGTCGGTCAAGCAGGAGTACCTGGCGGCGCTGCCCAACGCGGTGATCACCGACGCGATCGGCTCGTCTGAGTCCGGGTTCACCGG
>NZ_DASYTH010000375.1:0-9852 GCF_036002505.1 Actinophytocola sp. | reverse complement strand
CCGCGCACACCTCGGCCGGGCACGTGCCGGTGCTCGTGACGCCGGGGCGCCCTGGCCTCAACCTGGTTTACGTGGCCGGCTCCGACGCGGTCCCGGTCGGCAGCGACCCGGGTCATGCGCTGCCGGCGGCGGAACGGCCCGGCGCCGGCGGCCGCTGGGCCACGGTCGACCTGCCGCCCGGGGTGAGCAGGCTCTGGATCTCCGGCACGCCTGTCGATGTCGACACCGGCCACGGTCCGCGTTCGACTCCGGTGTTCACCGGTCCGGACGGTCCCGAGTGCGCCAGCGCCGCGCTCGGTGCGGTGCTGGCCGGATCGAGGCAGGCGTTGACCGGCTGCCCCGCCGACGCGCTCGCGCCCGCCGACGCGGAGACCCTGCGCGCGCTGATGAAGCAACTGGCCGGGCGCGGCGTGCCCGAGGTCCGGGTGGAAGCCGACGCCTCCGCCCGCTCCGCCGCCGCACTTTCCGTTCTCCGTGACGCCGCCCGGGAAGCCGGCCTCACGATCACCGGCACCCCGGCCCGCGACGGCGCCCTGATCGTGGTCTCCGGCTGGGCCGCCGCAACCTCGACCCTGCGCGCGGTCGCCACCCGCCAACTCACCGAGGTGCTCTACTCGACCGGCACCTACCTCGCCCCCTGGCTCCTCTCCGCCCCGGTGCTCCGCTCCACCAACGGCACCGTCCTCGCCCTCCGCTTCGACCCGCGCGACGAGCCCGCCGTCCGCTACCAGGTCGCCGTCGAGGCCGCGTTCCACGGCTCCGCCCCGACCGAATCCGGCTACCACGCCTGGCTCACCGCCCAGAACTCCCCCGAGCCAAGGGAAACGCGCCTCTACGCCGCGTCGGCGGTCGCCTTCCTGCCCCAGGAGTTCGCGCACCACACCCACGAAACCGGCTGGCTCCCCGGCGGCACCATCGTCCCGGTCACCGGCCCACTCACCTAGACCGCGAGTCGTACGTTCGGGACCACGAGTCGTACGTTCCAGCAACTGAGTTGGACGTTCGGGCAGGCCGGGTCCGCCTGGTTCTCGTCCGGGCGGTGCTCCCAGCCTGCTCCGCGGCACCCGACCTGGGAATCAACCGTCTAGGCCTTGCCCCACTGGCCGCACCTCGAGGTCTTGAAGAACTGCCCGTTCTTCAACGTCACCGTCGGCCGGCCGCCGGTGACGATGTCGTTGGCGACAATGTGGTCGCCGTTCGCGTCCGAGTCGATCTCCCAGTAGCAGTCCCCGACCACCGTTTCCTTCGTGCGGTACGTCCCGGGTTGAATGTCGACACCCACCGCCCAGCTACCTTCGGCAATCGTGTTCTGTGCCTGGACCTTCTCCTGCTGCGTCACCGCATCCTCGCGCGCCTTGACGTCGTCTTCGCGCTTCCTGGCGGCGGCGTCCCGTTGTGCAAGCTCGTCCTCGTGCTTCTTCGCCGCATCCTCCCGCGCCTGCACGGCGCTCTCCACGGCGCTCCGGTCACCGAGCAGCTTGTCCCGCTCACCCGTCACCCTGCCGAGTCGGGTGTGCAGATCCTGGTTGGACTCCTTCAACCCGGAGACCGAGGAGGCGTTGTCCTGGCTGACGCCGCCGTTGTAGAACGCCATGCTCCAGCCCAGGACAAGGCCGAGGACCAGGGCCACCTCGACCCAGAACCTCGGGCTCCGCAGGAACACCCACCGACGCCCAGGTAGTACCTGAACGGGTTCGGGAGTGAGGGTGATCGACATGGCAGGGCCCTTCTCGACATCGTGCCTTTTGTCGCGCTCATCGCCCGAGTCCCGGCGGATAACACAGGGTGAGCGGATCTCGGGACCTATGACCCTGCCGTGCAGATCCCTTCGGCCCGGAGCGTCGGTGTACCGGCTTAGCCTGCGGGCATGGATCCGATCGAGACGTTTGCCGGGGTGCTCGTGGCGGAGGAGCCGCGGCCGGAGTTGGCCGAGCACCTTGCGGTGTTCGCTCCGCTGATCGGGAGTTGGGATCTGCGGGTGTTCGAGTATGGGGCGGATGGGAGCCTGGTCGAGGAGACGGCCGCGGAGTGGCACTTCAGCTGGGTGCTGGACGGGCGGGCGGTGGCGGATGTGTGGATCAATCCGCGGCGGGTGGACCGGGGGCCGGGCGCGGACGGGGAGTGGGGCTTGTCGGTGCGGTTCTACGATGCGGCGATCGGGGCGTTCCGGTCGACCTGGCTGGGGCCGAAGCGGGGGCTGGTGATGCCGTTCCTCGCGCGGCCGACGGAGGACGGGATCGAGCTCGCGGCCGATCGGGACGGGGTCGCGCACCGGTGGGTGTTCTCGGAGCTGACCGCCGGGTCGTTCCGGTGGCGTCGGGAGGAGGACGGCGCCGTGCGGCAGCGGTTCGAGGCGACGCGGGCCGCTTGATATCTACATCAAGTTGGAGTTGAGCGACGGATTTGTCGCATAATGGGGCGGTGACGGAACCGGGTCCGGTGCTGAGCCGCCGGCGGGAGGTGGGTGGCGGGAGCGCGCGTTCCCTGCTGATGACGATTCTCGGGGAGTTCGTGCTGCCGCGCGGGGCGCCGGCGTGGACGTCGACGCTGGTGGATGCGCTGGGCATGTTCGACGTCGAGGAGAAGTCGGCGCGGCAGGCGCTGGCGCGGATCGCCGCGGAGGGGTGGCTGACCTCGGACCGGGTGGGGCGGCGGGTGCGGTGGAGCCTCACCGGGCCGGGGCGGCGGCTGCTGGTCGAGGGCGCGGAGCGGATCTACGGGTTCGGCAGCGGGGAGCCGAACTGGGACGGGCGCTGGCTGATCGTGCTGGTGTCGATCCCGGAGTCCCTGCGTGACCTGCGGCACCGGCTGCGGACGCGGCTCAGCTGGGCCGGTTTCGGCTCGCCCGCGCCCGGCGTGTGGATCACCCCGCGGCCCGGCGCGGAGTCCGACGCCAAGCTGATCCTGGACGAGCTCGCGCTCACCGGTCAGGCCCTGTCGTTCGTGGCCAGCTACGGCGCGCTCGGCGCGGAGCCGGACATGGTGGCCGCCGCGTGGGACCTCGGCGACGTGGCCGAGCGCTACCGGCATTTCATCGACGAGTTCGGCACGCTCCACCCGCGCACCCCGGACGACGTGCTCCGCGCGCAGACCCGCCTGGTGCACGAATGGCGCCGGTTCCCGTTCCTCGACCCGCAACTGCCGGCTGAGCTCCTCCCTCCGCAGTGGATCGGCACCAAAGCCACCGAACTCTTCAACGACCGCCACAAGCATTGGGGCGAAGCGGCCCAGACCCGCTGGTCCGAACTGACCGGCGGGGAAGCAACGTGACATTGCTTTCCTAAATGTCCAGGCCGGGGAACACCTTGGCCGCGTTGCCGGCGAGCACGCCGCGCAGGATGTCCTTGGGCAGTCCCAGGTCGGTGAGCGCCGTGGCGTTGCGGCGCGGGCCGGGGACGCCGGGCCAGTCGGTGCCGAAGATCCATTTGGTGGCGAGGCGGGGCAGGTCGAAGCGGGCGTAGTACTCGGGGAGCTTGCGGGGCGGGAGGCCGGCGAGGTCGAGCCAGACGTTGTCGCGGGCGGTGGCGAGGTAGGCGGCCGTGTCGTACCAGGGGCCGCGGCCGCCGTGGGCGAGGACGAACTGGACGTCGGGGAAGTCCTCGAGCACGTCGAGCATGAGCTCGGGGTTGCCGAACCGGGTGCGGGCGCCGGGGAAGGTGGAGCCGCCGGAGTGGATGATCACCGGCACGCCGCGCTCGCGGCAGATCTGGTAGGCCGCGTGGAGCTCGCGGTCGTCGGGGCGGAAGCCGGCGTGCACCGGGTGGAGTTTGAGCGCCACCGCGCCGAGGTCGAGCTGGCGTTCCACCTCGGACCCGAGCGGGTGGTGCAGGTGTGGGTTCACGTTGGCCACAAGGCGGAACCGCACCGGGTTGTGCTCGACGAAGGGCAGGTTGTCCTCGATCGCCTGGATGCCGGTGGCCCGCGGGCTGTACTCGCAGAACAGCAGCACCCGGTCCACACCCTCGGCCTCGAACAGTCCGTCCACACGGGACGGTACCGGGTCGCCGGCCGTGTCGTAGACGGATCTCCAGTCGTGCGAACGGGAGAACGGCTCGGCCCACTCCAGCCAGGACGGCTTCACCGTGGACAGCCGCGCCGCGTGCACGTGCGCGTCGACCAGCGGCACTAGCCCGCCTCTAGTCCGCCTCTCCGGGATTTCGATGCTGTCGTTCCGTTCCTGGGGAGCGCGGCGGTTGTGGGGTTGATTGTGGCTGGGTTGCGTCACGGTCCCCTGAGGTTCCGTTGGTCGGCGTGAGGCTTTCCGAGATGATCCGTCAGACACTAGTCTGCAGCTCCGCGGATTTCAGCGCGTCCCGCACCTGATCACGGAGCACGTTGCGGCGGATCTTGCCGGTGGCGGTCTTCGGCAGCTCCTCGAAGGCCACCACCGCGCGGGGGCGTTTGAACGCGGCCAATCCTTCACGGCACCAGTGGATCAGGGCATCGGAATCCACAGTGGATCCGGTGACCGGCACCACGCAGGCGACCGGCTTGTCCAGCCCCACCTCGTCCGGCGCGGCGACCACCGCCGCCTCGGCCACCGAGGGGTGCTCCAGCAACCGCTGCTCCACCTCGGCCGGCGACACCCAGATGCCGCCGGCCTTCAGCATGTCGTTGTACCGGCCGAGACACGTGTAGGTGCCGTCCTCGTTGCGCACGTAGGAATCGCCGGTGCGCAGCCACTCGCCGAGGAACATCTGCCGGGTGGTCTCCGTGCGGCACCAGTACCCGGTGGCGATCGACGGGCCGCGCAGGTACAGCTCCCCCGGCGTGCCGACCTCGCCGACCACGGCGCCGTGCTCGTCGCGGATCTCCACCTCGTAGCCGGGCACCGGGGTGCCGGACGCGCCGGGCCGCACCTGGCCCGGCCGGTTGGACAGGAAAATGTGCAACGCCTCGGTCGAGCCGAGGCCGTCGAGGATCTCCACCCCGAACCGGTCCAGGAACCGGGAGAGCACCACGGCCGGCAGCGGTTCACCGGCGGAAACCCCTTGGCGCACCGAGGAGAACGTGTCATCCGGGATGTCACTGTTGAGCAGCGCGGCGTAGAACGTGGGCACCGCGAAGAACAGCGTCGGCTTGTCGGCGGCGACCCGCCCGGCGATCAGCGCGGGCGTCGGGCGGGACCGCTCCAGGATCGCCGTCGCCCCGGCGGCGAGCGGGAAGAAGCACGAGTTTCCCAGACCGTAGGCGAAGAACAGCTTCGGCACGGACAGGCACCGGTCCACGGATGTCACCCCGAGCACGCCCGAGCCGTACAGCTGCGCCACGTCCCGGATGCTGGCGTGCCGGTGCATCGCGGCCTTGGGCTTGCCCGTGGTCCCGGAGGTGTAGAGCCACAGCGCGGGCGAGTCCGGCCAGGTGGCATACGGCTCGACGGACCAGTCACCCGCCGCGCACATATCGGCCCATTCCATGACGGACACGCCGTCCCGCATCGCGAAGTCGGCCGGACCGTCCAGAACCACCGTGGTGACGTCGGGCGCGGCGGCGGCCGCCTCGCATCCTGCGACCGCGAACTCGACCGATAGGCACAGGATCCGGGCCCGGGAGTCAGCCAGCATCTGACCCAGCTCGGCACCGGTGACCATGGTCGACACCGGCACGGGCACGGCTCCGAGGTGCATCGCACCGAGGATGCCCGTGAGCAGCTCGACATCGTCGGCCATGCAGAACATGGCCCGCTCCTCCGGTCGGACACCGAGCGCCCGCAACCCGGCCGCTACTCGGCGTACCTCGTCCGAGAGTCGCCGGTAGGTCAGCGACCGGCCGGGGGACACCACCGCGACCCGGTCGCCGCTCCCGTCCCGCACGTGCCGGTGCACCAAGAAATCCGCCGCGTTGAAGATTTCCATGCCGCCGCCCTTTAGGTCAGGTACACGTATTCGTAGTCGAACGGCTTGCCGTTGATCCCGTTGCGGGGCGGCGCGAGCCAGCTGGCGATCTTGCCGCGCTCGTACACCGGATGCATCAGCGAGCGCACGAACGCCAGGTCCGCGCTCGTCGGCAGCCAGTGCTCGCGGCCCTTCCGCCAGGTCTGCTCGTCCACGATCGTGCCGTCCGGGGTGATGTGGAACCCGGAGCTTACGCCAACCTGGCGGTTGAAGCCCGGGTGCGGAAGCCGGAACCGGAACCCGACCTCATGGTCGGCCAGGATCCTGTTCCACCGCTTGACCCCGGTCTCGCAGTCGGCGATGTACTCGCCGCGAAGATCCAGGTTCAGCGCCAGCAGCGCGGAGATCTCCTCGGCGTCCCAGGTGCCGTCGGGCACCGGCCGGTCCAGGAAAACGCTGTCCTCGGTGAGCGTGTGGTCGTCGGCGCGCCGGGTCTCCTGCCAGCGGCCCTTCAACCCGGCGGTGTAGTAGTTGGCCGCGTTGGTCGAGGTCTCGCTGCCGAACAGGTCCAGCGACACGGTGTAGTGGAAGTTCAGGTATTTCTGGATCATCTCCAGCGGGATGCCGCCGTGCGGGCCGATGTCCATGGTGTCGTGCTCGCGGATGAGCTGCGCGCTGCGCTCCACCACCCGGTCCACCCCGGTGGTGCCCACGAACATGTGGTGCGCCTCCTCCTTGAGCATGAACTCGCAGGTGCGCGACAGCGGATCGAAGGCGCTCTCCTTCAGCGTGCCGAGCTGGTACTTGCCGTCCCGGTCGGTGAAGTAGGTGAACATGAAGAACGCCAACCAGTCCGCGGTCTCCTCGTTGAACGCGCCGAGGAT
Source organism: Actinophytocola sp. (assembly GCF_036002505.1). Taxonomy (GTDB): domain Bacteria; phylum Actinomycetota; class Actinomycetes; order Mycobacteriales; family Pseudonocardiaceae; genus DASYTH01. The sequence continues at coordinate 3,134 of NZ_DASYTH010000375.1, read as the reverse complement.
GCGCGGCGAGTCGGGGCTGCCGGAGTTGCGCAGCAGCAGGCCTTCCGCCTCCTCGCGGCCCTCCTTGCCGAAATAGGCGTGCAGCAGGTACACCATCGCCCAGAGGTGCCGGCCCTCCTCGACGTTGACCTGGAACAGGTTCCGCAGGTCGTACAGGCTGGGTGCGGTCAGCCCGAGCAGCTTCTGCTGCTCGACGGAGGCCGGCTCGGTGTCGCCCTGGATCACGATCAGCCGCTGCAGGTCGGCGCGGTACTCCCCCGGCACCTGCTGCCAGACCGGCTCACCCTTGTGCTGCCCGAAGGCGATCCGGCGATCCGGGTTGCGCTCGGCCAGGAAGATCCCCCAGCGGTAGTCCGGCACGTTGACATGATCGAAGTGCGCCCAGCCCTCCCGGCCCACGCTGACCGCGGTGCGCAGGTACACGCCCTGGGTCTGCAGCGTCGGTCCCATCTCGCCCCACCAGTTCATGAACTTCGGCTGCCAGCCCTCCAGCGCGCGCTGCAGGCGCCGGTTGGACGCGAGGTCCACGTTGTTGGGGATCTTGTCGTCGTAGTTGATCGAGGTGGTCACACCCGCCTCCTGTCGAACGCCGGCCGCTGACCGGTGCCGTAGCGCCGCAGCGCACCGTCCTCACCGGACGCGTTGGGCCGCACGAAGATCCAGTTCTGCCAGGCGGAGAGCCGGCCGAAGATCTTGCTCTCCGCGGTCTCCGGTCCGACGAACCGGTGGTTGGCCTCCATGCCGGTGCACGCGTCCGGGCTCAGCGCCGCCCTTCCCTCCAGCACGATCCGGATCTCGTCCGCCCAGTCGATGTCATCGGGCGCCGCAGTGACCAGACCCAGCTCCTGAGCCTCCATAGCGGACAGTGCCCGGTTCAGCTCCTTGGCGTGCAACGCTTCCAGCTGGTCCTGGTCACCGTAGAAGCGCGCCTGCAGCCGGGAGATGCCGTTGCCCATGGGGAAGGCGCCGAAGTTGGCCTCGGTCAACGTGATCGTGGCGCGCTCGTCGCTGTCCTCGTCGTCCGGCGGTGGACCGTCCAACATGTACTGCCGGTCGGCGGCGAACGCCAGCTCGGCCAGCATGCCGGCGAAGCACGACCCAGGCTCGATCAGCGCGATGAGGCTCCGGCTGGTGACGTCCAGACGTTTCAGCGTTCGTTTGTAGTAGTGCAGAATCTCGTTGGTCAGCCAGTTGGGCTCGAACAGCAGGCGCTCGTAGCCGAGCACGACGTCCGGGTCGCCGTGGGTACTGATCACCCAGGTGCCCAGGCCGGCCTCGTTGGTGCGCAACCGAAGGATCAGGTCGTCCAGCTCACGGGTCATGGCCAGCGGCCAGAACTCGGCGCCCTCGTCCAATCCGCCCACCGCCTTCGGCGCGTGCACGGTGATCGTGACCGTGCCGGCTTCGCGGTCGATTTCATGGCGCACGTACCGGTCGCGCCGCAAGGGAGCCAGCTCGATGCCTTGCGCGTCGTTGGGCCTGTTCGAGTGCGCGGCTAGTTCAGTCGCCCGTTGTCTGACCGCGTCCTCGAACCTTCTGGGCGGCGCCAACTCGTCGACGAGCTTCCAGTCGACGGCCGTGCGGCCCTTGACCCCGTCCTGGCGGGTGGCGAAGACATCGGCCAGGTCCCGGCGAACCCCGCGCTTGTCCACCAGCCGGGTCAGCCCACCGGTCCCGGGCAGCACGCCCAGCAGTGGCACCTCGGGCAGCGACACCGTCGACGAGTTGTCGTCCACCAGCAGGATGTGCTCGCACGCCAGCGCCAGCTCGTACCCGCCGCCCGCGCACGAGCCGTTCACCGCGGCCAGGTACACCTGACCGGAGTGCGCGGTGGCGTCCTCCATGGCGTTGCGGGTCTCGTTGGTGAACTTGCAGAAGTTCACCTTCCAAGGATGAGACGAGGCGGCGAGCATTCTGATGTTCGCGCCCGCGCAGAACACCTTCTCCCTGGCCGAGGTCACGATCACCACCCGCACCTCGGGGTGCTCGAAGCGTAACCGCTGGGTGGCGTCGTACAGCTCGATGTCCACGCCGAGGTCGTAGGAGTTGAGCTTCAGCTCGTACCCGGGAACCAGCCCGCCGGCCTCGTCCACGTCCAGCATCAGCCAGGCGATCTCGCCGTCCAGCCGCAGTTTCCAGTGCCGGTACCCGTCCGGGTGCGCGTCGAACGAGACCACCGGCTCCGCGCTCTCCACGGCCTCTATTCTCTACATCTTGACCGGCTCTCGTCAAGGTTCTGTAGAAGTTCGCCGCACCGCGGGCCGCCTCAACACCTGCCCGATCGGACATTTTCGAAATGGCCCCGGATGTCCGACTTTGGGCAGATGAGCGACATCATCGTCAAGCGCGGGGATGACAACGAGCACGTCCGCGCCGTGCAGGAACGACTCGAGCAGCTGGGCTTCAACCCCGGCGGGGCGGACGGCGACTTCGGCCGCAAGACCGAGGAGGCGGTGCAGGCCTTCCAGGCGGCCTGGGAGCTGCCCCCCACCGGGTCGGTGGACGACGCCACCTGGGGCGCGCTGTTCTCCAGCGCCGAGGACCCGTCGGCGCACGGCGCGTCCGAGGGGGCGACCGCCGACGCGCTGGTCGACCTGGCGCTGCACCAGATCAACGACCGGTACGTGCTCGGCACCGACGCCGACGAGAACAACCCGGACGAGGACGAGTTCGACTGCGCCGAGCTGATCTCCTGGAGCTGCGCGCAACTCGGCGTGGAGCTGCCGAGCTACTCGGTGAGCCAGATGGACGCGGTCGCCAAGGCCGGCCTGGAGATCAGCGTCGCCGAGGCCACCGGCATCAAAGGCGCGCTGCTGTTCCGCTCGGCCGGGCACAACGGCTCGGCGTACAACCACGTCGCGCTCTCGCTGGGCAGCGGCAACGAGACCATCGAGGCGATGGGCTCCAAGTACGGCGTCGCCGTCGGCACCATCGACCACCGCTTCACCCGCGCCGGATACATCCCCGGAATCACCTACCCCTGAGCCTTTGTGGGTGGCCCTGGCAAGGACGGGGCCACGCGCAGTGGTGGAGCGGCGGTGGCCAGGACCAAGACGGGGCCGCTTCGCGGCCCCGGGTGGGGTTGGCGAGGTCAAGGTGGCACGAGTGGACGACAGCGGGTTCTGGATCGCAAA
>NZ_DASYTH010000374.1:0-16385 GCF_036002505.1 Actinophytocola sp. | reverse complement strand
GCCGAGCACCTGGTGCACCTGTGCGGTCGGGGCGCCCTTGCGGTCCGGCCGTGGCCGGTCGGTGCGCAGGTCGAGCACCGGCACGCCGGCGAGCTGCTTGCGCCAGAATTTTCGGTGGTCCTCGTCGTGCTCCGGCCGATGGTTGACCGCCCGCCAAACGGCGTAGTCGGCGGGCGTGACGGGCAGCTCGGGCAGCCGCGGTGTCCCGCCCGCGGCGAAGGCCCGGTACAGCAGGGTGAGGTCGCGCTCGATCACGGCGAGCGAGGCGCCGTCGGCGGCGATGTGGTGAACCGTGAACGTCCACAGGTGATCGTCATCGGCGAGCCGGACCAGGCAGGACCGCACGAGGTCGCCGCGCTCGAGGTCGAACCCGGCCGGGCGGGAGACCAGCAGCTCGCGTGCCTCCTCTGTGGAGCCGGCCTCGACCCGCTCCACCTCGAGTGTCCGGGGTGGTTCAACCACCTGCACCGGACCGGTTTCGGCGGTGTGGAACCGGGTGCGCAGGCCCTCGTGGCGGTCCACCACAGCGGCGACCGCGCGCAGCCAGGCGTCCACGTCCAATGGCCCGCGCAGCCGGAAGGAGAGCTGGACCTGCGGGCTGGTGGCGCCCGGGTAGATCTTCTCGATGTTGAACCAGCGCAGCTGCCGAGGCAGCAACGGTAACTCCGCCGGCGACTCCGGCCGGCGCGGGATCTCCGCCATCGATTCCTCCCCGACGCCCCCGGATTGCCGCGCGCCGACCATACCAAGTTCCGCTGCACTACAACGAGATTCCGGCGGCCGGCATTACGCCCCGGGGCCTGTGGCGTACATCGCCGTCACGCAGCGATGGGCGTCGGCGATGGGTCTGGAGTAGACACTGGGCGAGGGGACCAGGTTGTTGTAGAACGTGGCGCCCTCGCAGAGCGGGCCGAGCACCCAGATCCGGCGTTCCACCTCGCCGTTTCCCCGAATGGGATGCTGGTCGGGGTCGATGTCGATGCCGTGGACGAGGCGGCTCTCCGGGCGGTGCGGACGGATCCAGCCCTTGGCCGACAGCGCGCGCAGCAGCGGGCTGGCCGATGTCGTCACGGCGGGCAGGTCGACGTGTGCGGACACCAACCAGTCCACCTCGCGGGTGCACGGTTCGGCGAGCGTGGTCGAGCTGACCGTCCAGCCGCCGGTGCGCTCGTTGCGGCGCACCGCGGGCGCCGGGCCGAACGGCGTCGCCACGATGCCGGCGGCGATCAGCGCGAGCAGTTCGGTGTGCCGTTCGAACTGCGGGCCGACGACGGCGCGGTTGAGCGCGGGGATGGTGTGCGCGGTGTACGCGTCGAGCGACTCCGGGGTGAGGCCGCCGAAGTCGACGACGTACCGGAACGTGTCCCGCAGCGCGCGCAGAATGTCCAGGCCGGCCTTGACCGGGCTGCCGGTGAAGCCGAGCAGGCCCTCGGCGAGGTCGGCGCGGATGACGTCGGCGAGCCATTTCTGGTAGGTCAGGCTGCTGTCCAGCGGCATCTCCGCCGAGCCGTCGAACAACGCGGCGGCGTCGACGGGTCCGTGCTTCGCGTCGAGCTCGTCGAGCAGCGCGGTCAGGTCCGTGGTCGTGGCGAACGCCTCGTCGAGTTGCCGCGCGCGCCCGGCGAGGCGGGCCTCGCATCGTCGATACGCCGCGCGGATCTCATTGAGCACCAACGGAAGCACGTCCCGGTCGAAGTCCAGCGGGCCGGTGCCGCCCGCGCGGATCCGGTCGATGTTCTCGGCGGTGAACACCAGGGGTTGGTAGGGCTCACCGAACTCGACGACCTTGGGGCGGGCGCGGCACGGGATCCCGGTGCGGGAGTAGAGCAGGATGACCGGTTCGGCGCCGCTCGGCAGGTACCGTGGTTCGTCCTCGGGCCCGGCGAACCGGCCGCCGCGGCCCACCGTCAACGCCGAGATCAAGTCCATTGAGGATAGTCCGAATCCGGCCATCGCAACGGTTTCCCCGGGGCGGATATCGTCCATGGTGTCCGGCACCGGGTAGGGATCGCTGACCCGGCGGGGCTCGGCGCGGGTGGTGTTCGGGGTGTATCCGGTGGTCAGGAATGCGTGCCGGGCGCGGATGACCTCGTTGGTGGACAACGTGATCACGAGCTCGTCGCCGTCCTCGTCGAGGCCGGCGGCCTCGGCCCGGTGCGGCGTGATCGTGACCCGCTCCGGGGCCCGTTGCCGAATCGTGTGGGAGAACCAGCCGAGATACTCGCCGAGCACCCGGCGGGGTAGGAAGTCGGTCGGCCTGATCTCGCGACCGGTGGTGCTGACGGTGAACCCGTCCTGGCCGATGCGCAGTCCGCGCGCGGTGACCCAGTCGTACAGGCTCGGCCCGGGCTCGCCGGTGGTATCCCCGACCGAGAGCCGGTCGGGGAACAGGGAAACCTGCGCGCAGGTCGTGTTCAGCAGCAGGTAGTCCGGCTGGTCGAGGTGGTGCACGCCCGCCCCGTCGCACCGCGGGTCGATCACCTCGACGCGGACCCGGCTGCCCTGTGGCGCCAGGGTGATCACGCGTTCCAGCACGCCGAGCCCGCGCGACCCGAGCCCGACGATCGCCACCGAGATCTCGTCCGGCGTGATCCTCGGGGTGAGTTGGCGTAAGGCTTCCTCCGCGACCCGGCTCGACCGTCCGACGCCGGGCGCCGCGGCGATGACGTACCCGATGCGGTCCCGGAACGAGTTGGTGCGGGCCAGGAGCTCTCCGGGTTTTCGGGTCAGCCCGACGTCGACGACGCCGGGTGTGGCGCGGGCCGCCTCGACGCCGTCGATGCCGTCGAGCCGTCCTTCGCTTGGGGCGACGAGGAACCGGATCGACGCCGCCGCGTTCCTGGCCGGGTGCTCGGGGGCCTGACGACCGGCGGCGCGCGCCACCACCTCGGCGATCAGGTCGACGCCGGTCGCCTCCTCGATCATCCGCGGAATCATGCCGCCGGCCAGCCGCGGGTTCACCTCGACGATCCGCGGGCCGCCCGTGGTCAGCCGGAGCTCGACATGCGCCGCGCCCCAGATCAGTCCCAGCGCCGTCAGCGCTTCGACCGCGGCCTCGCCCAGCACGTCGGCGTGTTCGGTATTCGCCGGGACGTCATGCCCGATCTCCACGAAGTGCGGTGCCGGCCCGAGATGCTTGGCGACCACGGCGACCGGCAGCCCATCCAGCGTCTCCACCGAGAACTCGGGCCCGTCGAGGAACTCCTCGACCATGACCCGCTCCTGAGCGGGCAGCGCCAACTCGGCCGGGTCGGTGTCCAGCACGAACCCGGCGGCGGCCCTGACCTCGCTCTCCGTGCGGCACAACCGGGCACCGATCGACCCCGAGCCGGCGACGGGCTTCACCACGACCGGATAACCGATCGCGTTCGCCTTTTCGGCGGCGTCCTCCGCGGTGCGCGCCGCCGCGAACGCCGGCCCCGGCATCCCCGCGTTGTGGAGGATCGTCCGCTGCACCTGCTTGTCCCGGCACGCCCGGATCGCCTCCGGGTCCGCGTGCGGCAACCCCAACTCCCGCGCCGCCGCCGCCGCCGTCCCACTGTGATACTCCGAACTGCTGATCACACCAGCAATCCGCCCGCCCAGCCCCCCGCACGCCGCGAGCACCGCCGGCACCGTCGCCGCCTCGACGACGACGCTGTCAAACCCATCCCCCTCAACGTACGAATACCGCCCCGGATCCACCCCCAATACCACCGGCCGCAACCCCATCCGCCGCGCATTCGCACAGAACAACCGCCCCGACCCCGTCGTATTGCTCTCCACGAACACCATCCACAAGCTCCCCCCACCCCCCACCCCCTGTGGACAACCCCCCCAATCTTGATCTTCGCCACCCCCACCCCCGCTAAACTGCGACTCGGGCCCCCACCCCATGGGGTGGGGGGTGGGTTCGTGGGCCTCGACGGGGTTGGGTTCGCGGGCCCTGGTGGGGGTCGGCTCGTGAGATTCCGCGTGGTGGGCGGGCGGTGCGTAGGACTCACTTGCTGGAGTGTCGAACTCAGTTGCCCGAACGTACAACTCGGTTGCCTGACGGTACGACTCGCCGAGGGCTCGGGCTGTCGTCGGCGAGTCGTACGCTCCAGCAAGCGAGTTCGACGCTCCAGCAACTGAGTTTGACGCTCCAGCACGGGGATCCGGTGCTTCGGGGGAGTGAACGTGACGTTGCTTCCCTGATCGCCGGTTCTGCGGCGTTTCTGAAACGGTGTTCAACGAGGCTCCGGGGCGCAGAGGGTGGTCGTCGCCGAGCTCAGTTCTGCTTCGGCTTGGGTGAGGGTTTGGCGCCAGGTGTGGAGCCAGTGGTGGTGGGTGCGGTAGGTGGTGGTGGCGTGGGCGTGGGGGGTGTCGAAGTCGCCGGGGCCGCCGCCGTGGGTTTGGGTGTGGACGACGGTGGTGGGGGAGAGGGCGGGGAGGCGGCCGGGTGGGGCGAAGTCGGTGAGGTTGGTGGAGCCGGCTTCGAGGGCGTGGCGGACGGCGGTGCCGACCTCGTGATGGGCGGTGCGGAAGGGGGTGCCGGTGCGGACCAGGTGGTTGGCGAGGGCGGTGGCGGTGGTGAAGCCGGTGGTGGTGCGGTCGGCCATGCGGTCGGGGTGGGGGTGGGCGCCGGTGACGAGGACCTGGGCCAGGAGAACGGCGTCGAGGGCGGCGGTGAGGCCGGGCCACAGGGCGGCGACGGCTTCGGTGCCGACTTCGATGGAGTTGGTGAAGGGGGTGGCGGACATGGCCGAGGCGGCGGCGGTCCAGGCGCCGATGACGTGGGCGGGTTTGGCTTTGAGGTGTTCCAGGAGGAACGCGTTGCGCTTTTGGGGCATGGCGGAGCTGCTGCCGACGAGGCGGTCGGGGAAGGTGAGGAACCCGAACTCGGTGGTGCTCCAGAGTTGGAGGTCGGTGGCCAGGCGGCTCAGCAGCACAACCAGGCTGGCAGCGGCGGCCAGGATGTGCAGGGCCACGTCGCGGCTGGCGACGGCGTCGAGGGCGTGCCGGGTGGGGGTGTCGAAGCCGAGGAGTGACGCCGTGCGGGCGGGGTTGATGGGAAGGTCGGTGCCGGTGGCGGCGCCGGCGCCCAGGGGGCAGACGCGCAGGCCGGCCGACGCGGTGCGGAGCGCGTCGACGTCGCGGCCGAGGGCGAGGGCGACGCCGAGCAGGTAGTGGCCGTAGGTGGTGGGCAGGGCGGCCTGGAAGTGCGTGTAGACGGGCATGATCACGTCGCGGTGGCGGCGGGCGGCGGAGAGCAGGACGGCTTCGAGGCGGGTGGCCTGGGTGGCGAGCTCGAGGAGCCGGTCGCGGAGGCGGAGCAGGGTGAGGGTGGCCTTGAGGTCGTTGCGGGAGCGGCCGGACTGCAGGACGCCGCCGATGTCGGGGCCGAGTTGGGAGATCAGGTAGCCCTCGTACATCAGGTAGATCCCCCGGGGGGCGGGCCGGGAGTGCAGCGGCGCGTAGTCGGCCTCGGCGAGTTTGTCCAGGCAGCGCAACAACTCGGCGGCGGTGGCGGGGCTGATCAGGCGTTGCTCGGCGAGCATGACGAGGTGGGCGCGGTCCACGGTGATCATGAGGGGGAGCTCGGCGCGGAGGTCGGCGGGGGAGAGGTCGCCGTAGATCACGTGCCGGGTGCGGGGGCCGAGCACGCCGCGGATCCGTCCGGTGTCGCCGTTGGACGCCGTCATGCCCGGCTCGCACAGAGGACGTCCGCGTGCGACCGGCGGGCCCAGGCGTAGGTCGTCCAGGGCCCGGCGGGCTCGTGCGGGACGCTGACGGGTACCGGTTCGGCAGGCAGGTCGGTGGACAGGTGACCGCGGGCTGACAGCCAGCCATCGTCGTAGACGGTGTCCAGATATCTGTGGCCCTCGTCCGGGAGGATGACCACGGTCAGCGCGTCGGGATGCCGTCCGGACCACCAGCGGGCGACCAGGTAGGCGGCGCCGCTGGTCGGGCCCATGAACAGGGCGTGCCGGCGGTGCAATTGCCGGGTCGCGGCGTAGGCGGCGGGCGCCGAGCACCAGTGGACGTCGTCGAAGACGGTGTGGTCGAGGTTGTCCGGCATCAGGCTCATGCCCAGGCCGCGCAGCTCGCGGGGCCCGTCAGGGTGCCCGAACAGGACGCTGTGCTGGGTGTCCACACCCATCGCCCGGCATTCCGGGAGCACCGAGCGGACATAGGTCAGGGTGCCGCACATGGAGCCGCCGGAGCCGACCGGACCGACCACGCAGTCGACCTGGCCGAGGTCCTCGAGCAGCTGCTCGGCGAGGCGGGCGTAGGACAGCGGGTTGTCCGGGTTGGCGTACTGCTCCGGGCAGAACGTGTCCGGCAGGGTGGACCGGATCTCGGCCAGCCGCGCCAGTCTTGCAGCTTGGAAGCCGCCCACAATCGTGGACGCCGTCTCGGGAACCCGGTCGACGACCGCACCCAGATCCACCAGCCGCCTGTGCAGACGCTCGTCGATGACCGGATCGCTGACCAGGATGAGGCGCCGGTCCAGGTGTGCGGCCTGCATGGCGAGCGCGAGCCCGAACGTGCCGGAGGTGGTCTCGACGATCACCGTGCCGGGCCCCAACAACCCGTTCCGCAGGGCCCGGTGCAGGATGAACCGCGCCGGGATCATCTTCATCAACGTGAACGCCACCCCGTACAGGTTCGGCCCGAGCCTGATCAGGTGCGGAGTCTGAAACGCCTCGGTCGCTTCGTCGCACGCGGTCCGGGTGCTCATGGTTCCCCCACCGCATTCCGCAGCCCGCTGCTCATCCCGCGATCTCCAGGGCGTCGGCGGCGGGGGGTTCGGCGCCGATCAGGGCGGTCGGCGCGTACCCCAACTCCACCACCCGGGCCTGGGCACGCAGCGCCCGTTCGGGGGCGCCGGGGCGGCGGGCGTCGAAGAGGAAGCCGGCGATCGTGCCGCTGTGCGCGACCTGGAGGCCGGTGCCGCCGAGGACCCGGCATTCCTCGATGAGCTTGTCCAGCCCGGGTTTCGGCAGGAACCGCTGGTTGATCCGGGCGCTCGCGGTGGCCACCCGGCCGAGCAGCGCGACGTCGCCGCGCGCCACCGCCCGCCGCAGCGCCGCCCGGAGCACGCCGAACGCGGCGATCTCCGAACCGGAGTATTCGGCCGGCCGGTGGGCCAGGGTGTCCACCCCAACGCCGCCGGGCTCGGTGTCGAAGCCCACCACGACCATCGGCGGCAGCCGCTGCCCGAACGTCTCCAGCACGATGGCGTCCCGCTGGGCGAACAGCACCACGCCGTCGATCATGATCGAGTCCGAGGCGCACTCGGCGGACACCGCGAGCCGGGCGACCTCCTCGGCGGACAACGAAACCCCGTGGTAATCGGCGACCGCGCGGATGGTCGCGGTGACGTCGCTGGTGGACGATCCCATGCCGATACCGCGCGGCACGTCGCTGGTGATCTCGATCTGGCCGCCCTTCGCGGTCGCCGGGTGCCGGGCGAACTCCAGCAGCGCCCGCGCCGCCGCCCGCCGCACCTTCGCCAGCGACGGCGTGCCGACCACGCCGAGGTGCTGCTGGCTCGGGTGGAACACCGCGCGGCTGCCCCGGGCCGGGTGCGGCAGGGTCACCAGCGCGCGGCGCAACGTGCCGGTGCCGTCGTCGAACATTCCCTGCAGCAACTCGCCGTGGTGGGCCGGCGCGTAACCGATCCCGGTCCGACCGGCCGGATGGAGGTCGCGCGGAACCGACACGGTGCGCCTCAGGAGCCGTTCTTCTGAATCGTGAAGATCAGGCTTTCGTGCTCGTGCTCGTAGTCGCGGTAACCGGCGTGCGGCGGTTCCCACCACCGGGAGACCTCGACGGACCCGGCCGGCATGTGGACTGAACGGAGTAGCGCGTCGAGATCCTCCCGGTCGTAGAATCGGCAGTAGAAGTCGAAGTGGTCGATGTATTCCTTGTCCGCTATCTCCTTGATGTTCGGGTCGGAGACCTGGCAGTCGTTCATCGTCCACATGTTGGCCACTATGTGGCCGCCGGGCCGGACGATCCGGTGCAGTTCCCGGAGGGCGTGCTCGGGCTCGGTGAGATGCCCGAGCAGGTCCCAGCAGAAAACACCGTCAACGGAATTGTCGAGCAGGCCGGTGGCGAACGCGTCGACCTCGAGGAAAACGACCTTGTCGCGGATACCGGCCTTCTCGGTCACCCGTTCGGCAATGACCATCGCGTTGCGTGACGTATCCCCCGCGAGGAGGATCGGGGCACCGGGAGCCAGGGCCGGGAGATTTCGCCCGTCGCCGCACGGGAGATCCAGGATCACCGCCGCACCGCTCGCGGCGAACACCTCGGCGGCAATCGCGGCATGCGGAACCGGCGGGTCGCCCCACAGGTTCCCGGTGCCCTGCACCGCGGTCGTGTCGTAGGCGTCGTTCCATAACGGGATTGCCGCGGCGTCCCGCTCCGGAACCCGGATGGTCACAAGATCCTCCCGAGTGGTTGGTTTCCGATAAATCGTCGAAACGTTCGGCCGGCGGGGCCGTGCCCTGGCGTCCGGCCGCGCGAGCCGGCCAGCACGGTGATCGATATTCGTGACAATGCGGAGTCGTACGACTGGCCAAGGCTATACCACCAATATCCTCTCTGGACTGCTGCAAAGCGAGGGAAAGCGATAGGCCGAATGGATGATCGTCAACGCGGTGGTCATCAGGCGCTGTTCAGCCAGGACACAAAGCCGACATGAACAGCTACCCATCGTGTCCGGCCGCGGGACAGGCCTGCCGCCATTCGGTCTACTGGTCGCTGGAAAGGGTGACATGAGAAAGCGCTCGTCATATCCTCCAGTCCGAATCATGCCCAACCCGACGGAAAGTACGCCATTCAGTGCACGGCCGCCCCCGAAAGGAGTAACCACCGACTCCGGTCATCCGAATCGTCTCTCATTAACTCGAAACCGGCTGGTCCGGAAACGCGGTCACCGGTCACGTTGTGTACTACCTATCGACGTAAGAGGTGTCATATGCGTCATTTCGCCAGTGAGTCGGCGGAGTCCTACGCCGTTGGCGTTGTCGACGTGATCCGGTGGGACCAGTTCGGCCTGAACGACGTGCTGCCGTTCCAGGCCATGTGGTACACGGTCCCGCCATTGTCGAGCAGCCCGCGGGACCAGCATCCCGAGCTGGAGCTCTCCGTGGTGATCAGCGGCACCGCCTCGGTCGAGACCGGCGGAAGCACCGTCGACGTGGCCCAGGGCGCGGCGTTCCTGCTGGACAGCGAGGAGGCCCACGTCATCCACAACCGTTCGGCCGGCGTGCCGCTCACGATCTTCACCACGTTCTGGATGCCGAACGGGAAGGCACAATGACCACACAGTCCGGGAGCGGCGTCACCGTCATCGTCATGCCCCAGCCGACCGTCAACGGCCCGCTGCACATCGGCCACCTCTCCGGTCCGTACCTGGCCGGCGACGTGATCTCCCGCGCCGCCCGGGCCCGCGGCGAGCGCGTGCTCACCCTGGCCGGTATCGACGTGCACCCCAACTACGTGCTGACCAAGGCGGAGAACCTCGACGTCGACGTGCACACCATGGTCGCCACGTACCGCGCGCAGATCGCGGCGGCGTTCGAGCTGGCCGGGATCGGCTACGACGCGTTCCTCGACCCGCAGGAGCCCGAGTACCGGAAGGCCATCGCCGGCATGCTGCGCGAGCTGGTGGAGCAGGGGATCGTGCCGATGGAGGAGATGACGCTGCACCAGTGCGCCGACTGCGGGCGCACGCTGCACCACTCCTATGTGGTGGGCAAGTGCGCGATCTGCGGCACCGGGGCGAACGGCACGTCCTGCGAGGGCTGCGGCGGGTTCACCTCCGCGCAGCACCTGGTCGACCCGAGTTGCGCGCGCTGCGGCGGCGGGCCGCGCCGGATGACCGTCACGGTTCCCGTGCTGCACCTGGAAAAGTACCGCGAGCGGCTGACCGCGGAGTGGCTGCAGGCGGAGTGGCCGGACCGGGTGCGCTCGGTCATGCAGCAGTACTGGACCGCGCCGCTGCCCGACCTCCCGCTGGCCTATCCGACCAACTGGGGCATCGAGTGCGACGGTCCGCTCGAGGGCCTGCGCGTGGACTTCCCGACCGAGCTGGGATTCAGCTACCTCTATGGACCGTCGCGGGTGCTTCGCCCGGACGTCACCACGCTGGCCGAGCGGGTCGCCGCGTGGCGCGAGATCGACGGCGTCTGGCACATGAACGGGATGGACAACACGTTCTACTTCACCGTGCTCTACCCGGCCATCCTGGCGGTCTGCGGGGTGCCCGTGCCCAAAGCCCGCGGCGCGGTGGTCAACGAGCTGTACCTGTTGGAGGGCAAGAAGTTCTCCACCAGCCGCAACCACGCGCTGTGGGCGCATGAGTATCTGGCCAAGCAGGATCCCGAGCTGGTGCGGCTGTACCTGTCCTGGGACCGGCCGGACCGGTTCGAGACCGACTTCACCCAGGAGGGGTTCGAGGCGTTCTGCGCCTGGGTCCGCCCGTTGCTGGCCGGCGAGGTGCCACCGAACGGAGCGCTGCCGGCGGCCCTCGCCGAGGCCGAGCTGGAGCGGGCCGAGCGGGCGCTGCGGCTGGTCGGGTTCGACTCGGCGCTGGCCATTCGCAGCCTGGTCAACGCGTTGGGTGCCGGGGTGGGGCGGGACTCGGTCGCGCTGGCGGCGCTCGCCGGCAGAAGAAGCACCAGATAGGCAGGCGGATCCGTGCGCGCGTGCATTGTCGGAGGCGGCCTGGCCGGTGCGATGCTGGCCTGGCGGCTGGCATCCCCGGCCTGGCGGCTGGAGCTGGTGCCGGGCCGCAAGTCCACTGTGGACGCTACGGCGGCGTCCGGCGGTGCGGTGCGCGCCTTCGACCCCGACCCGGAGCTGTGCCGGCTGGCCACCGCCAGCACCGCCGAGCTGCTGGGCAGCCGAACCCTGTTGCGCTGGGCCGATTTCCGCCGCTCCGACACGTTCTACCTGCCCCAGCGGACCGAGGCGGTGGACGAGGCGGTGGCCGGGATCGAGGCCGCCCTGCCGGGCTCGGTGCGCCTGACCGACGGCGCGGACCTGATCCGCCGGGGCTGGGCCGACCTGCACGCCGGCTGTGTCGCGGTGCACGAGCATCAGGCCGGCTACGTCTCGCCCGCCGGCCTGCGCGACGCGCTGCTGGCCGACACGGGCCGCCGAATGTCCGTTGTGGACGGTGAGGTCACGGCGGTGACGTTGCGGGGCAGCGACTCCGTGGTGTGCTCGATCGAGGGCGAGGACCGCGAGTACGACCTGGTGGTGGTCGCCGCCGGGAGCTGGACGCCGGCCCTGCTGCGCTCCTGGCACCTGCCCGCGGACGGCTACCGCGTGCAGTCCATCCAGTACGGGCTCTACCTGACCGGTCGCTGGCGCCCCCCGACGTTCATCGACGAGGTGATCAGCCTGTTCGGCCGGCCGGCGCCGGGCGGAAGCCTGCTGCTCGGTCGGCCCACCGGGCAGTGGGGCGTCGACCCGGACCGCCCACCCACGACACCGTCCCTGCACGCCGGGGCGGCGCGGCTGGTGAGCGCGCGCTTTCCCCGGCTGCGCATCGGGCCGGCGTGGAAGGTGGTGGGCTCGGCGGACTGCTACGGCGAGACGCCGACGCTCGCGTTGCGGCGGGTGGTCGAATCCGGTCACCGGTTGTTCACGTTCACCGGCGGGGCGGGGGGCGCGGCCAAGACCGCGCTCGCGGCGACCCGGCACGCCGCGGAGAGAATCCTGTCCGGTGCGTGGCCGGACGGTCAACCCACACCTCAGGAAGCAGAAAAGGTCAACCATGAGTGAGGCCGCATTACCGGGCACAGACGTCCCGCACTACCACACGGTGGGGATCGGAGCCGGGCCGGCGAACCTGAGCCTGGCCGCGCTGTTCGAGTCTGCCACTACGGAGACCATCGCGTTGTTCGACAGCCAGCCGGATGCGGGATGGCACAACCGGCTGCTGCATTCCGGGGTGCGGATGCAGACCTCGTGGCTCAAGGACCTGGTGTCGCTTGTGGACGCCCGGCACGAGCTGACGTTCCTCAACTACCTGGTCACCACCGGCCGGATGTTCGCGTTCATGAACTCGCAGTTCGACTTCATGCCGCGCACCGAGTACGTGCGGTACCTGAGCTGGGCGGCGAGCAAGCTGAGACATGTGCACTACGGTGTGCGCATCGACCAGATCACCTTGGGTGACAACGGGTTCGCCCTGTTCTCGGCCGGCCGGCCGGTGGGCACCGGGGAGCATCTGGTGATCGGCATGGGCAGCCGGCCGTTCATCCCGGCCGAGTTCGTCGGGCTGCCGGCCGACCGGGCGTTCATCGCCGACGACCTGGCCGAGCGGATCGGCGACCTGGGTGCCGACACCGGCGCCCCGGTGGCCGTCGCCGGCGGCGGGCAGACCGGCATCGAGGCGGTGATGTTCCTGCTCGGCAAGGGTTTCACCAACATCAAGTGGTTCGGCCGGCGGCTCTGGTTCGAGACCATCGACGACTCACCGACCGCCAACGACGTCTACCGGCCCGCGCACATGCAGGCCCTGCAACGGCTTTCGCCGGCCACCCGCCGGCGGATCATCGAGCGGCTCAACCCCACCGGCGACGCCCTCACGCCGGGCGCGGTTCGCGCGCTCTACCAGGCCAACTACGACGCGATGCTGGTCACCGGGCATTTCCCGGTGACCATGTTCCCCGGCCGCGACGTCCATTCCGGCGTGCTGGACCAAGCGGGCGACGGCAGTGACGAAATTGTGTTGCACTGCAGGACACCGGAGAAGCCCGAGCAGCACCGGGTGCGGCACCTGGTGATCGCCACCGGGCGGGAGAACACGCCGGTCCCGTTCGACGACGAGCTGGGCGAGCGGATCGAGATCGGCGAGGATGGCGAGCTGATCGTCGAGCCGGACTTCTCCGTGCGGTGGAAGGGAATGAACGGCCACCAGATCTACGCACTGAACCGGTCCCGGCTGGGCCACGGCCTCACCGACGCCAACCTCACCCTGCTGCCGGTACGCGCGGCCATCGTGCTGAACTCCATGTTCGGGCGGGAGATGTTCGAGATCCGCGACGAGCTCTGCCCGGTGAACTGGGGATGACAGTGTGAGCGGGAGCGAGGCCGCGGTGCCGGCTGGACGGAGGAGCAGCGCAGGCGCGAGGAACGAGCGGCGCGCAGCGCACGGAGGAAGCCGGCACCTTCGGCGGCCGAGTGGGAGCGAACCATGAGCACCGCGGCGCGGGTGCACTACGGTGGCCGCCGGTTCCGCCCGGCGGACAACCCGGGAGGCGCGCTGGGCGAGTACTTCCAGCGCGGCGATCTGGTCTGGGCGGAGTTTTCCGGCGCCGGCGTGCTGGCCGGCCGGCTGGTCGGCACCTGCCGGCCGGACGGCGTGATCGAAGCGGCCTACTGCCTGGTCGGCCCCGGCGGGGAGACCGTGGCCGGCACCTGCGTCAGCACGCCGACCGTGCTGCCGGACGGCCGGGTGCGGCTCACCGAGCAGTGGCGGCGCATGGACGGCACGTCCGGGGTGTCGCACATCGAGGAGCTGAGCGGGAGCGAGGCCGCGGTGTCGCCTGGACTGAGGAGCAGCGCAGGCGCGAGGAACGAGGGCCGAGCAGCGGACGAGGGAAGGCGACACCATCGGCGGCCTCGCGGGAGCGAGCGATGAGCACTGCCATGACCGGGCACGACAAGCCGCTGCTGTTGCTGATCGGCACCGGCGGCCGGGCGTACCGCGAGTACCTGCTGCGCTCCATCGGCGCCGCCTACCGGGTGCATCTGCTGGCCGACGCGGAGCCGGGCTGGGAACGCCCGCACGTCGCCGGCGCCACCGTGCTGGACATGGCGGACACCGTCGGCGCGGACGCCATGTGTGCGGCCGCAAGGAAGTTGGGCGAGCCGGTCGCGGGCGTGCTGGCCTGGGACGAGGCGCGGGTGTTGCAGGCCGCCAAGGTGGCCGCGGATCTCGGGCTGCCGAGCGGGGATCCGGACGCGGTGCTGCGCTGCCGGGACAAACACCTGACCCGCTCCGCGCTCGCCGCGGCCGGGGTGCCGCAGCCGCGCTCGGTGCTGGCGACCGCGGCACACGAGGCGCTGCACGCCGCCGACGAGATCGGCTATCCGGTGGTGGTCAAGCCGCGCGCGATGGCCGCGAGCCTGGGCGTGGTCCGGGTCGACGCGCCGGCGGAGCTCTCCGAGCGGTTCGCCTTCGCCCGCGACACGACGCTGCCCGGCGCCTGGCGCTACGATTCGGCGCTGGTCGAGGAGTTCCTCACCGGGCCGGAGATCAGCGTCGACTCGGCCGTCCACAACGGACGGTTGTACCCGATGTTCCTGGCCCGCAAGGAGACCGGCTACCCGCCGTACTTCGAGGAGGTCGGCCACACGGTGGACGCGGCCGACCCGCTGCTGCTCGACCCGGAACTGCTGCGGATTCTCGAGCGGACGCACGCCGCGCTCGGGTTCACCAATGGGATGACGCACACCGAGGTCAAGCTGACCCCGGCCGGGCCGAAGATCATCGAGGTGAACGCCCGGCTGGGCGGCGACCTGATCCCGTACCTCGGCCTGCGCGCCACCGGTATCGACCCCGCGCTCGCGGCGGCCGCGGTCGCCTGCGGGCGTCCACCGGACCTCACGCCCAGCCACCGCCGGGTGGGCGCGGTGCGATTCTTCTACGTGGAGCGGGAGAACACCACGCTCGGCGCGGTGCGGTTCGACCGGGACGGGCTGCCGGCCGCGATCGACCAGGTCGCCGTGCTGTCCCGCCCTGGTGACGTGATCTCCCCACCACCCAAGGGAACCCTGTTCGGCCGGATCGCGTTCGCGACCGCCGTGGCGGGGACCGCCGAGGAGTGCCGGTCGGCGCTCGACGCGGCCGCCGCCGCACTGTCCGTCGAAACTGCCCATGCGGGGGTGCCATGACCTCAGACTGTTCCGCGTCGCCGGCCCAGCGCCGGTCCCTGCTGATGATTGGAACAGGACACCGCTTCTATTCGGAGAACGTGTTGAGCTCCATCGGATCGCGCTTCCGGGTGCACCAGTTCGTCGGTGCGGAGCCGACCTGGGAGCGTGCCTACATCGACTCGTGGACGGTGGTGGATCTGACCGAGACCCGGGACGCGTCCCACTTCATCGCTGCCGCGCAACGGATTGCGCCGTTGCACGGGGTGATGAGCTGGGACGAGGCGCGGGTGTTGCAGGTCGCCCGGGTGGCCGAGGCCCTCGGCCTACCCGGGGTGCCGCCGGACCGGGTGATGAGCACCCGGGACAAGCACCTGACCCGCACCGCGCTGGCTACGGCCGGGGTGCCGCAGCCGGAGTCGGCCCTGGCCGGGAGCGTGGCCGACGCGCTGGCGGTGGCCGACCGGTTCGGGTACCCGGTGGTGCTCAAACCCCGGGCCATGGCGGCGAGTCTGGGTGTGGTGCGGGTCGACACGCCGGACGAGCTGGCGGCGTCGTTCACGTTCGCCCGGGACACCCTGATTCCCGGGGCGTGGCACTACGACCAGGTGCTGGTCGAGGAGTACCTGCCAGACCCGGAGATCAGCGTGGACTGTGCCGTGCACGAGGGCACGGTGTACCCGATGTGCGTGGCGCACAAGGAGATCGGTTACCCGCCGTACTTCGAGGAGACCGGGCACGTCGTGTACGGAGCCGACCCGCTGCTGCACGACCCGACCCTGCGGGGTGTGCTGCGGGATGTCCACGCTTCGCTGGGTTTCGGCACCGGCTTCACGCACACCGAGATCAAGCTCACCAGGTCCGGGCCGAAGATCGTCGAGGTGAACGGCCGGCTCAGCGGCGGGCTGATCCCGTACCTGGCCCAGCAGGCCGGCGGCGTCGACTCCGCCCTGGCCGCGGCCGAGGTCGCGTGTGGCCTGCCGCCGTCCACCGTGCCCGACCGGGAGCTGGTAGCCGCCATCCGGTTCTTCTACCCGGAGCACGAGGACACCCGGATCGGCGAGATCCGGATCGACCGCGCGGCCTTACCGTCCACAGTGGACCAGATGGAGGCGCTGGCCGGGCCGGGTGACGTGAAGTCCCCGCCGCCCAAGGGAACCCGGTGGGGCCGGATCGCGTTCGCGACGGCCGTGGCCAGGACCGCGGAGGAATGCCGCACGGCGCTGGACGCAGCGGCTCGAGCACTGACCGTGGAAGCCGCACATGCGAGGGTGCCATGACTTCCGCACAGGCGGATGGGTAGCACAGTAGGAGGTGCAGCGATGCAACGGTATGCGGTGGTGGTCGATCCACTCGGGACGGGTGCGGAGTATCCGGCCGCGTTCGCCGAAGCCGGGGTGGAGGTGGTCGCCGTGATGGCGCAGCCGAAACCGATCGATCTGTACGCGGCGTCGTGGCGCCCGGAGAACTTCAACCATATCCACATGTTCGACGGCGACATCGAGGGACTCGCGGCCACG
>NZ_DASYTH010000373.1:0-16911 GCF_036002505.1 Actinophytocola sp. | reverse complement strand
GCGGTGAAGCACCACCTCGCCGACGTGCACGTGGCGCTCGAGCTGGCCCGGCCGCTGCTCTACGGCGCCGCGCTCTCGCTCACCCCGTACGACGTCTCCGCCGCCAAGATCGCCGCCACCCAGGCCGCCCAGCGCGCGGCCCGCACCGCCCTGCAGGTGCACGGCGCCATCGGCTACACGCTCGAGTACGACCTCGCCCGGTGGCTCACCCGGGTCCGCGCGCTGGC
The DNA here is from genome assembly GCF_036002505.1 of Actinophytocola sp. GTDB lineage: Bacteria > Actinomycetota > Actinomycetes > Mycobacteriales > Pseudonocardiaceae > DASYTH01. The sequence goes on along the minus strand of NZ_DASYTH010000373.1, from coordinate 16,684 downwards.
CCAGTCCTGGGGCACCCTTCCCACGCATCGCGCCCGGGTCATGGGCGGACTGACGAGCGGTGTCACCATGTAGCACTCGGTGCCACCTCCACCCCGACGACTCACGTCGGCGTGTTGGCGCGCTGCGTCGCTGTGTTGGCGGCTCACGTCGATGTGTTGGCCAATCGCGAGGACAGCAAGCGATGCCCTGCCACCCGCGCGGAACCAGAAGCCGCCCCTCATTCCCGCCAGAAGCCAACACACCAACGCCAGAAGCCAACATGCCCGAGAACCACCAAAGTTCACTTGGAGTCTGAGTCGATGGCCAGCCGGCCGTCCTCGATGACCACGTGGATCACCTTGTGCTCGGGGCGGGTGGCGCCGTCCGTGCCGGTGTAGGTGACGTCGACCGGCACGTTGACCGAGCCGTCCGGGTTGGTCGTGACGCCCCGCGCGTTGCGCGCGCTGACCTGTTTGAACTGCTTCCAGTACTGCTCGAAGGCCTGCTGCGAGCCGAACGCGGCGCGGCCGTTCTGGCCCAGCAGGGCCCAGGTGTTCTGCGGGTTGGCCATGCCGTTGTAGTAGTCGATCACGAGCTGGCCGGCCTGGGAGAAGTTGATCGGGCCGCGGACCGGAACCACGGTGCTGCTCGGCTCGCGGAGGCTGGACGGCGGCGCGGTGGTGCTGGACGGCGGGGCGCTCGCGGTGCCGGACTGCCGGGCCGAGTTGATCACTATGGCGGTGATCACGCCGGCCACCGCGAACACCAGGACCAGCGCCACGATCAGCAGCACCCGGTTCGACCGGGGACGGCGCGGCGCGACCGGCTCGAGGCGGGGCAGGCTGCGGGTCGGGCCGACCTGCGGCGGAACCGGAATGTCCGGAGCGGGCGGGCGGACCGGCACCGTGCGCAGTTCCTCGAGCGGCTGGGTCTCCAGGTGCACGAGGCTCGCGGCGACGCCCTTCATGGTGGGGCGGCCGGCCGGGTCGGCGCCCAGCATGCCCATCAGCACCGGGGTCAGCGGGCCGGCGTTGCGCGGCGGCGGCACCTGGCCGGAGGCGACCGCGTGCAGCAGCGCCAGCGGGTTGGCGTGCGTGCCGAACGGCGGGGTGCCCTCGACCGCGTGATAGAGCGTGGCGCCGAGGGAGAACACGTCGGACGCGCGATCCGGCTGCACGCCGCGGGCTACCTCGGGTGCGAGGTACGCGGGCGTGCCGGCGACCATGCCGCTCTGGGTGATCGTGGCGTCGTCCAGGGTGCGGGAGATGCCGAAGTCGGTGATCTTCGCCAGCCCGTCCTCGTCCAGCAACACGTTGCCAGGCTTGACATCCCGGTGCACGATGCCGGCCTCGTGCGCGGCGGCCAGCGCCGAGGCGACCTGCGCGCCGAGCCGGGCGACCTCGCCGGCCGGCAGCGTGCCGCGCTCGGCGAGCACCGCGGAAAGGCTGCGGGAGCGCAGGAACTCCAACACCAGCCACGGGTTTCCGTCGTGCTCGGCGACATCGAACACCGCGATCGCGTTGCGGTGCTGCAGCCGGGCCGCGGTCCGCGCCTCCCGCATGGCCCGCCGCCGCGCCTCCTCGGCCTGCTCGTCGGACAGGCCGGGATGGGTCAGCAACTGCTTGACCGCGACCGTCCGGGCCAGCCGCTCGTCCTCGGCCCGCCACACCACGCCCATGCCACCGCTGCCCACGGACTCCATCAGGCGGTAGCGACCGGCGACCAGTTGCCCTTCCTCGATGACGCAGGCTCCTCTCCGGTCCCCGGCCCCAGCGCTCGGGTCGAGATTACTTGATGCCGGCCGGTGCACCGGACACCGCCGAACATCCCGTACCCGGTAGCCAACCAAGCGATTGTTTGGTTCAATGGCATGGTGTACACAGAGGAGCTGCAGGCGCTGCGCGACACCGTGCGGGGCTTGCTGGCGCACGAATCTGAAGCCACGGTGTGGAAGCGGTTGTGCGGCGAGGTGGGTGCCGCGGGGTTGCTGATCCCGGAGGAGTACGGCGGGCTCGGCGCGAGCCTGGCCGCGGTGCATGTCGTGTTCGCGGAGCTGGGTCGCGCGCTCACACCGTGCCCCCTGCTCGGCTCGGCCGTGCTGGCCGCGCAGGCGATCCTGGCCGCGGGCGACGAGGACGCGTGCCGGCGGCTCTTACCCGGCATCGCCTCCGGCACCACCGTGGCCGCTATGGCCTGGGCCGGCCCGGACGGTCGCTGGGATCCGCAGCTGGCCGCGGTGTCCACAGTGGACGGCCTGCTCACCGGTGCGGCGCACTATGTGCTGGACGGCGCGGCAGCCGGGGTGCTGATCGTGGTGGCCCGCACCGCGGACGGGCTCGGCCTGTTCGAGGTGGACCCCACCCAATCCGCAGTGCGCGTCGAGCCCACGCCGACCATGGACCTCACCCGGCCGCTCGCCACCGTGCACCTCACCGGCGCGACCGGCCGCCACCTCGGCCCGGCCAGCGGGCTCGGGCACGTTCGGGACGTGGCCTGCGTCGCGCTGGCCGCCGAGCAGGCCGGCGCCGCCCGGCGATGCCTGGAACTGACCGTGGAGCACACCAAGAGCCGGCACCAGTTCGGCCGCCCGCTCGGCAGCTTCCAGGCGCTCAAGCACCGGATGGCCGACATGTACGTGCTGGTCGAAACGGCCGAGTCGGCGGCGCTCGCGGCCACCACCGCCGAGGACCTCCCGCTCGCCGCGGCCGTGGCCAAGACCCACTGCTCCGAGGCGTTCCAAGCGGTGGCCGCCGAGATGATCCAGCTCCACGGCGGCATCGCGATCACCTGGGAGCACGACGCCCACCGCTACTTCAAACGCGCCCACGGCAGCGCCCAGCTCCTCGGCCAGCCTCGCGAGCACTTGGCTCGGCTCACCGGCTAGTGACCGCCGCCGGCCGTCTGTCCACATCGGACTCGCTGGTGTACGGCGCGAGGCCGAGGCACCGTGCGCACTCCGGTGCGTCGAAGCTCCCCGCGGGGGCGTTGACGCCGGCAGCCGCGAGGCGCTCGTGCACGGTCGCCGGGCGGGGCCGGACACCGAGAAGAACACGGTCGGGGTGCGGCGCCGATCGGGCGAACCGTGCAGCGTGACGCCGGGCAGCGCAGGCAGGCCGGACTCCAGGCGGCTCCGGAGCGCAGTTTCGTGCTCTTCCATAGCCGCCAAGGAAGTCGCGAGCCGATTGCGCCGGGAACCGTTGCCGGGGACCAGGGATGCCAGGAAGTCGACGGCCGCGGTGGTTCCGGCCAGCAGTTCGTAGGGCAGGATGCCCTGCTCGAACCGCTCGGGCCCGGTGTCCGGCATCGGCAGCAGCTTGTCCGGGCGCAGGGGACTCCAGAACACGATCCCACCCGGCTCGGCCCCGAGCAGGTCCGCGAGCGCCTGCCGGGCAGTGTGGTGTCCCCGACAACCGTCACCTCAGGGGACCGTGACGGCGCCCAGCCACACTCAACCCGAAATCCGCACCGTCAGCTGGAACGCAACGACAGCAGTTAATTTCAAGGCCTTGCCGAGAAATAAGTTGATCACTTGGGCGATCGGGCCCGTCGATGTGGTAGGCGGGGTTTGGCGGGAAGCAACGTCACGTTGCGTCCCTTGCCCCGTACCCTCGCAAGATCAACTCAGCGTGTTGGTGATCTGCAGGCCCTCATCCCGGGAGGCGGGACTGTCATAGCGCCATCTCGGCACGCGCCCGCGCGGTGCGGACCGCGGCGGTGAGCGCCTCGATGTCGAACGCGCCGTGGTGCCGCCGGCCGTTGATGAAGAACGTCGGCGTCCCGGACACCCCGGAGAGGTCCGCCGAATCCACGTCGTCGGCGACCCGCGGCCCGTTCGCGTGCGAACGCAGGTCGGCACGGAACCGGTCGACGTCGAGCCCGAGCTCGGCGGCGTAGGCGACGAGGTACTTCGGCCCGAGCGCGTCCTGGTGCTGGAAGAGCAGGTCGTGCATCTCCCAGAACTTCCCCTGCGCCGCCGCGGCTGCGGAGGCCTCCGCGGCGAGCTGGGCGTTGGGGTGGACGTCGGTGAGCGGCAGGTGCCGCCAGACATACCGCACGTCGCCGAAGTCGGCGAGCAGCTCGCGCACCACATCCTCGGCCTGCCCGCAGTACGGGCACTCGAAGTCGCCGTACTCGACGACGGTGATCGGCGCCGCGCGCGGCCCGCGGATGTGGTCGCGGTCCGGATCCACCGGTATCGCCAGGTCCACGATGCTCTCCGCGGTGCCGAGCAGCGCCCGGTTCCGCACCGGCTGCGGGAGCAGCGCGGTCGCCCGGGACAGCAGCCAGGTGATCACCGAGGCGAGCAGCGCCGCGGTCAGGATGCCGAGTTTGGCCTCCTCGAGCCGCTCCCCGGTGAACGCCAGCGTCGCGATCAGCAGCGACACGGTGAACCCGATGCCGGTCAGCGTGCCCGCCCCGGCGACCGCGGCCCAGCCGACCGGCGGCCGCAGCCGGCCCCGGGTCAGCCGGGTGACCAGCACGGACGCCCCGAGGATGCCGGCCGGCTTGCCGACCACGTACCCGATCACGATGCCGAGCGTGACCGGTGAGGTGAACGCCCGGGCCAGGAACTCGCCGCTGATCGCGATCCCGGCGTTGGACAGCGCGAACAGCGGCACGATCAGGTAGCTCGTCCACGGGTGGAACAGCAGCGCCAGCCGTTCGTTCGGGGAGATCGCCGCGCGCACGCCGAGCCGGGCCTCCCGCTCCAGCTCGGGCGTCGGCTGCTCGCGGAACAGCCGGAACAGGTCGGTCGCCCGCTCCAGATCGGTCCGCGCGGCCGGGTAGGCGTACGTCATCAGCCCCATCGCCAGCCCCACCACGACCGGCTCCACACCCGACTTCGTCAGCGCCACCCACACCGCGGTGCCGAGCAGGAAGTACAGCGGGCCGTAGCGCACGCCGGCGTGTTTGACCACCCGGATGCCCGCGAAGATCGCGATCGCGATCAGCAGCGGCAGCCAGGAGACGTGCTCGCTGTAGGCGACCGCGATCACGACCAGTGCGACCAGGTCGTCGACCACGGTGACGGTGAGCACGAACGTGCGCAGCCGCGCCGGGAACCGCGGGCCGGCCAGCGCCAGCATGCCCAGCGCGAACGCGGTGTCAGTGGACATCGCGGTGCCCCAGCCGATCACCGAGTCGCGGCCGCCGTTCAGGATCAGGTAGATCGCGACCGGCACCAGCATCCCGGTCACCCCGGCCACCAGCGGCAGCGTCATCCGGCGCCGCTCCCGCAGCTCGCCCAGGTCGAACTCGCGGCGCGCCTCCAACCCGACGACGAGGAAGAACAACGTCATCAGCCCGCTGTTCACCCAGTGCCGCAGGTCGTGCTCGATCCCCGCGCCGCCGATCCGGATCGACAGGTCCGTCGACCACACCGCCTCGTACGACGCCCGGTCAAGGTTCACCCACGCCAGCGCCGCCAGCGCCGCCACCAGCAGGATCGCCGCGCTCCCCGTCTCCGTCCGCAGAAACGTCCGCAACGGCGTCTGCAGGTTCCGCGCCCACGCCGTCCGCCCGGAGAACCGCCCCTCCGCATCCGTCATGCCCGGATTCTCACAGGTCGCCGTCCGGTGATGCGATCGGTACCACTGTTGGTAATGTAGACGTATGGCTAGGCAACTGTCGATCAAGCTCGATGATGCGCTGGACGCCCAGATCCGGGCGGCCGCACACGATGGCAGCATCTCCGAGTGGATGGCCGAGGCCGCACGCCAGCGCCTGATCCGCGAGATGTGGGAGAAGTACAAGGAAACGGCCGACGCTCTCGGCATCAACGACCCGAACTGGATGGTGCGGGAGCAGGCCGCGACCGAGCAGGCCCAGCGTGCGGCAAGGTGAGATCAGGTACCGGCTCGACACCTCTTCCCCCATCCCGCAACACGTTCTGGTGCTGTCGGGACCGAACCACCTCGCCGCCGACACCGGACGGGTGATCGTCTGTCGGGTGCTGCCCGGCGTCCTGCCCGAGGATTTCGCCGGCGTACATCGGATCAGCTATGCGGTGGACGGCGTGACCACCATCGGCATCGTGGTGCCCGAGCTCATCGGGTGGCTGCCGCGTTCGGGCCTGTCCGAACCCGTTGGACTGGTCGCCGACCTGCGCCCGGTCCGCACCCTGGTCGACGCCCTCTTCGCCTGACCGCCCGACACGAAAGGCAAGTGGCTGTAAGGATTTCCCACGAATGGACTAGTGGGTCTCGCTTTCATCGCGCAGGGTGCATACGGCATGATCCCATGACGGTAGGCACGGGCAGCGGTTACGGAGAGCAGCGAAGCACGGGGTTCAACGATGAGTGCGAACGGCCCGGGGCCGGTCGGGGGGAGGGCCTGGCTGGGTTATCTCGCGGCCGGACTGGTGGCGATCGTCGGGTACTACCTGATTCCAGCGCAGGGCGCGGGGGTGCCGGCCCGGGTCACCGTGTACTGCGCGACGAGTGTCTCGGCGGCGGTTGCCGTGCTGGTCGGGCTGCTGCGCAATCGGCCACGCGCCCGGCTGCCGTGGGTGCTGCTGGGGTTGAGCCAGGTCGTCTACGCCATCGCGGACACCACCTTCTACGTCCGGCACTACCTGCTTGGCCTGACCGACTACCCGTCCCTGTCGGACCCGTTCTACCTGGGCCACTACCCGCTGGTCGTGCTCGCGCTGCTGCTGCTCATCCGCCGCCGCACGCCGGGCCGCGACCTGCCGAGCGTGCTGGACGCCTCGGTGCTGGCCGTGGTGGCGGCCATGCTCTCCTGGCTGTACCTGATCGCACCGCAGGCCCGGGCCGACTCACCGATGCTGGTCAAGCTCACCTCGGTGGCCTACCCGGTGATGGACCTGGCGATGCTGGCCGTGGCGCTGCGGCTGATCCTCGGCGTCGGGCGGCGCTCCCCCTCGTTCGCGCTGTTGACCGGAAACCTGCTGGCGATCTTCACCGCGGACACGCTGTACGTGCTGCAGCAGCTCAACCTCACCTACCAGGCCGGCAACTTCCTGGACGCGATCTGGCTGTCCGGCAACCTCGCGCTCGGCGCCGCCGCGCTGCACCCGACCATGGCGCGGCTCGGCGAGCCCTCCGCGGTGCGCGACCAGGTGCTCGGCCGGCTCCGCATCGCGGCGCTCTGCGTGGCCGCGCTGGTCGCCCCGGCGACGCTGCTCACCCAGTATGTCCGTGGCTCGTTCCAGGACATCCCGGTGATCGCCGCGGCCTGCGCGGTGCTGTTCATGCTGACCATCGCCCGGCTCGCCGGCCTGGTCGCCGACCAGCGCCGGCTGGCCATCACCGACGGCCTGACCGGGCTGCACACCCGGCGGTTCTTCGAGGCGCAGCTGCCGCTCGAGACGGAACGGGCGCGCCGCGGGGGTGGCTCGATGGCGGTGTTCATCGCGGACGTGGACCGGTTCAAGTCGATCAATGACCGGTACGGCCACCCGGCCGGCGACCGGGCGCTGATCGAGATCGCGACCCGGCTGCGCGGCTCCTCGCGGGCCGGCGACGTGCTGGCCCGCTACGGCGGCGAGGAGTTCGCGCTGCTGGTGCCCGAGGCGACCCCGACCGAGCTGCCGAGCATCGCGCAGCGGCTGCGGGACAGCGTGGCGTCGAGCCCGATCGCCGTGACCGAGACGAACTGGATCGCGTGCACCGTGTCCGTCGGCGCGGCCTGCTACCCGCAGCACGGCAACGATCCCGCCGAGCTGATCGCGGCCGCCGACCGGGCGCTGTACGCGGCCAAGTCCGCCGGGCAGGACCGGGTCGTGGTCGGCGCGCCGGCGGGCGGCGAGGAAGGCGGCGACCCGGCGATGGTCGACTACCTCTGCCGGGTGGCCGACCAGGTGGACGTGTGCCTGTCCAGCTACGAGCAGAGCCAGGCGATAGGTCATTGGGTGCACCGCCTGGCCACCGAACTGGGCTACGACGAGCCCACCGTCCGCCGCGCCGCGCTCGCCGGCCGGCTGCACGACATCGGCAAGATCGTCATCCCGGAGGCGGTGCTGACCAAGCCCGGCGAGCTCACCGCGGACGAGTGGCGCCTGATGTGCGACCACCCCGACTACGGCTACCGCCTGGCCCGCACGGTCCCCGGGTTCTCCGCGGTGGCCCAGGTGATCCGCCAGCACCACGAGCGCTACGACGGCACCGGCTACCCGCAGCGCCTCGCCGCGCACGCCATCCGGCCCGAGGCGCGCCTGGTCGCGGTGTGCGACACCTGGGCGGCCATGCTCGCCGACCGCCCCTACCAGCCGGCCCGCCCCCTGGCCGAGGCCCGCGAGGAGCTCCGCCGCGGCCGGGGCACCCAGTTCGACCCCGACGTGGTCGACCTCTTCCTCGACCTGCAACGGGCCGGCCACGTCGGCACGCCCGCCTGGGTCACCCTCGACGGCCTGCGGTAGCCGAGGTGCCCTGAAGGTGGCCTTCGGGGCGTTCAGCGTCCCGAAGGCCACCTTCAGGGCATCTCACCCGGCGAGAGTGTTCCAGAACATCAGCTCGTAGCCCATCAGCAACCGGCCATGGTCGCGGGCGGCATCCAGGGACGCGCCCGCGTCCAGGCCGGCCTGCACCGCGGCCAGCGCCTGCTCCTCGAGCTCCGGCACCGGGGTGGCGAAGAAGTCGAAGAACGCGCACGCCTCGTCGGCGAACCCGTAATGCTTGCGCAGCGCCTGGCCGATCGTCGCGCAGTACCCGCCCCACGCGTCGAAGTTGATCAGCATGGCGAGCACCGCGGCGGCCGGCTCGGCGTTGAGCGCGAGCCAGGCCACGAACGAGGAGTACGCCTGGCAGCCGGGCTTCGGCCGGTGGCCGCGGAGGTCCTCTTCGGACAGTCCGGCGGCGGTGGCCAGCGCCGGGAGCATGGGCAGCACCAGGCCCTCGCCCGCGGCGAGCGAGGAGAAGAACCCGCGGGCGGCCGGCTCGGGCGCACGGGCGGCCAGCGCGAGGAAGCTCCGCCAGTCGCTGCTGACGATCCGCAGCTCCTCCGCGGCCAGCGCGCCGATCGCGGACACCGGCGCATCTCCTTGCGCGACAAGGGGAATGAACCGGTTATCGCCCTCCTCGGGGGCGAGCTCCCGCCGGATCGTGTCGAGCAGGTCCTGGGCCGAGCCGGTCATCTGGTGAGCTCTCCTTCGCGGTCCGCGGTGCCGGAATGCCGCCGGCCGAACCCCAGAACGCTTGTCGCGCTGGGTATCCGGGCGATTACGGCGACCAGCACAGCGTAGATCACGCCGGCCAGCAGCCACGCCTCGACCGGCACCAGCCCGAGCGAGGGCACCGACTCCTGGCCGGGCAGCAGCCCCAGGCCCCAGGCGCCGAACAGCAGCGCCACGAGCACCGCGACGATGCCCGGCCAGTTGGCCACGCCGGCATCGCGCCAGGACGGGATCGGCGACACCGGGCGGATGATCCCGACCAGGCGGGGCAGCAGGAACCGGTCGACGCACATCACCACGGTCGCGCACGGCAGCGCGATCGAGGACCACTGGGCCACCTTGAAGAACCCGTCCTCGATGCTGGGGAACCACCAGGTGAACACCGCCGCGACCGCGGCCATGACCAGGCAGGTGTACCAGCGCCGCCAGCCCGGCGCGTGGCCGGCGATGTTCTGCCCGCCGTTGATCATCTCGTAGTAGTTGCCGTCGTTGATGGCCACCACCAGCGCGGTGGCCACCAGCGCGCCCAGCCACAGCGCGCCGAACAGCGAGTACTCCACGGTGTAGCGGTAGGCGGCGCCGAATTCGAACGGCCCGGCGCCGGAGAGTTCCGCCATCATCCAGCCGCCGGCCACGAACAGCACCAGGCCGACCGCGACGGCGAACACCATGGTGGGCAGCGGCCAGGCGAACCGCGGCTTGCCGTAGCGCCAGGTGTCCGGCTCGTTGCCCCACATCACCGATCCGATCGCGATCCCGACGCCGGTGAGGAACGGCACCCCGCTGATGTCCCCGGAGCCGGCGCCCAGCACGTCGGACGGGATGCTCACGAGTCCCTTGATCACCAGGTACAGCACCCAGACGATCATCACCGGCGCCACGACGTACCGGGCGAACGCGGCGATCCCGGTGAAACCGAACAGGTTGTTGACAATTCCCAGCACCGCCAGCACCACGCTGATCAGCACCACGTTGCCCCAGCTGAACAACCCGTCGTAGAGCGTGGCCAGCAGGTTGAACGCGAACGCCGTCCAGCCCGCGGCCACCCCGATCAGCAGCAGCGAGACCAGCGCGGAGCCGAGCTTCCCGAAGATCGACCGGGTCAGCAGCGCGTGGGTCTGCCCCGTGGTTGAGCCAAGGTAGGCCGCCGGCAGCGCGTACATCACGTAGGCGAGCCCGCCGAGCGCACCCGCGCCGACCGAGCGGGCCAGCGAGTAGCCGGCGTCGTGGTACTGGAAACCCAGGAACAGAAAGGTGAATCCGGCCGCGAGCGTGGTCCAGAGCGCCACGAAGTGATAGCGGGAACGCCGCTCGGCCAGGGGCACGGCGCCGGCCCGGCTGGTCGAATAGTCATGTAGAACTCCCTTGGCGAGCTCCGCGCGGGAGGATGCGGTTGACATCTCAACTCTCCGATTTGATCACGCACCGAAACCGGTCAACTACGCATCAAACCGTAGTGATCAAGCCGGTCCAGTCGTCCCCCAATCGGCGCAATCCCTATGCATACCCCCACTCCACATCGATAGGCCCCGGCCGGCGCAGCCGCCAGCCGTGCGGTGCCGGGCGCCAGCCGGCTTCCGGGCGCAGCCCTGGCATCCGGGTGAGCAGCACGTCCAGCGCGGTCCGCGCGATCGCCGGCACGAAGGCGTGCGCCGGGCATTCGTGCGCGCCGCTGCCGAAGCCGAGGTGGGTGCGGACGGTCCGGTGCAGGTCGAACACGTCCGCGTCGGGGAAGACCCACTCGTCCCGGTTGGCCGCGGCGATGCTCACCGCGAGCCGCGCGCCCCTCGGGAGTTCCTTGCCGCCCAACGAAACCACCCGGGTGGTGCGGCGGGTGACCATTCCCATCGGTCCACCCCAGCGCAGCGCCTCGTACACCGCGGCGCCGAGCAGCCACCGGTCCGCGCGTATCTCCGCGAGTTGCTCCGGCCGGCCGAGCAGTCCGAGCAGCGTCATGCCGGCCAGCCAGCCGGCCTCGAGCTGGCCCTGGACGAAGTGCTTCAGCACCGGAAACAGGTCCGCGCCGGCGTGGACGAGGTGCGCGATCACCGAGCCGTCCGGCCGGGCGCGCAGCCGCTCCACCACCGGGCCGACCGCCTCGTCCAGGTCCGCCATGGCCGCGACCAGTTCGGTTTCGGTGCCGCCGTCGACCAGGGCGAGACCCCAGCGCCGCATCCGCCGGGCGTCCACCGGATCCAGGCCGGCCAGCTCGGCGTGCGCGAGCATCGCCACCGGCTCGAAGTAGTCACCAACCAGCTCGGCCCGCCCGGCCGGGAGCAGCCCGCCGGCGACCAGGTCGGCGTACGGCCGGACGATCGTGTCCACGAAGTCGGTGACCCGGTGCGGGCCGTAGTCGTGCTCGATCGCCGCCCGCGCCTCCCGCGGCACGGTGTCCGCGGTGAACACGCCGGGCTCGGCCAGCACCCGGTGCACCTCGGCCCACGAGGTCACCAGCCACCGGCCCAGGCCGGGAATGAAGCTGACCGGATCCTCCCGGCGCAGCCGGGCATAGGTGCCGTACGGATCGATCTCGAGATCCGCCAGCGTCACCACGGAGTTGACCACCGTCACAGGACCCGCCCCCACCGCATGGCGATCGGGCCCGGCAGCCGGAACTTCCAGCCGTGCGGGGCGGGCCACCAGTCGACGTCCGGCCGCAGCCCGGGCATCCGGTCGAGCAGCACGTCCAGCGCGGTGCGCGCACCGGCCACCGCGAACGCGAAAGCCGGGCAGCGGTGCGGGCCGGTGCCGAAGCCGAGGTGTGTCCGAACGGGACGGTGCAGGTCGAACACGTCGGCGTCGGGGAAGGCCGACTCGTCCCGGTTGGCCGAGGCGATGCTCACGATGAGCGTCGCGCCCGCGGGAAGGTCCTTGCCGTGCAGCGACACCGGCGCGGTGGTCCGCCGGGTCACGGTGCCCACCGGCGCGCTCCAGCGCAGCACCTCGTACACCGCGGCGCCGAGCAGCCACCGGTCGCCGCGCACCTCCTCGAGCTGCTCGGGCCGGGACAACAGGGCCAGCAGCGTCCAGCCGGCCAGCCAGCCGGGTTCGATCGCGCACATGGCAACGTGTTTCAGCACCGGCAGGATGTCGGCGTCCGGCCGCCCGCCGGCCCGGTTGGCGTGGATGAGGTGTGAGATCACCGACCCGTTCGGCCGCTCGCGCAGGCGCGCCACGACCGGGCTCAGCACATCCCCCTCGGCCAGCGTGTCCGCCGCGTACGCGTCGATGTCGCGGTCCCGCCGGAGGTTCGTCGCGACCGCGGCCAGCGCGCCGGCCCAGCGCCGCAACGCGTTCGCACCGGACGGGCCGATACCCAGCAGCGTCGCCTCGGACGCCGCCGCGACCGGTTCGAAGTACTCACCCACCAGTTCCGCCCGCCCGGCCCGGGCCAGGCGCGCCGCGATCCGCTCGGCATGCGGGCGGACCACGGTGTCCACATAGTCGCTCACCCGGTGCGGGTCGTAATCGTGCCGGAACGCCTCGCGAATATCCCGGTGGTCCGTCCCTTCCCGCAGGAGCATTGGTCTGCCCCCGCAGAACCTGACCATCGGCGATTCGGGAATGTCCGTGGTGAACAGGCCCGGATCGGCCAGCACCCGGCTCGCGTCCGCCCAGGTGGTCACCAGCCATTGCCGCACCTCGGGGAGCCAGCAGACCGGCTCCGCACGCCGCAACCGGGCGTAGGTCGGATACGGATCCGCGTCCAACTCCGCCAGTAAAACCCCAGAACCTATCGTGGTCATCGGTTAGAGGGTCGCAGTGGGTGACCCTGCCGCTACACACCCAAAAGGGTGAATTCTGTGTCCCAGAGATGAGGTTTCCGCACAGCGGGCGCTCGCGGTTTGCACTGTGCGGTAGTGGCCAGTTGGCCTGATTGGGCCCGGTGGGCCAGCGTGCCGTGCGGTGTTCGGGCTGGTGGCCGGGTTGGTAGAGCTGGTTGCCAGGTCCGACCGCTCGGGCAAGCCTCCGGCCTACCCTCGCTAGTCGGATCGAACACCGCCCGGCGGCCCACCACTCCCAACCGGGATTGCGCAGAAACCTCAGATCCAGTCGTCGTCTCGCGACCATGTAATCAAATTGTCCAGAATCGCGGGAGTCGGTTCGGCGGGCCGGGTTGCCGTGTACTTTCCCCGAAAGAAGAGGAGCGGGGCCTGGTCGGTTTGCTCACCCAGGGTATTCACCCGGCCGATTACCACGAAATGGTCGCCGGCGTCGTGAACGGCGTGTACGGCGCAGTCTATCCAGGTCAGCACGCCGTGCAGGACCGGCGCACCGGAGGGGGCGGGCGACCACGGAACGGATGTGAACTTGTCCGCGCCGGCGGTGCCGAACACCGTGCTGACGGCGCGCTGCTCGTGGCTGAGCACATTGACCGCGAAGTGGCCGGCCCGCTCGATGACCGGCCAGGTGCGGGAATGCCGGCCGGGGCAGAACAGCACCAGCGGCGGGTCGAGGGAGAGCGCGGCGAAGGCCTGGCAGGCGAACCCGACCGGGGTGGTGCCGTCCAGAGCTGTCACCACGGTGACGCCGGTAGCGAAGTGCCCCAGCGTCTGCCGGAACGTGGCCGGGTCGACCGTGGTGGCGATCATCGCGGGCGCGCGCCGACGCTGAAGTCGTGTCCCCACAGGCTCACCGCGGTGCTCTCCCGGGCGATCCAGCGCTCGTCGTCCACGGTGCGGCCCTCGCAACCGAACTCGACGTCGAACCCGCCCGGCGTCTTCATGTAGAACGACATCATCAGGTCGTTCACGTGCCGGCCGAGCGTGGCCGACATCGGCACCTTGCGCCGCAGCGCACGGTCCAGGCAGAGCCCGACATCGTCGGCGTTCTCGACCTCGACCATGAGGTGCACGATCCCGCTCGGCGTCGGCATGGGCAGGAACGCCAGGCTGTGGTGGCGCGGGTTGCAGCCGAAGAACCGCAGCCAGGCCGGTGCCCCGTCGGCCGGGCGCCCGACCAGCTGCGGGGGCAGGCGCATCGAGTCCCGCAGCCGGAACCCCAGCACGTCCCGGTAGAACCCCAGTGCCGCCTCGTCGTCGTGAGTGGACAGTACGACGTGGCCGAGGCCCTGATCCTCGGTCACGAACCGGTGCCCGTACGGGCTCACCACCCGGCGGTGCTCCAGCGCGGCACCGTGGAAGATCTCCAGCGTGTTGCCGGACGGGTCCTCCACCTTGATCAGATCGGCCACCCTTCGGTCCGCACACTCCGCGGCCGTGCCCTCCTTGTACGGCACGCCGGCCGCCTCCAGCCGGCCGCACATCTCGCCCAGTTCGCCGACATTCGCGACCTCCCAGCCGGACGCGGCCATGCGGTCGGCGTCACCGGGCAGGATCACCAGGCGCGCGGGAAAGTCGTCCATTCTCAGATACAGCGCGTCCGGATTCGATCCCTTGCCCTCGATCATGCCGAGCACCTTGAGCCCGAACTCGCGCCACTTGCCGATGTCGGTGGCCTCGATGCGCAGGTATCCCAGGGATCGGATGCCCATGTGTGTCAACCTCCCAGGAAGCTCATGGTGAGCCGGTTGAACTCGTCGAAGCGCTCGAGCTGCGCCCAGTGTCCACACCGGCCGAACACGTGCAGTTCCGCGCGGGGCATGAGTTTCAGCGCGGTAAGGGCGCCGTCGAGCGGGTTCACCCGGTCCTCCCGGCCCCAGATCAGCAGCACCCTTTGACGCAGCTTGTACGCCTCCCGCCAGAGCATGCCTTGTTCGAAGGTTTCCGGCCTGGTGAACGACGCGCCCATGGATGTCATGGCGCGCAAGGATTCCGGGTCGCTGGCGTGCCGGAACCGTTCTTCGACGAGCTCGTCGGTGACCAGCGACTGGTCGAACACCAGCGTGCGCAGGAAGTCGGCGAGCTTCTCTTTGGAGGGTCCGGGTGGGCCGGCGAACGCGTAGAGCTTCTTGATGCCCTCGGTCGGGTCGGGCGAGAACACGTTGAGGCTCAGCCCGCCGGGCGCCATCAGCACGAGCCGTCCGGCACGGTCGGGGTGGTTCAGCGCGAACCGCACCGCGGTCCCACCACCGAGCGAGTTACCGACCAGGTGTGCCCGTTCGATGCTGAGCTTGTCCAGCAGCCCGAGCAGGGCGTCGGCGCTGAAAGTGAAGTACTGCTTGGTGATCTCGGGTTTGTCGGATGCACCGAAGCCGGGCTGGTCCACCAGCAACGTGCGGAACTCCTTGGCGAACACCGGAAGGTTCGGCCCGAAGTTGCTCCACGCCGAGGCACCCGGCCCACCGCCGTGCAGCATGACCACCGGTTGCCCGTCCCCCGCTTCGTGGTAGTGCAACCGGAATCCACCGACATCGGCGTAGTTTCCGTTGTCAGACCCAGGCATCCTGCACCTTCAACCCGAGCTCCGCCTGCCCGAACATGGCCAGCGCCTTCTCCGGATCGTTGATCGCGTGCACCCGCCCCGCGTGCGCGTCCCGCCAGAACCGCTGAATCGGCGTGCCCACCTTGAGCGCCCGCCCACCCGCACTCTCGAACAACCGGTCCACCGCCGCGATCGCCGCCCCCGTCGCGTTCACCTGATCCCTTCTGACGCGCATCCTGAGCGGGAACGGGATCTTCTCCCCCGCCCGGGCCAGTTCCATCTCCTCGTTGATGTTCCGCTCGATCTGCAGCACCGCCGCGTCGATTCTGCTTGCCGCCTCGGCGATCCTCAGCTGGTTGAAGGAGTCCTCCGCGGCCTGGCCACCGGTTGACGCCCGAACCCGCTCCTTCGTATAGCTGACGTACGCCTCATACGCACCCGTCGCCATCCCGATCACCGGCACCGAGATCGAGCACGAGAACACCGACGCGAACGGCAACCGGTACAGCGACCCGGTGTTCACCTCCTGCCCGGGACAAACACACTTTCCGGTATCCATAAAGGACAAGCTGCGGTAGTCCGGCACGAACACATCGTCCACGACGATGTCGTTGCTCCCGGTTCCCCGCAGCCCGATCGTGTCCCACACGTCGACGATCTCGTAGTCCTTGCGCGGCAACAGGAACGTCCGGAAGTCGATCGGGTTGCCATCCTCCCCGAGCACCAACCCGCCGAGGAACACCCAGGCCGCGTGGTCACATCCCGACGAGAAGCTCCACCGCCCGGAGAACCGGAATCCCCCATCCGTGTGCTTCGCCCGCCCCATCGGCGCATAGGAAGAGGAGACCAACGTGTCCTCGTCCGGCCCCCACACCTCCCGCTGCGCCCGGTCGTCGAACAACCCGAGTTGCCACGGATGACACCCCAACACCGAAGCCACCCATCCGGTCGACCCACACGCGCCGGCGATCAACCGCACCGCCCGGTAGAACTCCACCGGGTGCTCCTCCAACCCCCCATACCGCTCCGGCTGCAACAACCTGAAGAACCCCGCCTGCCGCAGCGCCTTGATCGACTCCCCCGGCACCCGCCGCGCGTCCTCAGTCTCCTGCGCCCGCTCCCGCAACCCCGGCAGCAACTCCCGAACCGCCTCCACGACGCTCATGCCCCCCACACTAGAACACGTTCTCGTTTCTGTACATCCCCGCAGCTCAGACCCTGTGGATAGCCAACTGGACAGGCCACCG
>NZ_DASYTH010000372.1:0-4161 GCF_036002505.1 Actinophytocola sp. | reverse complement strand
GAACGGTTCGTTCAGCGCACCTATGGACAGTGATCGAAGGTCCAAATGTCGTCGTGTCTGCCGTTCACGCCAAGGTTGATGGCGCTAGTTGATCGTCCTCACCCTGGCTAGATCATCTTCCTCACCCTTGGGACCGCTGTCCGTGCTGTTTGCGCGGCGTTTCGAGTGGGTGCCTCTGCGCGTTGGTCGCGGTGATCAACACCGTGGTGCGTGGGGGTGCGAATGCTGTGTTTGGAGGATGAGGTGGAGGCGCACTCGTTGCGTCGCAGGGGCTGGTCGATCTCGGCGATCGCCCGGCATCTGGGCCATGATCGGAAGACGATCCGGGCGTACCTGAGCGGGGAACGGGTGCCGGGGCGGCGGCAGCGGCGGGCGCCGAATCTGATCGATCCGTTCGTGGAGTACTGCCGGCTGCGGTTGGTCGACGATCCGCATCTGTGGGCGGCGACGCTGCTGGATGAGCTGCGGGAGTTGGGGTTCGCCGGCTCGTACCAGACGTTGACCGCGGAGATCCGGCGGCTGCAGCTGCGACCGCACTGCGCGGCGTGTGCGGCCACGAAGGCCGGGGACGTAGCGATCATCGACCATCCACCCGGGGTGGAGACTCAGTGGGACTGGGTGGAGCTGCCCGAACCGCCGAACGGGTGGGACTGCGGGCGGGAAGCGCACCTGCTGGTCGGCGCGTTGTCGCACTCGAGCCTGTGGCGGGGTGTGCTGGCCGAATCGGAGGACTTCCCGCACCTGGTGGAGGCCATCGACGGCGTGGTGCGGCGGCTGGGTGGGGTGACCCAGCGGTGGCGGTTCGACCGGATGGCGACGGTGTGCAACCCGGGCAGCGGGCAGTTGACCGCGGCGTTCGCAGCGGTGGCCAAGCACTACGGCGTCGCGGTCGATATCTGCCCCAGACGCCGGGGCAACCGCAAGGGCGTGGTGGAGAAGGCCAACCACTCCGCGGCGCAGCGCTGGTGGCGCACCGTCGGCGACGATGTCACGCCCACGCAGGCGCAGGCCGGCGTGGACGCGGTCAGTGTCCGCCTCGACGGGCGGGTGCGGCGCCGGGACGGGCAGAAGACCACGGTAGGCGCCTTGGCCGGTGCTGAGCCGCTGCGCCCGGCGCCGGTGGCGCCGGTCCCGGCGGAGCTGACCGTGACCCGTACCGTGTCGCCGCAGGGCCTCGTGGACTTCCGCGGCAACCACTACTCGGTGCCGCCCGGTCTGCGCGGCACGCACGCCGTGGTCCGGCACCGCCTCGGCGCAGACGTCATCCAGATCGCCACCGCGTCCGGCGCGGTGCTCGCCGCGCACCGCCTGGAGCCGCCCGGCGCGGGCAAGACCGTCCGCGAGCACGGGCACGTCGTCGCGTTGGAGGCCGCCGTCCTGGCCGCGTTTAGCGACGCGAAACCCTGCCGGCGCAAGACCCGCCGCCCGCCATCGGCGGCGGCCACGGCCGAGGCCGACCGGCTGCGAGGGATCCCAGTCACCGACCCAGCCGCCCGGGTCGTGATCGACATGTCCGCGTATGCCGCGACCGCGGCTGTGCTGTCCAGCGTCCCGCCGGCCGATCCGGCCGGCGGGCACCGTCACAACACCAACAAGGAGATCATGCCGTGAGTCAACCGACCATGAGTGAGGCGCGCCGCTACCAGCAGCTGCGCGGCCACCTGGCCTACCTGAAACTGGCCGACGCCGCCGACGCGTTGCCGCGGGTGCTCGACCAGGCCCGCACCGAACATATGACGCTGACCGCAGCGATGGAGCGGCTACTGGAGATCGAGGTGGAGGCCACCGAGGCCCGCAAACTGGCCTCCCGGCTGCGGTTCGCGTGCCTGCCGGAGCCGTGGACCATCAGCGATTTCGACTTCGCCGCCCAACCCGGCGTGGACGAGAAACTCGTCCGCGACCTGGCCACCCTGCGGTTCCTCGACGACGCCTCCAACGTCCTGTTCGTTGGGCCGCCCGGGGTCGGGAAGACCATGCTGTCCGTCGGCCTGGCCCGCGCCGCCGCCGAGGCCGGTCACCGGGTCTACTTCACCACCGCCGCCGAACTGGCCGCCAAATGCCACAAAGCCGCCATCGAGGGTCGGTGGGCCACCTGCATGCGGTTCTTCGCCGGGCCGCGTCTTCTCGTGATCGATGAGCTCGGGTATCTGCCGCTGCCCGGTGACGGCGCCTCCGCCCTGTTCCAGGTGATCAATCAGAGGTACCTGAAGTCATCGACGATCCTCAGTACAAACGTCGGCATCGCTGACTGGGCCGGCGCGTTCGGCGACGCCACCGTCGCCGCCGCCATGCTCGATCGACTCCTGCACCGCGCCACCGTGGTCGGCATCGACGGACCCTCCTACCGGCTACGCGCCCACCAGAACCACGCCAACACGCTGCGCAAGGCGGTGGCCGCGCATGTCTCCTGAACCCGCCACCCGCGCCTGCCCGGTCTGCCAAACCCCACTGCCCACCGGCGTCCGCCGCCGCTACTGCAGCCCCGCCTGCAAGACCGCCGGCTGGCGCCGCAACAACCCCAGCCGACCCCCAGGCCCGCCCCGCACCCGCGAACAAGCACCGGCACCCGACACCGGAGCCCAACCGGCCGCCATCCGCGACTGTCCACACTGCGGCAAGCAGATCACCATCGTCGCGCTGCTCACCACACCCCAAATCGCCGGCCCGCAACTGGCCAACGGCACACCGGACGTAATCCCACTACGCCCGGCACGCACGCTCTAACATCACCACACCCACGTGAGGAAGATGATCTAGCCGCCCCGGGGAAAGTCGACTGGCGTCATCAGCCACCGCGCTGCGGTGCGGTTCCAACGCCCGCACCGTTACATGCACCGCCGGCCGGCTGCCGGTCGGCCAATGGCCACCGCCGGCGACACGCCTCGCTTCGGCCGTGATCGCATCCAACCGCTGCGTGCACTCGGCATCCGGCAGCAGGATCACCGAGATACCCCACCGCCCGCCCTCCACCGGTGGGCTGTCGCGGTAGTGCGTGCCAGACAACACCGCGTCCCGGCCGCGATCAAACAACCGGTCGAAAGCGTCTCCATACACCGAACGCACCCTACCGGCCGGCGACCGCCCCACCCTCCAAGCCGCGACGCTGGATCATGGCGCTGGATCTCGCCAAGACGCCGGCTATCGGGGACGGCCCCCACACCGCGATCAGAACTTTCCGTCGATCTTGATCACCCTCCAAACGCGTCCCAGATCTGCCGCGATCAGCTTTTCAATTGCGTAGACCGCAGGTCAAGGGCGTGGGTAACGTTAGGCGGTGTCAGCGCCTGAGCCAACGCGGCTGGAGCTGACGGAAGCGCTTGAGGGCGCCGTCGGACACCTCCGCGACAGGGACCGCGAACTCCGTGATACGACGGAGAGGGTGGTTGTTGCCCGGCTCATGATCTACCTTGACCAAGAATTGGATGAACTCCCGAATCCCAAGAAATTTCGCCTGGACATGGAGTACGAGCGCGCGGGAACGAATCCTAAGGCGTTCGCCGGCAGCGGTCCAGGGAGGAAGTCTCGCCGCAAGATTGTCCCAGACCTCATCTATCACCAGCGGTTGGCTCAAGGTGACTTTGCAAACCACCTCGCCATAGAAGTCAAGGCACGGCCGGGTCGTTGGGAGGACCACGATCTCGCCAAGCTCGCGTTGTTGACTGGGCGCGCACGATACGCCTTCGTGGAGCGGAGGACCCTGAGGCTTCCGGGCCCATCCGATTCTCCGACACCTCCGCCCGACCGCGACGTTGTGTGCCTGCGACGGGGATTTCAGCCGTACACGTTCGGAGCGCTTCTGCGGCTATACGAGGATAAAGGCTTCATCCACTGGGTTCGATAGTCGACGCACGACTGCCTCAGCGTTGGATGTTCTCCGGGGCGCTGCTACGGAACTAGCCGGCGAAAGGCAACGAGAAGGCCTTGGGGGTCCGGTCTCAGTTGCTCCGGGCTCGAAGCGGTGGTTCAGGATGGTCGCAGCTTCTGGAAACTAGTCCGCGGCCCGGTTGTCCTGCGGGCACCTGCGCGTTCTGGGCAATGATCCATGCAAGCCGAATGGCAGACGGCTCGGGCGTAGGCTCGGCCTGAGCGTGGTGACGCGGCGCTGGGAGGATTGATGCCGCTGTACCGGGTGACCGACGAGGGTCTGCAGGCGCAGGCCGT
>NZ_DASYTH010000371.1:0-41389 GCF_036002505.1 Actinophytocola sp. | reverse complement strand
GAGCGTGAGGAAGGACGCTTTCGTCGCACTCACTCCACAGTGGACACTCGGTTGCTGCGGGGGTTCCAGCACCACCGGCACGCCATCAGCCCTGGTACCGCCGCTTGAGCCGCTACTCAAAACGATCTTGAAACGGCCCTGCGGAGTGTGTCCGTCGCGGATACACAACTGCATTGCGCGGCGTGCCCGAGCCATCTCGGCCCGTTCCCGCATCCGTTGCTTGCGGAAAACCGTCAGCAGAATGATCCGTCTACCGGATGCAGTCCAGTAGGAGATCCGCATGGCCTCCCGATTCAGGTTGAACCGCAGCTCACGAAGCTTGCCGTCGAGCTGGCGGGTATACGGCTCACCCAGCAGAACTCCTTGCTCGGCAAGCAGGTTGATGTAGAACTCCGCGATTTCTCGGTCATGCTGGTTCAGCGAGCCGATCCATGACTTCACTTCGGGTTCGAGTTCGACCTCGCCCCACGGTATAACATCCATGTTATAACCGCAACTCCAGTCCTCTCGGCCGGGCGACCGAGTCGGGCCGGAGTGCAGCACGACCTGCCGACGAGGCGTCGTTAATTGATCACTGGAAGTGGCAGTTATCCACAGAGAGGGCAGTTATCCACCAATTGGAACCGGAGGCTTCAGGCCGTCCGACACGTGCCGGGCCACCCGGTCGGCCAGCCGCGCACCACACCGGCGCCGGCGGCCGCAGCCCGAGGTTCGACGGCGCGTCAAGCACGGCGATCAAGGGACCTCCTGCGCAGGCCGTCCCAGCTCAGCATGACCAGTCCGGACCACACCAGGGCGAAGCCGATCCACCGCTCCACCGGCATGTGCTCACCGATCACCAGCACGCCCAGCAGGAACTGGATCACCGGCGCGATGTACTGCAGCAGTCCGATCATGGTCAGCGGGATCCGGGTCGCCGAGCCGGCGAACGTCAGCAGCGGCAGCGCCGTCACCACCCCGCCGCCGGCCAGCAGCAGCGCGTGCCCCACGCCGTGACCGGCGAAGGTGCCGGCACCGGAACCCTCCAGCACCCCCAGGTAGATCAGCGCGGGCACCGCGGTCAGCCCGGTCTCCACGGCCATCGACTCCACCGCGCCGGTCGCTGCCAGCTTCTTCAGCAGCCCGTAGATCCCGAACGCGAACGCCAGCGTCAGCGCGATCCACGGCGGCCGACCGTAACCGATGGCCAGCACCACGACCGCGACCGTGCCAAGGCCCACCGCGGTCCACTGCCAGCCGCGCAGCCGCTCACCCAGCGCGACCACGCCGACCACGACGGACACCAGCGGCCCGATGAAGTAACCCAGGGCGGTCTCCACCACGTGCCCGGTGTTGACGCCGTAGATGTAGGCCCCCCAGTTGATCGTGATCAGCACCGCCGCGCCGGCCAGCAGCCCGAGCCGGCGGCGGTCACGCAGGATCGTCCGAAGATCGGACCAGGCCGTGCCGCTGCGCCGCCGGGCCACCCAGAGCAGGGCGAGCACGAACACCAGCGACCACACCATCCGGTGCGCCAGGATCTCGAGCGCGCCTGCCGGCTTGAGCAACGGCCAGTACAGCGGGAACAGGCCCCAGATCCCGTACGACGTGATCCCCAGCAGGACACCCTGACGATATTCGGGGTAGACATCGGACGTCTGTCTCGCCAGTGTCCGGGACGTCACCCAATCGATCATAGGCTCGATCCACACTGGGACTTGTCCGAGCGGCCGCTCAGGGGCAGGCTCGCCATGTGAGTCCGCTCACTGCGACATCGCGACGCCGCGCGCACCCGCTGCGCCGCCGTGCCCACCCATCCCCGAGCGACACCCCCTGCCACGCATGCCGGCTCGGGCCGTCTCATGTTCCGTTGGAGGCCCCATGCGCATCACTGTGACCGTTGACGGCACCCAGTACACCGACGACGTCGAACCTCGGATGCTGCTTGTGCACTATCTGCGTGACCGGCTCGGCAAGGTCGGCACGGTCGTCGGTTGCGATACCAGCAACTGCGGCGCCTGTACCGTCCATCTGGACGGGCACAGCGTGAAGTCCTGCTCGGTGCTCGCGGTCCAGGCCGACGGCAGCGAGGTCACCACGATCGAGGGGCTGGCCCGCGACGGGGCGCTGCACCCCGTCCAGCAGGCTTTCCACGACAACCACGCCCTGCAGTGCGGGTTCTGCACCCCCGGCATGATCATGCAGGCGATCGACCTGCTGGCCGACGATCCCGACCCGGACGAGGCGGCGGTGCGCGCGGGCTTGGAGGGCAACCTCTGCCGCTGCACCGGTTACCAGAACATCGTGCGCGCGGTGCGCGACGCCGCGCACCACATGCGACCCGGCGCCGGCCCCGAAGCCGAGCAGGTGTCGGAGCGGACCGTGGTGGCCGGGGGCGGTGCGTGATGACCGCGACGATCGAGCCCGAGGTCGGCAAGGCCCGCAAGCGCAAGGAAGACGCGCGACTGATCACCGGCCGTACCAGGTGGACGGACAACATCACGCTGCCCGGCATGCTGCACATGGCGATCCTGCGCAGCCCGCTGGCGCACGCGAAGATCACCAAGATCGACACGTCCCGGGCCAAGGAGATGCCGGGTGTGGTGGCGGTGTACACGGCCACCGACCTGGACCCCGAAGGCGTGATCAACCTGCCGGTCGGGTGGCCGGTCACGCCGGACATGAAGCACCCGCGCCGGCCGGTGCTGGCCGCGGACACGGTGCATTTCGCCGGTGAAGGCGTGGCCATCGTCGTCGCCCGGGACAACTACGTGGCGCACGACGCGCTGGAAGCCATCGACATCGACTACGACGAGCTGCCGGTGGTGCTGGACATGGAGGCCGCGCTCGCCGAGGGCGCCCCGCTGGTCCACCCGGAGCTCGAGACGAACCGCAACGCCCTGTGGATCTTCGACTCCGGTGAGGCCGGCACCGGCGCCAGCATCGAGCAGGCCATCTCCGAGGCGGAGTCGTCCGACGACGGGATCGTGGTCAAGCGCCGGTTCCGCCAGCAGCGGCTGATCCCGGCTTTCATGGAGCCACGGTCCACCGTGGTCGATCCGACCGCGGCGCAGCTGACGATCTGGTCGTCCACCCAGGTGCCGCACATCGTCAAGACCATGACCGCGCTCACCCTCGGGCTGCCGGAGCACAAGCTGCGGGTGATCGCGCCGGACGTCGGCGGCGGGTTCGGCGGCAAGATCAGCGGCCTGCTGCCCGAGGAGGCGGCCACGATCCTGGTGGCGCAGAAGCTCGGCCGGCCGGTCAAGTGGACCGAGAGCCGGTCGGAGTGCATGGTCACCGCGCACCACGGCCGCGACCAGATCCAGGACATCACGATCAGCGCCCGCCGGGACGGCACGGTCACCGGGCTCAAGGTGGAGTTGCTCGCCGACATGGGCGCCTACCTCGGGTTGGTCACGCCGGGCGTGCCGCTGCTGGGCGCGTTCATGTACAACGCGATCTACAAGTTCCCGGCGTACCACTTCGCCTGCACCAACGTGTTCACCAACAAGACGCTCACCGACGCCTACCGCGGCGCCGGTCGGCCCGAGGCCACGTTCGCCGTCGAGCGGATCATGGACGAGCTGGCCGTCGAGCTCGGCATGGACCCGTTGGAGATCCGGGAGAAGAACTGGATCAAGCACGAGGAGTTCCCGTTCACCACGGTGTGCGGGCTGATCTACGACTCGGGCAACTACGAGGCGGCGACCGCGAAGGCCATGGAGCTCTTCGGGTACGACGCGCTGCGGGCCGAGCAGAAGCAGCGGCGGGAGTCGGGCGACCCGGTGCAGCTCGGCATCGGGATCTCCACGTTCACCGAGATGTGCGGGATCGCGCCGTCCCGGGTGCTCGGCGCGCTGAACTTCGGCGCCGGCGGTTGGGAGCACGCGTCGATCCGCATGCTGCCCACCGGAAAGGTCGAAGTGGTCACCGGAACCTCGCCGCACGGCCAGGGACACGTGACCGCGTGGAGCCAGATCGTGGCCGACCAGCTCGGCGTCCCGTTCGAGGACGTCGAGGTGATCCACGGTGACACGCAGTCGTCGCACAAGGGCCTGGACACCTACGGCTCCCGGTCGCTGGCCATCGGCGGCATCGCGATCGTCAAGGCCGCCGAGAAGGTGGTCACCAAGGCCCGCCGGATCGCCGCGCACCTGATGGAGTGCTCCGAGGACGACCTGGACTGGTCGCCCGGCGCGTTCACCGTGAAGGGCACGGACAAGTCGATGTCCATCCAGGAGATCGCGCTGGCCACGTTCTTCGCGCACAACTACCCGGAAGGCAGCGAGCCCAACCTGGACTCGCAGGCCACGTTCGACCCGGACAACTTCTCGTTCCCGCACGGCACGCACCTGTGTGCGGCCGAAGTGGACACCGAGACCGGCCGGGTCCGGTTGCGCTCCTACGTCTGCGTCGACGACGTGGGCGTGGTGGTCAACCCGCTGATCGTGGAGGGCCAGGTGCACGGCGGCCTCGCCCAGGGCATCGCGCAGGCGCTGTTCGAGGAGGCCGTGCACGACGAGTCGGGCCAGCTCACCACCGGCACGTTCGCCGACTACCTGCTGCCGTCGGCGGCCGACCTGCCGTCGTTCACCACCGACCGCACCGAGACGCCGGCGACGTCGAACCCCTTGGGCGTCAAGGGAGTCGGCGAGGCCGGCACGATCGCGTCCACCCCGGCGGTGGTCAACGCTATCGTGGATGCCGTGCGGCACATGGGGGTCAACGACATCGAGATGCCATGCTCGCCGATGCGGGTGTGGTCGGCGATCCGCTCCGGAGGTGCGCAGTGATCCCCGCGGCATTCGACTACGTCGCACCGACCACGGTGGACGATGCGGTGCGCTCGCTGGCCGAGGCCGGCGAGGACGGCAAGGTGATCGCCGGCGGGCAGAGCCTGCTGCCGGTGCTGCGGATGCGGCTGGCCGCGCCGTCGAAACTCGTTGACCTGAGCCGGATCCCGGAGCTGCGCGGGGTGCGTGAGGAGGGGAGCTCGATCGTGATCGGCTCCATGACCACGCACTACGAGGTGCAGCGCGACGCCCTGGTGCGGGAGCACGCGCTGCTGCTGGCGCTCACCACGGACACGGTGGCCGACCCGCAGGTCCGCCACCGCGGCACGTTCGGCGGTTCGCTGGCGCACGCCGACCCGGCGGGCGACCTGCTCGCCCCGGCGCTGGCGCTGGACGCCGAGCTGGTGCTGTCCGGAATGGACGGCCGGCGCAAGGTTCCGGCGTCGGAGTTCTTCGTGGACTTCTTCACCACCGCGATGCGGCCGGGCGAGATCCTGGTCGAGGTGCGGGTGCCGAAGTACACCGGGTGGAGCGCGCATTACGAGAAGTTCAACAGGGTGGCCCAGGCGTGGTCGATGGTCGGCGTGGCGGTCGCCATGCGGACCGAGGGTGGCACGATCGCCGAGGCACGGGTCGGGCTGACCAACATGGCGTCGGTCCCGGTGCGGGCCCGCGGCGTGGAGGAGGCGCTGGTCGGCCAGCCGGCGTCGGCCGACTCGATCCGCGCCGCGGCCGAGCGCGCGGCGGAGGGCACCAGCCCGCCGTCGGACGGCAACGCCGACGCGGAGTTCCGGTCGCACCTGGCCAAGGTGCTCACCGGGCGCGCGGCGATGGCGGCGGCCGGCGTCTGATTCTGGAGAGGAAACCGAGTGCAACTCGAGCACACGTTCACGGTGCCGGCCGACGTCGAGACCGTGTGGCAGGCCGTGCTCGATCCGGAACGGGTGGCGCCCTGCATGCCGGGCGCCACCCTGACCGAGGTCGAAGGGCAGTCGTTCAGCGGCACGGTGAAGGTCAAGATGGGCCCGATCTCGTTGCTGTACAAGGGATCCGGGGAGTTCCTGGAAACCGACGAGGCGGCCCGCCGGGTGGTGATCAAAGCGTCCGGAAAGGACTCCCGGGGCAACGGCACGGCCGCGGCCACGGTCACCGTGACGCTGCGCCCGGACGGCGGGTCGACCACCGGCGAGGTGCACACCGACCTGTCCGTCACCGGCAAGCCGGCGCAGTTCGGCCGCGGGATGATCTCCGAGGTCAGCGGCAAGATCCTGGACAGCTTCGCCACGTCGCTGGCCAGCAAGCTCGCCCCGGAGCCCGAGGAGCCCGCCTCGGAGCCCGAACCGCCGAAGCTGTCCGTCGTCGAGTCATCGGATGAATCCACCGCGTCGAACGGCAAACCCGCCGACGAGCCGAGCGGCAACCCGCCGGGGAACGCCAAGCCGGCGGGCCCCAAGCTGGCCCCGGTGGCACCGCCGGAGCCCGAGCCGATCGACCTGCTGTCCGTCGCCGGACCGTCGGTCGTGAAGCGCGCCGCCCCGCTGCTCGTCCTGCTGTTCGTGGTGCTCGTCGTCGTGGCCCTGCGGCGGCGTTCCCGCTAGGGTTCGTCCCGGGACAACGCCGCCCAGCCACATGGGGTCAACGTGCGGCAGACCGGGACAACCCTGCTTCTGTGCTGCGCGCTGCTCGCCGGCTGCGCCACGGGCACCGTAGGCGCCGCCCCCGAGCCGATCCCGCCTGTCCCGCGCGGCCAGTCCGTCGCCGCCGCCCCACTCGCCCCCAGTACCCGGTCCTTCACCGTGGTCGCCGCCGGCGACGTGCTCATCCACCCGGCCCTCACCGAGCAGGCCACCGCCGACGGCAAGGGCCGCCGCGACTACTCGGCCCTGCTCGCCGGCGTCAAACCCGTGATCGAGCAGGCCGACCTCGCCATCTGCCACCTAGAAACCCCGATCGCCCCGGCCGCCGGCCCGTTCCGGGGCTACCCCCAGTTCTCGGTTCCCCCGGAGATCGCCACCGGGTTGGCGGGCCTCGGCTACGACACCTGCTCGACCGCCTCCAACCACACCCTCGACCAGGGCCCCAAGGGCGTCGCGACCACTCTCGACACGCTGGACGCCGCGGGTATCAAGCACACCGGCTCCGCACGCTCCGCGGCCGAGGCCGCCACCCCGCTCATCCTCGACGTCCACGGCATCAAGGTCGCCCAGATCTCCTACACCTTCGGCCTCAACCAGGGCACCAGCACCCCCGCCGGCTCCCCCTGGCTCGCCAACATCCTCGACCCGGCCCGCGTCCTCGCCGCCGCCCGCGCCGCCCGGAAAGCCGGCGCCGAAGTCGTCGTCGCCAGCCTCCACTGGGGCATCGAGGACCGCACCGAACCCACCCCCGACCAACTCCGCATCGCCAAACAGCTACTCAACGACCCCGCCATCGACCTCATCGTCGGCCACCACGCCCACACCGTCCAACCCATCGAACAGATCAACGGCAAATGGGTCTTCTACGGCCTCGGCAACCAAATAGCTCGCCACGACCAACCCCGCGGCACCACCGAAGAAGGCATCATCGCCCGCTTCCGCTTCACCAGAACAAACGACGGCTGGCACGCCGACAAAGCCGAATACATCCCCACCCTGGTCGACCTCGGCCCACCCCTCCGCCTCCTCGACCTCACCACCAACACCACCATCCCCGCCCCCCGCAAGACCCAGGCCCTTACCCGCATCGACAAAGCCGTCCGCAGCCGCGCCGCCGCCGACCACGGCCTCACACGTCCAGGTGAATGAAGGTGGGCTCTGGCCGCCATACCAGAGTATGGTCGGCCTCGTGCCCGTCAAAACGATCAAGATCAGACTGCGCGAGGACCACCTCCCGTACGTACGGCAGTTCGCCAAGGACGCGGGTATGACGACGTCGGCGTGGGTCAGGAGGATGGTGGAGCACAAGCTGTGCAACCTCGTTGGCCTGGCCGCGATGCGCGAATGGGAAGCCGAGAACGGCCCGTTCACCGAAGAAGAGCTCGCCTGGGCGGATGCTCAGATCGCGGCGGCGGATGCTCAGCTCCGAGCTGACCAGGAAACGGCCGAATGACCGCTGGGAACCACTCGGCGGTCGCCATACTGGAGTATGGTGGTAGCGTGGCGACGAAGAAGATCACGATCACCTTGCCCGAGGATCACCTCGCGCAGGTGCGGGCGTTCGCGAAGGAAATGGGCATGCCGCTGTCGACGTGGCTCGCCAAGGTGGTCGATCACGAGATCCGCATCCGGAAGGGGTTGGCCGCGATGCGTGAGTGGGAGCTCGAAGATGGCCCGTTGACCGAAGAAGAGCGTGCGGCGGCGCGCGCCGAACTGGAAAAGGCCGCTGCGGGTGCGCGTGCCAAGTCATCGAAGAGGCGAGGTACGGCCGCGTGAGCGCAGGTCCCTTTCCGCCGATCGTCTATGACGCCGGCGCACTCGTGGCGGCGGAGCGTGGTGATCGACGCCTGCGCACCCTCCATGATCAGGCGCTCCTGGCGAGGACCACCATTCTGGTGCCAGCGCCGGTTGTCGCTCAGGCGTGGCGCAACGGGGCTAAGCAGGCGCGGCTTTCGAGGTTGCTCGACGGTTGCACGATCACGCCAACCGACGAGGAGGTGGCGAAGGCCGCTGGTGTGCTGCTGTGCGCCAGCCGCACATCGGACGTGGTGGATGCGATCGTTGTGGTGACGGCATTACCCCTGGGAGCGCTCGTCTTCACCAGCGATGCGGACGACCTCAACAAGCTGGCCCACGCTGCCAATGCTGAGTTGGAGCTGGTACCCGTATAGCTACTTGAGGAACTGGTGCCAGTGGGGGTGGGGGAACTCGAGGTGGGGGCCGTCGGGGTTCTTGGAGTCACGGACGGCGACGGCTTCGACGGTGACGGCGACCTCGACGCAGTCGCCGTGCGCGGTGGCGCCGCTGAAGCTGCTCTTGCGCCACGCTACTTCTACGCAGTTTCCCGTGCTGGCGCCGCTGAAGCTGCTTTTGCGCCAAGGTGTGCAGCTTGACTCAGTCGAGCCCATCGCTGTTCTCCTCCGGAGGGTCGTAGTCGCTTGCCAAGCGGGCAATAAACTCCCTGGATTGTCCCTCATCCAGGGCAATCCTGGCCAGTTGACCCAAGGTCGTGCGGTAGGCTTGAACTTCGCGCGGCTCCTCGAGAAACAGGCTCGAGGTTGGGGTTTCGACGTACGCCACCGGCCGGTGATCGGCGTACTCCATCAAGCAGAACGGGCCACCCAGCGCGCCGACAGGCCCCGCTGAGGCGAGCACTACCCGGATCAAGTATCGGGTGCGTCCGGAAATCAGCGCCATGCGCAGCAACTGCTCGTTCATGATCCGGTTATTGCCGACCGGAGAGCGGAGTACGTGTTCTGGGATGAAGAAGATGAGTTCGCCATGTTCCTGCCGGCGGCGGAGGTCCTGCCGGTTCAGCCTTGCCTGCACTAGCGGCTCGATCCCGTCTTCGTTGATGAACGGCCCCCACCGGAACAGCGCTCGGGTGTAGTCCTCGGTCTGCAGCAGTCCTGGTATGACGTGTGGCTCATAGCTGATGATTCGGCTTGCGGTGGTTTCGTGGAGGATCAGGGTGAACAGCTCATCCGGTAGAGCGCCGCCGTGGGGGCGGAGCCAAGTGGAGGAGTAGACCTCCCGGCACAGGGCCATGAGTCGATCCCGCTCGGGGCCGGAGACCTGGCAGAAGCCCAGGAATGTCGCGACATCTACCGCGGAGGCGCCGCGGGTTCCGCCTTCCAGGCGGGATATCCGGCTGCCCGACCAACCCAGCTTCCGGGCCAGTTGGCCTCCGGTGTAACCGATCTGTTCGCGGGCGCGGCGGAGTTCGATGCCGAGTTCGCGGCTGCGGGCTGTCGTCTCGTGGTCCTTCACGAGACGGGAAAGTAAGGGTTGTCCTGGCGTCACGCAGTCAACAGATCGTCGGCATCCACGATCGTGTACGAGTAGCCCTGCTCGGCGAGGAAGCGTTGGCGGTGGGCGGCGTAGTCGGTGTCGAGGGTGTCGCGCGACACCACCGAGTAGAAGTGGGCTTGGCGGCCGTCGGCTTTGGGGCGCAACAACCTGCCCAGTCGTTGGGCTTCTTCCTGGCGGGAGCCGAAGGTGCCGGATACCTGGACGGCGACCGACGCTTCGGGGAGGTCGATGGAGAAGTTGGCCACTTTGGACACGACGAGGACCCGTTGTTCGCCGCGGCGGAAGGCGTCGAAGAGCCTTTCCCTTTCCGCGACGCGGGTGGAGCCCTGGATGATCGGGACGTCCAGCAAGGCACCCAGTTCCTCCAACTGGTCGAGGTAGGCGCCGATCACCAGGGTGGGTTCGTCGGGGTGGCGGTCGAGGATTCGTTGTACCACAGGGAGTTTGGTGGCGACGGTGGAGCAGAGGCGGTATTTCACGTCGGATTCGGCGGTGGCGTAGGTGAGGCGCTCGCTGTCGGTCAGGGTGACGCGGACCTCGGTGCAGAGGGCGGGCGCGATCCAGCCCTGGTTCTCGATGTCGCGCCACGGCACGTCGTAGCGTTTGGGGCCGATCAACGAGAAGACATCGCCTTCGCGGCCGTCTTCGCGGACCAGGGTGGCCGTCAAACCAAGGCGGCGGCGGGACTGGAGGTCGGCGGTCATCCGGAACACGGGCGCGGGCAACAAATGCACCTCGTCGTAGACGACCAGGCCCCAGTCGCGGGAGTCGAACAGCTCGAGGTGGCGGTACTCGCCTTTGGACTTGCGGGTCATCACCTGGTAGGTGGCGATGGTGATCGGGCGGATCTCCTTGCGCTCGCCGGAGTACTCGCCGATCTCCTCTTCGGTCAGCGAGGTGCGGGCCAGCAGCTCCCGCCGCCACTGGTGTCCGGCCACGGTGTTCGTCACCAGGATCAGCGTGGTGGCCTGGGCCTGGGCCATCGCGGCGGCGCCGACCAGGGTCTTGCCGGCGCCGCAGGGGAGGACGATCACGCCGGAGCCGCCGGCCCAGAACGCCTCGGCCGCCTGGCGCTGGTAGTCGCGCAGGTGCCAGCCGTTCTCGCGCAAGGAGATCGCGTGGTACTCGCCGTCCACGTAGCCGGCCAGGTCCTCGGCCGGCCAGCCGACCTTCAGCAGCAGCTGCTTGAGCCGGCCGCGCTCGCTGGGGTGCACGATGACGGTGTCGTCGTCGATGCGGGCGCCGAGCATGGGGGCGATCTTCCTGTGCCGCCGCACCTCCTCCAGCACCGCACGGTCCACAGTGGCCATCACCAACCCGTGCGCGGGGTGGTTGACCAGCGTCAACCGGCCGTACCGGCCCATCGTGTCCACCACGTCGATCAGCAGCGGCTGCGGCACCGGGTAGCGGGAGAACCGGGACAACGCGTCGACGACCTGCTCCGCGTCGTGACCGGCGGCGCGCGCGTTCCACAGCGCCAGCGGGGTGATCCGGTAGGTGTGCACGTGCTCCGGCGCCCGCTCGAGTTCCGCGAACGGCGCGATCGCCACGCGGGCGTCGGCCGACCGCGGATGGTCGACCTCGAGTAGTAGCGTCTTGTCGGACTGCACGATCAACGGGCCATCGGTCACGTTGCCAGTCTCCCATTGACCCGCGGGCTACCAACGTGGCGAGGGCGCGATGAACCAGGGCTACCGTGGCCAGCACCTGCGGCCACGGCACACCGGACGCCGGCTGGTGGTCCTCGGTGCGGGCGTGGCGGTGGTCGCCGGCGTCGTCGCGGCCTGGCTGTACCTCACCCGCAACGAGCCGGTCCGCGCCGGCGAAGGCGACTGCATCCAGGTCAACCGGGCCACCGCGACGGACGCCGAGGTCGAGCGGATCGGCTGTGGCACAACCGAAGCGGCCTACAAGATCGGCAAGCGGCTGAGCAGCGACACCGGCGTCTGCCCGGACGGCAACTACGTCGAGTACGCCCAGCGCGGGCGCGGCAGCCTCAAGCTCTGCCTGATGCTGAACGCGAGCGAGGGCGACTGCTTCACCGAGCACGACCAGCGGCACACCCGGGCGGACTGCGCGTCGGCCGACTTCAAGGTCGTGAAGGTGATCAACGGCAAGGTCGACCCGGACGAGTGCGGCATCGAGGCGGCCACCGACCCGCGCGCCTACCCGCTGACCTACGCCGAGCCGCCCACCACGATCTGCCGGATCGCGGTCACATAACGATCTCCGGTAGCTTCGGTGAGGTGAGCGCCACGGTACGTGATGTCACCCGCGAGCTACTCCGCCAGTACGGTCTGACCACGGTGTTCGGTAATCCGGGCACCACCGAGATCGGTTTTCTGCGGGACTGGCCGAGTGACTTTCGTTACATACTCGGCCTGCAGGAGTCGGTGGTGGTGGCCATGGCCGACGGCTACGCGCAGGCGGCCGGGGTTCCGGTGCTGGTCAGCCTGCACTCGGCCGGTGGCGTCGGGCACGCTCTCGGGCACGTGTTCACCGCCTACCGGCAGCGCACCCCGATGATCGTGCTGGCCGGCCAGCAGGTGCGCTCCCTGCTCCAGCCGGGGGAGGCGTTCCTCGCCGCCGAGGACGCGGCGCTGTTCCCCCGCCCCTACGTGAAGTGGAGCTGCGAGCCGGCCCGGGCGGCCGACGTGCCGGCCGCGATCGCCCGCGCTTACCACGTGGCGACCCAGCCGCCGTACGGCCCGGTGTTCGTCTCGGTGCCGGCCGACGACTGGGACGCCGAGGCCGAACCGGTGCCGCCGCGGCCGCGGATCGCCGGCTACGCCGCGGATCCCGGCGCGCTGGCGGAGCTCGCCGCGGCGCTGGCGAACAGCGGCAGGCCGGCGATCGTGGTCGGGCCGGGGGTGGACGGCGACGGCGCGGTGCCCGACGTGGTGGCGCTGGCGGAGAAGAGCCGGGCCGGCGTGTGGGCCAGCCCGATGTCCTGGCGCTCCTCCTTCCCCGAGGATCACCCGCTGTTCCAAGGTTTCCTGCCGCCGGAGGAGCGCGGCACGGCCGAGCTCCTCGCCGGCTACGACCTGGTCCTGGTGCTCGGCGCGCCGGTGTTCACTTACCACGTGTTCCGCGGCGCCGCGACGGTGCCGCTGCCGCCGCTGTACCAGATCAGCGAGGACGAGCAGCTGCTGGCGCGGGCCCAGGCCGGGACCGGGATCCGGGCGACCGTGCGCGGTGCGGTGCGGGCGCTCACCGAGGCCATTCCGCTGGCCGAGCGGGAAAGGCCGTCGCCGCTGGCCCGCCCGCCGCGCCCGCCGGAGCGCGCCCCGATCCCGGCCAGCTACGTGTGCGCCGAGCTCGCCGAGGTGTTGCCGGAGGACGCGATCCTGGTCGAGGAGATCCCCAGCCACATCATGGTGCGCCGGGCCCACCTGCCGGTCCGCGCGCGGGGCACGGGCCTGCTCGCCACCGCCAGCGGCACCCTCGGCTACGCCCTGCCGGCGGCCATCGGCGCCGCCCTCGGCCGCCCGGACCGCACGGTGGTGGCGCTCCTCGGCGACGGCTCGGCGATGTACAGCATCCAAGCGCTCTGGACGGCCGTGCAGCACCGGGTCCCGGTCACCTTCGTCATCCTCGACAACACCCAGTACGCCGCGGTCCGCATCCTGGCCGAGAACGACGGCGGCGCCAAGGTCCCCGGCGTCGACCTCGGCGGCATCGACTTCGTCGCGCTCGCCGCCGGCATGGGCTGCGCCACCCACCTCGTCGAGCACGCCCACGACGTGCGCCCCGCCCTGACCAAGGCCCTCGCCGACGACCGCCCGACCCTGGTGCACATCAAAGTCGACCCGGACCCCGAACCGCTCTACTGAGCTCTCGGGCTGCCTCCGCGGCCCGGTACCCTTCTCCGCCCCTGCGGAGGACCGGTAGTGCACCGGCGACTCATCTGCAATGGCCGGTCTGGGATGCTGTCGACGTGGCGCGGTTCTACATCGGATACATCGAGATCAGCGCCGCGATGGCTGGGAAGCTGCAGTCGAAGCACGGGATCACCCCTGACGAGGTGCGAGAGGCTTGCCATCGCTACATCCAGGCTGGTTGGCATCACCACGAGCTTCACGGCAAGCGATTGCTGGTCGTCGGGGAGACGAGGGCGGGACGCAAACTAAAGGTGATCTTGCAGCCGGTCGATGTCACGGACGGTACCTGGCGCCTCCGAACGGCCCTTGTCGCGACGAACTGACATGAAGCATCATGGTGTCATGAAGGACCCAGACGAGTTCGACGAGTTCGACGTCACGTCGGATGAGTTTGACCAGATGTTGGAGGCTTCCGAGCCCGCAGCACTGGTCACGGGTGACAGCCTCAACGCCATCACCGGATATTTTCAGCCTGGGACTCGAGCGCTCTACACCATGTCTGTACATGGGTCTAGTGCAGTGGTCTCCTCTGCGGGCCGTATGGCGTGGTGGGGGCCTGGAGTCCTCCATGCACACTCCGCTGCGGTACCGTCTCGCGTATGAGCGAAGTCTCCGAGGCGGCAGTAGTATCAATCCTCATTGCCGATTATGCGGCGGCTGATTCAGTAGAAAAACTGAACATCATCGGCGGAGGCGTGTCAGTACTTGGGCTGACCCAAACTGGTGCGACAACTCCGTTCGCCCTCGTTGTCATAATAAGTCTTCCGCCCGCACTCTATCGCTCAGATTGTTCGGTGGAGATTGTGTTGGAAGACTCCTCGGGAAACGTGGTCTCTGTACCTGGGCCGACTACGGAACCGCAGCTCATGCGGGTCGCGCAGGCCGTAACCTTTGACGAGCCGCCACCCATACGAGGTGTGCTGATGCCCCGCGATGCCCTTCGTTCGCGTAAGCAGTTCGTGCTGAATTTTACGTTGGGCCTCCCCTTGGCGATGGGCGAACAATACGCGTGGCGGGTGAAGATAGATGGCGATACTCGCGATCACTGGGCGGAGATATTCGTTGTGCCACGCCCGAATCCAGGTCCGGTAATTGGGTAGTCACCGCTCGTGTGACACGTCTAACCACCGCCGCTGCGCTAACGGTTGATTCGCTGACTTCGGCGCGTTCCGCCGCCGGTCGTGTCAGCGGGTGGCGCCGGGAGGACCTGCCGCTGGGAGCGGCGTGCTCCCTACTGCGAGCGGCGCCCGCGGTTCACGCCTGGCCGGCCGTCGCCTCGCCCTAGGCCGCCCAGACCGCACGGTGGTCGCCGGCATGGGCTGCGCCATCCACCTCGTCGAGCACGCCCATGACGTGCGGCCCCGCCCTGACCAAAGCCCTCGCCGACGACCGTCCGACCCTCGTGCACATCAAGGTCGACCCGGACCCCGAACCGCGCTACTGACGGGTGGTGACCCGGGCCTGCCGGGCCGCCTCCGCGCGCTCGGCCGCCAGGAACCGGTCGGTGGTCGGCGCCGGCGTCCCGTCCGGGGAGTGGTGCAGCAGGCGGGCGATCTCGGTGCGGAGGTCGACGAACGTCGAGGAGCCGCGGGTGGTGATCTGGTCGCGGTCGGGGGGGAGGTCGACCGGGAGGTCGGCGACGATGGTGGCGGGGGAGCGGGACAGGACCAGCACGCGGTCGCCGAGGTAGACGCTTTCGTCGATGTCGTGGGTGACCAGCAACACCGTGGAGCCTTGCTCGCGGCGGACGCGCAGGAGCAGGTCCTCGAGCTCGGCGCGGGTCTGGGCGTCGACGGAGGCGAAGGGCTCGTCCATCAGCAGCAGGGCGGGTTGGCAGGCGAGGGCGCGGGCGATGGAGACGCGTTGCTGCATGCCGCCGGAGAGCTGCCAGGGGTACTTGCCGCCGACGTCGGCCAGGCCCACCCAGGAGAGTGCCTCCTCGGCTCGGGCGCGGCGCGCGGAACGGCGGGAAACCCGGCCACGCAAGGGAAACTCGACGTTGCGGCGGACCGAGAGCCAGGGGAACAGGGACCGGCTGTAGTCCTGGAAGACGACGGCGAGGTCGGCGGGGACGCCCGACACGAGGTCGCCGTGCAGGCGGATCTCCCCGCCGGACGGGGTGATCAGGCCGGCGATGCAGCGCAGCAGGGTGGATTTGCCGCAACCGGACGGTCCCACGATGCAGGCGAGCTGCCCGGCCTCGACGGTGAACGACAGCTCGTTCACCGCGGTGTGCGCGGTCGGGCCGCCGCCGTAGCGGTGCACGAGCCCGCTCACCGCCAGCATGGTCGGCATGTCTGTCATCCTCCCACTGCGAGGGAACGTTCGGTGTGCCGGCTCGGTTGCCAGCCCAGTACGCGGCGCTCGACCATGAGCAGCAACGCGTTGAGTGCGTAACCCAGGATGCCCAGCAGCACGATCCACGCCCACATGATCGTAAAGTCGAACTGGCGCTGCGCGAAGATCAGCTGGTAGCCGATTCCGCTGGTGCGCCCCACCAGCTCCGAGACAACCATGAGCAGCAGCGCGATGGAAAGGCTCAACCGCAACCCGGCGAAGATTTTCGGCAGCGCGGCCGGCAGCACCACGAACACGATCCAGCGGTGCCGCGGGGTGCGGAACGACCGGGCGGTGTCGGCCTGCAACGGGTCCACCGAGCGCACGCCGTCCACGGTGTTGAGCAGGATCGGCCACACCGTGCCGAAGATGATCGTGGCCAGCTTCATCTCGGTGTAGATGCCGAACAGCACCAGGAACACCGGGATCAGCGTCACCGGGGGGATCGTGCGGATGAACGCGAAGATCGGCCCGACGTAGTCCATGCCGGTGCGGGACCGGCCGAGCGCGGTGCCCAGCACGATGCCGATCACGGCGGCGAGCAGCCACCCGCCGAGCGCCCGGGCCAGGCTCGGCCCGATGTCGTCGAACCACGTCTTGGTGAGGAACAGCTGCGAGGCCGGGCCGGTGAACCACAGCTCGAAGCCCTGCGCAGCGATCTTGGTCGGTGGCGGGAAGTGCACGTCGTGCGCCGACCGCGCGGCCAGCTCCCATACGCCGAGCAGGCAGATGAGCGCGATCCAGCGCTGCACCACGGAGGCCAGCTGGCGGTTCACCGGTCCGCTCCGACCACCGTGCTCCACCGGAACCAGCGCCGGCCGAGCCATTCGAGGCTTTCGTTGATCAGGTAGCCGATGACCCCGGCGACCACCGTCGCGGCGAGCACCAGGTCCATCCGGCCACCGCCGTCATAGGCCTCGAGGGAGAACTTCCCGATCCCGCGCACCGCCCCGGCGATGTACTCCACGCTGATCACCACGATCAGCGCGATGGCCGCGGAGAGCCGGATGCCGGTGAAGATGAACGGCGCGGCGTGCGGCAGCGCCACCGAGGACATGATCCGGGTCCGGCGGGTGCCGAACGAGCGGGCGGTGTCCACCAGCAGCGGGTCGATCTCGTCCAGCGCGTAGATCGTGTTGAACAGGATCGGCCACACCGACGCGTACACCGCGAGGGTGATCTTCGTTTCCGGCCCGCTGCCGATCATCACGATGGCCGCGGGGATCAGCGCCACCGAGGGGATCGGCCGCAGCAGCTCCACGATCGCCCGGGTGGCCACCCGCAGGCCGGGAATGCTGCCCAGCAGCAACCCCGCCGGCACGGCGATCGCGATCGCGATGATCAGCGCGATCAGCCAGGCGAGCACGGTGGCGATGATGTCCCGGATGAACGACTCGGTGCCGAGGATCTCGACCAGCCGGCGGAGCACGGTGCTCGCCGGCGGAATGGACAGCGACGAGACCAGACCGGACCTGGGGGCCACTTCCCAGATGGCGAAGAAGCCCCCCAGTCCGATCAGGTTTCTGATGAGTGGTCGCAATGCCTATCCGGTGCTCGCGGACTTGGCGATCATCGACGCCGCATCGATCTTCTCCTTGATCACGCCGAACTCGAGCATCAGGTCGGGCACCCGCTGAATCCGGGTGGCGTCGAGCGAG
The DNA here is from genome assembly GCF_036002505.1 of Actinophytocola sp. Classification (GTDB taxonomy): domain Bacteria; phylum Actinomycetota; class Actinomycetes; order Mycobacteriales; family Pseudonocardiaceae; genus DASYTH01. Next base: position 23,789 of record NZ_DASYTH010000371.1, on the reverse strand, counting down.
GACGAGAACGCCAGCAGCGTGGACAGCTTCGCGGTCGCCGCGTCGATCTTGGCGAACTCCTGCAGCAGGCCCTCGACCTTGCTGCGGTCGGCCTTCGCCTCGTCGGTCGCCCGCTGCATGACCTTCTGCCACGCGGCCAGCGTCTTCGGGTAGTTCTTGACGAAGTCGGCATTGGCGCCGAAGCCCGCGGTCGGCATGTTCGCGGTCGGACCGACGGCGGTGTCGAACACCGGGACGGCGCCGTACTGCTTCTGCGCCTGGGTCAGGAACGGCTCGGTCAGGAACGCCGCGTCGACCTGTCCCTTGGACAGCGCCTCGCCGGTGGCCGGGAACGGCGTCTCGACCCACTGGATGGACTGCCAGTCCACCCCGTTGGTCTTGAGCGTGGACATGACGAGCAGGTCGGAGATGGTGTTGCGGGCCGTGACCGCGACACGCTTGCCCTTCATGTCGTTGATGTTCTTGACCGTGCCGTTCGGCATGGCCAGGACCATCGTCGCGCCGGGGCCGGCGGAGGAGGCGTCGGACACCAGCTTGATGTCGGCCGCGCCCTTGCTCTTCGCCACGAAGAACGGGGTGTAGCTGGAGTACGCGATGTCCACGTCCTTGGCCGTCAGCTTGGAGACGGACTCACCACCGCTCTTCGCGGTGAAGATGTCCTTGGCCGGGTCGAACGTGAAGCCGGCCTCCTTGAAGTAGCCGGCCTTGACCGCCAGCCAGAACGGGGCCAGGTCGGTCGTGGTCATCACCGAGATCTTGATGTTCGGCTTCTCCAGGCCGCCCGAGGAGCTGTTCGTGGCCGGGGCGTTGTCGTCGCCACCCAGCAGACCGCAGCCGGTCAGCGAGGCGAACAGGGCCATGGCCAGGGCGGGGATGCCGAGCCGGGGGAGTATGGAGCGTCTTAAAGAGGTAGTGCGTCGGGGCATGAAGCCTCTCCTCGTGGGTGAGGTGTCCGGTGGATGGTATGGACAACCGCGCAACACCGTAGCGACAGTGTCCATCGCGTCACAATCAGTGCCCGGAACTACGTATTTTGACGGTTGACATCACCCGATCGCGTGGTCTAGACCGTCTGCGGCACCGCTGCTTGTTTACTGACGCGGGTGCCAGCGATGCAGAAACAACGTTCCGTTAGCAACAACTACAAAGAGTTTCAGCCATGTCGGGTTGATACCGGTTTGTCAAGTTTTGGTATCGCTCGATCGTTGTCTGAGTGTGATCCGGTGTTCCACATGCGTGACCATCCACCCAAGAGGCTTACATCGTGGCGTAGACTCCGCTACCTTCGGTTGCCGAAGTGAGGTTGAGGGTTCATCGAAGCGGTGAGGGTGGGCGCAAGTGATGGGTCTTCACTGGGGTTCTGCATAGACGCTGACCTCAGGGATCAGGGCTACTGGCTGAAGAAACAGGGAGAGTGCTGGCAGTGCCCGACCACACCGCCGGGGGTCAACCTGGCCCCGGGATAGGCCCTTTACCGGGTGGTGCTGACGTGTCCGATCGTGACCGTGACGCCGCCGCGAGTGAGAGAGCCCGAGCCCTCGCCGCACGGCGAGCGGTCAAGGGCGGATCGCCGTGGCGCATGCGTAACTGGCGACTTCGTACGAAGCTGATCGCCGTTCTGTTCGTCCCGACGCTTACCGCGCTCGCGCTCGGTGGCCTGCGGGTGAAGGCCGACCTGGACCGGGCCGCCGACTTCCGGCACACGGTCAACCAGGTCGAGTTCGCCGGCAACATCACCAGCGTCATCCAGGAGCTGCAGAAGGAGCGCACGCTCTCGGTGGCCCGGGTGGCCAACGACCGCGGTGGACCGCGCGGCGAGCTGGACGCCCAGATCGGCCGGGTGGACGCGGCGGTCGCCGTGGCCCGGACGGCCGCCGGCCAGCTGGAGACCGACGACGCCGCCACCCAGCAGCGCTACAACCGCGGTCTGCAGCGGCTGAGCGCGCTGGCCGCGGTGCGCGACGCCGCGGACCGCAGCTCGCTGCCGGACATCGCGCTGTTCAACGCCTACTCCGGGATCCTGGACTCGCTGGTCCAGCTCGGGCGTGAGGTGAACACCGCGGGCACCGACCGGGAGTTGCTCCGGCAGGGCGCGGTGATCCAGGCGCTGTCCGAGGCCAAGGAGTTCGTCGGCCGGGAGAACGCGATCCTGCAGATCGCCGTCTCCACGCCGCGCAACGGCTTCCCCGGGGAACTGCTCAACCAGGCCCGGGCCGCACAGGCCGGCGCGCAGGCCCAGCTGTTCGGCTTCAACGCCAACGCGACGTCGGCGCAGCAGCAGCTGTTCTCCGACGTGGTCAGCGGCACCCAGGTCGACAACCGGGAGCGGCTCAAGCTGACCGCGTTCAGCAAGGCCGACAACGGCCAGCCGCTGAACTTCACCGACCAGCAGCGCCAGCAGATCACCAACGACGGCTTCGCCACGGTCGAGCGGATGCGCACGGTGGAGACCAGCCTGCTCGACCGGCTGCGCAGCGACGCCGACGCCCAGGCCGCCGCGGCCACCCGCTCGGCGTTCCGCAACGCCGGCATCGTGCTGGCCGCGCTGGCCCTCGCGCTGCTGCTGATGATCATCGTGACCCGGTCGCTGCTCAAGCCGCTGCGGGTGCTCCGGCGCGACGCGCTGGACGTGGCGAACCGCCGGCTGCCGGCCACCGTGCAGCGGATCCTGGCCGACCCGGACCCGGTGGCGGCGTCCAAGACGGCCATCGACCCGGTGCCGGTGTTCACACGCGAGGAAACCGGGCAGCTGGCCCGCTCCTTCGACGCAGTGCACGACCAGGCGATCAAGATGGCCACCGAGCAGGCCATGCTGCGGGACAACATCAACTCGATCTTCGTCAACCTGTCCCGGCGCAGCCAGGCGCTGGTCGAGCGGCAGCTGGCCCTGATCGACCGGCTGGAGCAGGACGAGCAGGACCCCGACCAGCTGGCCAGCCTGTTCGAGCTGGACCACCTGGCCACCCGGATGCGGCGCAACTCGGAAAGCCTGCTGGTGCTCTCCGGCAGTGGCCTGTCCCGGCAGCTGTCCCGGCCGGTGCCGGCCTCCGAGGTGGTCGGCGCCGCGGTCTCCGAGGTCGAGCACTACGCCCGGATCGAGGTCGTCTCGGCGCCCGAGGTCACGGTGCAGGGCCGGGCGGTCTCCGACCTGGTGCACCTCATCGCCGAGCTGCTGGACAACGCCACCTTCTTCTCCGAGCCGGACAAGAAGGTGATCGTCCGGATGGCGGTGACCCGAAAGAAGGAGCTGGCCATCCAGATCACCGACTCCGGCGTGGGCATGTCGGAGGACGAGATCGAGGCGGCCAACCAGCGCCTGGCCGACCCGCCGGACCTGGACGTGGCGGTGACCCGCCGGATGGGCCTCTACGTGGTCGCCCGGCTGGCCAAGCGGCACGGCATCATGGTGCGGCTGCGCGACAACGAGGACATCGAGGGCGGCCTGATCGCCCGGATCAACGTGCCGGCCGAGCTGGTCGCGCCGTCCTCGGGCACCACGTCGGTGACCTCGCCGGCCGCGCTCACCGGCGAGATCGCCACCACCTCCAGCCTGCTCGCGGCCGGCCCGCCGAGCTCGGTGACCCGGGGCGGCATCGCCGCGGCGTTCACCGGCGGCATGCCGCGGCTGCGTCCGGACGGCGGCCTGGTCGGCGAGTCCCAGGTGGACCGGCCGGCCCAGGAGGTCGCCGCGTACCCGCCGTACTCCCCGGCCTACGTCCCGCAGGGCGGGATCGGTACCGCCAACGGGACCGGGGCCGACAGCGGCGGCTGGACCAGCAAGCCGGCCGAGGCGGTCCCCGACGCGGGGGTGCGCAACGGCCAGCACGACGACTCGGCCACGGCGCTGTTCGGCAATCCACTCGCCGCGCCGGAACCGAATGCCGAGCAGCACACCGAGGTCGCGCCGCCACTGCCGGTCCGGGGCGCCAACCCCGAGGCAGCCCTCAACGTGGACGCTCCCACCGAGCGGCTGCCGATCTACGAGGCCGTGTTGTCGCAATGGTTCGAGGCCAACGACACCACCGGAGCGCAGAAGCGGGTCACGGAGGCCGCGGCCAAGAACGGCGAGGGTGCCGAGCAGCCGGGGGAGGAAGCGTTGGAGGTTCCGGAACCGACTCCATGGGTGTCCCCGGGAGACGAGGGCTGGCAGGCCGCCCGCGCTCTCCTGGAGAGCACCGAGGAAGACGCGTTGACCACGGCCGGCCTGCCGAAACGCGTGCCCAAGGCGCACCTGGTGCCCGGGTCCGCCGCGCCCCGGCACGAGAAGGCCACCGAGGAGGAGCCGGTGCACATGCCGCTCCCACCGCGCTCGGCCGAGGCGGTCCGCGGCCGCATGTCCAGCTTCCAGCAGGGGGTACGGCGTGGCCGGCACGCCCTCATCGACGCCTACGCTGGTGACCAGTCCGGTTCAGACGAGAGCCGTCAAAGCGAGGAGCAGGAGTGACGACCGCGACGTCAGCGCAGCCCGGGAGTTTCGGGTGGCTCATCACTGATTTCGTTCGACAGGTGCCCGGCGTGGCACATGCCGTGGTGGTCTCGGCGGACGGTCTGCTGCTCGCCAGCTCCCAGGGCTTGCCTCGGGACCGGGCCGAGCAGCTGTCCGCCGTGTCGTCCGGCCTGGTCAGCCTCACCCAGGGGGCGGCCCGCTGTTTCGAAGCGGGCGGGGTGAACCAGACCGTGGTCGAGATGGACCGCGGCTACCTCTTCCTGATGTCGATCTCGGACGGCTCGTGCCTGGCGGTGCTGGCCGCGCCGAACTGCGACATCGGTCTGGTGGCCTACGAGATGACGTTGCTGGTCGAGCGGGTGGGCCAGCAGATGACTCCGGAGCTGCGTGCCCAGTTGCAGGGAGCGCAGCGCAGGTGAACCTCTGCACGTCAGGGTGGTCGGCGTGCCAGAGCGGAAGGTAGCCGAAATGCCGGAGAGAGGTTGGGAGGACCTTCCCGAACACGGCGACGCGCCGAACCGGTTCGATGTGGGCGGTTTGGGAGCGCGGCTGTTCGGGGGCCCGAGCGCCACCCTGTACGGCGACCCGGGGATCCCCGCACCGACCGACTGGGACAGCAAGGAGATCCCGTCGCTGATGTCGGGTACCGACGGTCATCCGATCGTCGACCCCGGCGACGGGCACGAGGCCGGCTCGATGGTGCGCCCGTACACCAAGACCGGCGGGCGTACCCGGTCCGATTATGATCTTGCTATCGAGGCGCTGGTCTCCACCAGCGAGCGGGGCAGGTCACCGGACGCGGCGGTGCGGCCGGAGCATCGCTCCATTTGTGGACTGTGCCTTGACACCAGGTCCGTCGCGGAGGTGGCCGCTCATCTTCGGCTGCCGCTCGGCGTCGCCAGAGTGTTGATCGGAGATATGGCTGGCTTGGGGCTCGTCCTGATCCATCAGAGCGGCATGGTCGTGGGCGACCGGCCGTCTATCGAATTCATGGAAAGGGTGCTCAGTGGTCTCCGCAGGCTCTAGTCCCCTCAGCTCGCGCGGCGCCGCCGCACCGCAGCCGACGACCTCGGCCAAGATCGTGGTCGCCGGTGGGTTCGGCGTCGGCAAGACGACCTTCGTCGGCTCGGTCTCGGAGATCGTTCCGCTGACCACCGAGGCCGTGATGACCGAGGCGAGTGTTGACGTCGACGACCTGTCGGCCACGCCCAACAAGGTCACCACCACGGTCGCCATGGACTTCGGGCGCGTGTCCCTGGACAGCGACCTGATCCTGTACCTGTTCGGCACGCCCGGCCAGCACCGGTTCTGGTTCATGTGGGACGACCTGGTGCGCGGTGCGATCGGCGCGGTGGTGCTGGTCGACACCCGGCGCTTAGCCGACGCGTTCGCCTCGATCGACTTCTTCGAGGACCGCCAGCTTCCCTACGTGATCGCGATCAACTGCTTCGACCGGGTCCTGCACCACCGCGTCGACGACGTGCGCGACGCGTTGACCATCGAGCAGACGGTCCCGGTCGTCACCTGCGACGCCCGCGACCGCGAGTCCACCAAGGAAACCCTGATCACGCTGGTCGAGCACGCCATGCACCAGCGGATGTCGGCGCGCGCGGTCTGAGGTGGTTGTCCACACGCCATCCCGGCCTGTGGACAACCCGGTGGTTCGCAGGTCAGGCGGCTTCCCCGAGGGCGCGGCGGGCGTAGTAGCTCATGGCGGCCGTCGCCTCGGTGGCCGCGTCGAGGTCTTCCCGAGCGAAGGCGCGTAAGGCGTCGGCCGCGCGGCAGGCCCCCATGATCGCGTCGATCATGCGCTCGTGCTCGTCGTCGGTGCGGCTGAGGTCGAGCTTGCTGAGCAGGTTGCGCACCGATGCGTCGATGCTGTCGGCCCGGTCGAGGAAATCCCGGCGCACGGCCGCCGGCTGCTGCTCCTCGGGTGTCTGATCGTCCGCCATACCTCACGGTGCGTCGGACTGGTCAAAAACTGGTCGTCGCCGGCTCGAGAGTGGCTATGCCAGCGGAAACCGGTGTTCAATTGCGCTCGCTCCGCTCGCGCGGTGATCGGCCTCTTGGCCCGGTGCCTGCCCCTACCTGCGCTGCTCGGTCGCTCGCTCTCTGCGCTGCTCGTCCGGGGAAGACACCGGCGGCCGATCACGCGACGGGTTCGCTTGCTGGCTCGAGCGTGACTCTTCGAGTTTCGCGGTGTGGCAACGCTTTCCGGACTGCGCGCCAGGTAGGCGACTTCCTCGTCAACGTTGCGGCCGGGCGAGCACGCAGTCGAACGCCTCGGCCGAGATCACCGCGCGCACGGCTTCGATCGTGTCTCCGTCGATCCGCGCGGGCGAGGCGAACGGATAGAGCACGGTGACGTGCGCCGGCACGCCCCACTGCGCGGAGTGGTCAAGATCACGCCGGTGCCTGCCGACCACCGGCTCGGCCTCCGGCACGGCCACGATCAGCGCACTTTCCCTCATTCCTCCACCAGCGCCGCCGAGGTGATCCGGTGCAGCGGGTACTGCCGCACCGCGCCGTGCATGACGTCGCGGCCCTCGAGAATGCCGCCGCCGACCCGGAACGGGTCCACGATCCGCTGGCTCGCGCTGCCGTGGCCGTCGACGAACCAGATCCACACGCGGCTCTGCTGCTGGATCGCCTCGCGCAGCAGGGCCACCGTGGCGCCGGTGTCGGCGGCGCCGGTGCCGGCGGCCAGGGACACCGACCGGCCGCGCCGGCCCTCGGCCGCGCGATCCCCGGCGCGGATGGTCCGGACCACCTCGGCGAGCTGGTCGTCGGAGGGCGTCCGGGCCACGGCCGGCCGCCGCGAGCTGCGGGCCGGCGCGGGCACCCGGCGGCCCTGCTGGCGCAGGTCGATGATCTGGCCGTCCGGGCCCTCGGCGGCCGGGGCGTAGCCGGCCGCACGCAGGTCTTCCAGCACGTCCATCAGCGGCAGCGGGCTGACCAGCACGTTGGGAGCGATCCGGCGCAGCTCCAGGGATGCGGCGACCGGGTGCGCGGCGATCTCGGCGATCAGCACCGGGTCGTCGCAGCGCAGGAACGACGCGGCCGCCCCGCCGCGCAGCCGGCCGTGCCGGCGGGCCACGTCGTCGATCAGGTAGCTCAACCCCTGCGGGATCGGGGTGCGCGACCGGGTGGTGAACAGCTCGTGCAGCTCGGTGGCGGTGCGCCCGGCGTCCAGGGCGCGCCGCACCGAGGCCTCGGTGACCCGGTAGACGGTGGCGCTGCCGGCCGACTCGACGTCCGCGGTCTCGCTGATCTGCGCGGCCAGGTCGGGCTCCAGCGGGCCGGGGGCGACCACGGTGAGGTCGGCCTGCACCAGCACGTGATCCACCGGCGTGGGCATGGCCTCGGCCAGCCGCTTGGCCGCGCCTGCCGGGTCCTCCTCGAGCAGCGACCGGCCGGGTGCGCTGACCGCGCCGAGGGCCAGCACGCCGAGTGTGGTCGCCTCGCGCAGGGTCCACCGGACGATCTCGTCGCGCAGCCGCCCGCCGCGCCGCGGGGCCCGCCAGGCCAGCACGGCCACCAGGTCGTCCGGGGCGACGCCGGTGCCGGGCGGCAGCTCGGCGAGCGCCGCCAGCACCCGCCGCCGCTCCGCCGGCGCCGGCGGCCGGCGCAGGTCCTCGGACAGCGGGGCGAGCACCCGGTCCTTGGTGTCCCGCAGCCCGCCGAGACCGGGCAGCCGGGGCAGGTCCAGCCAGGCCGTGGCGAGCGTGGCCCACCGGTTGGCCGGGCTCGCGCCGAGCCAGCCGTCGGCCTGCGTGGTCGGCACCCACTCGGGGTTCACCGTGCCGCTGGCCGCCACCAGCGCCGCGCCGGTGGCGAGCTCGGCGATCAGCGTGGCGTGCCGCTCGTCGGTGTCCAGGTCCCGGGCCAGCCGGCGCAGCTCGCGCACCCCCAGCCCGCCGGACTTGAGCACCGGTGGTGGCTCCCCGGACCACGCAGTCAGCAGGGACTCTGTGCGCCGCAACAACTCCAGCACCTCGCCGGCCGCCGTCGCGTCTACAGTGGACGGATTGTGGAAGGTGCTCCGGAGCCGCGGCTCGTCCAGCGCGAGTGTCCCGAGTGGACTGTCGCCGCGCAGGGCGAGCCCGACCTGGCGGGGCAGCTCGACGGTTTCGGCGTCCCGGCGGACCAGCAGGCCCATGGCGAGCAGCCGTTGCACCGGCGTGGTCGCCTGCTCCAGCGGCACCACGACGGCCGCGTCCCGGGTCTGGCCGATCGGCTGGCCGTGCGCCAGCGAGGTGAGCTTGCGCCGTTCCTCGTCGGTGACCCTGTCCAGCAGCGCCGCCACATCCTGGCCGGTCAGGGCGGCGGACGGGCGGCCGAGCCCGTTGGGGAACGGCCCGCCCGCCTCGCGCGCCGCCGGCACCAGTGAGATCGCCTCGTCGGTGCCCCAGGCGATGGCCAGGTGCCGCAGCTTGTCCACCGCGGCCGCGACCCGTTCGGCCGCCGCACCCAGGGTGCCGACGACGGCCGTCAGCGGTACCGGCGTTTGATCGGCGTCTCCGAACAGCAGGGCGTCCAGCACGGCGAGGGTGAACGTGTCCAGCCCCTCCGCGGCCCGGGCCACCGACGCCCGGGCGCCGGCCCGGGCGGCGAGCACGGTGCTGTCCGCGGCCGGCGGCGTGGCCAGATCCGGCCGCGCCCGCAGCAGGGCGACGAGCGCGTCGTCATCCCGCGCCCGGAGCCACTGGGTGAGCGTCTCGACCGGCACCCTGACCACGTTACTGTGCTGGTAGGTACCAATCCGACCGGGAGCAGGCGTTCCCGCAGGTGCAGGCGTTGCGGAAGTTGGCCTACTCCCGGTCTCCTTGGTACGTGCGGCCAGGTACCCTACTGCTCGCATCAGAAGATAGGGAGGGCCGGTGGCGAAGGGCGTCAACACGGGTCGGATCGACCCGACGTGGCCGGGTGACGACGACAACGGCCAGCACCCGGTGAGCGAGATCGCGGCCGACCGGCAGGGCGCGCTGTCCCCGTTCGGTGACCTGAGCTTCCCGCTCCCGCCGGACCGGCTCGGCTACGAGCACCCGGTCACGGAGATCAACAAGTAACACTCGACCGGGCCGGCAGGCATCGGGGATAAGGTCAATACCATGCCGGTTCCCGGTCCTGGGTATTCCATCACTGTTCGGCTCGAGGCACCGCCGTCCGCCAGCGCGGCCGGCGATCTGGCGAGCGCCATCGGGAAGGTCGGCGGCGTGATCACCGCGTTCGACGTGGTGGAGTCGCACACCGACCGGATCGTCGTCGACATCACCGCCAACACGCTCAACGACGACCACGCGCGGGACATCACCGAGGAGCTCGAGCGGCTGCCCGGCGTGGTCGTGCGCAAGGTGTCCGACCGGACGTTCCTGATACACCTCGGCGGCAAGATCGAGATCCGGCCCAAGATCGCGTTGAAGAACCGCGACGACCTGTCCCGCGCCTACACCCCCGGCGTGGCCCGGATCTGCCAGGCGATCGCGGAGAACCCGGACGACGCGCGGCGGCTGACCATCAAGCGCAACACGGTCGCCGTGGTCACCGACGGCTCGGCGGTGCTGGGCCTGGGCAACCTGGGGCCGGCCGCGGCGCTGCCGGTGATGGAGGGCAAGGCCGCGCTGTTCAAGAAGTTCGCCAACGTGGACGCCTGGCCGGTGTGCCTGGACACCCAGGACGTCGAGGAGATCATCCGGACGGTGCAGCTGATCGCCCCGGTCTACGGCGGGATCAACCTGGAGGACATCGCCGCGCCGCGGTGCTTCGAGATCGAGCGGCGGCTGCGCCAGAAGCTGGACATCCAGGTGTTCCACGACGACCAGCACGGCACCGCGATCGTGGTGCTGGCGGCGCTGCGGAACGCCCTGCGGGTGGTCGGGAAGTCGTTGTGGGACTGCCGGATCGTGGTGTGCGGGGTGGGCGCGGCCGGCTCGGCGATCGTGCGGCTGCTGCTGCAGCGCGGGCCGGGCGACGTGATCGGGGTGGACATCAACGGCATCGTGCACCCGGACCGCGGCGACCTCGACGAGAACCTGGCCTGGATCGCGCTGAACACCAACCACGAGCGGCGGACCGGGACGCTGCACGACGCCCTGGTCGGTGCGGACGTGTTCATCGGGGTGTCGGCGCCGAACCTGTTCGGGGCCGAGCAGGTGGCCACCATGGCGGCCAACCCCGTGGTGTTCGCCCTGGCCAACCCGGACCCGGAGATCGATCCCCTAGAGGCGCAACGGTATGCGGCCGTGGTCGCCACCGGACGCAGCGACTACCCCAACCAGATCAACAACGTGCTGGCCTTCCCCGGCGTGTTCCGCGGCCTGCTCGACGCCCAGGCCCGCACCGTGTCCGACGACATGCTGCTGGCCGCGGCCGACGCGATCGCCGACGTGGTGGACGGCGAGCGGCTCAACGCCTCGTTCATCGTGCCCAGCGTGTTCGACTCCGCGGTCGCGCCGGCGGTGGCCGAGTGCGTCCGCCGGGCCGCGGTTTCGCACGTACCATCGGACCGGTGAGCGAGCTTGCGAGCGAGCCATTGAGCACTGCCCTGACGCCGAGCTTGCGTGGCGACGGGGTCCTCCATCACCGAGCTTGCGAGGTGATGGCTTGAGCGAGCTCAGCCATCTGGACGCGGCCGGGGCCGCGCGGATGGTGGACGTGTCCGGCAAGGTGGCCTCGGCCCGGACCGCCGTCGCCTCTGGGGTGGTGCGCACGACGGTCGAGGTGGTCGATTTGCTCCGCCGCGACGGGCTGCCCAAGGGTGACGCGCTGGCCACCGCGCGGATCGCCGGCATCATGGCGGCCAAGCGCACCCCCGACCTGATCCCGCTGTGCCACCCGCTCGCGCTGTCCTCGGTGGCCGTGGAGCTCTCGCTGGGTGGGGCCGACGTGGTGATCACCGCGACGGTCCGGACGACCGACCGCACCGGGGTCGAGATGGAGGCGCTGACCGCGGTCGCGGTGGCCGGGCTCGCCCTGCACGACATGATCAAGGCCGTGGACCCCGCCGCCGAGCTGGACTCGGTTCGCCTGGTGCGCAAGGAAGGCGGCAAGTCCGGAGTGTGGACCCGACCGGAGGACCGATGACCCGCACGGCTCGCGTGGTGGCCGCGTCGAACCGCGCCGCCGCCGGTGTGTACGCCGACAAGACCGGCCCGGTGATCGCCGCGTGGCTGCGGGACCGCGGCTTCGAGGTGGGCGAGGTGCGGGTCGTCCCGGATGGCGAGCCGGTGGCGGCGGCGCTGCGGGCGGCGGTGGCGGACCGGGTGCACGTCGTGATCACCACCGGAGGCACGGGGATCAGCCCGACCGACCGCACCCCCGAGGCGACCGCGTCCGTGCTGGACTACCAGGTGCCGGGCCTGGCCGACGCGATCCGCTCGGCCGGCCTGCCCGCGGTGCCCACCGCGGTGCTCTCCCGGGGCGTCGCCGGAGTGGCCGGTGGCACCCTGGTGATCAACCTGCCGGGGTCCACCGGTGGCGTCCGGGACGGCTTGGGCGTGCTCGACGGCGTACTGGAGCACGCGCTCGACCAGCTGGCCGGCGGTGATCACCCCCGACCGGTTGCGGCCCACGACGTGCCGGCGGCCGTGGTGCTCCGGGCGGAGGTCAGCGAGGACGCCCTGTCGGTGGACGAGCTGGCCGGGCTGGTGGCCGACCGGGCGGCGGGCGCGGTGGTGACGTTCGCCGGCGTGGTGCGCGATCACGATCATGGCCGGGCGGTGGCGGAGCTGGCCTACGAAGGCCATCCGAGCGCCACGGCGTTGATCGAGGAGGTGGCAACCGCGGTGGCCGCCCGGCGCGCCGGGGTCCGTGCGGTTGCGGTGAGTCACCGGGTCGGCGCCCTGAAAATCGGCGACATCGCACTGGCCTGCGCGGTTTCCGCCGACCACCGCCGGGAGGCGTTCGAAGCCTGCGCCGACCTCGTTGACCAGGTCAAACTCCGGCTTCCAGTCTGGAAACACCAGATCTTCGCCGACGGCTCCGACGAGTGGGTCAACTGCCCCTGACCCTGCGATTTCGACATTCAGGACCCTGAGTTCGACACTCGGGCAGGAAGCGGCATGCTCTCCTGCTCGCCCGCTCCTGACTCGGTGTCCTGAAGGTACGACTCGCGGTTCTGAACGTCGAACTCGCGTGTTGGAACTGGGGACTCGCGTGCCTGAAGTGGGGACTCGCGTGCCTGAAGTGGGGACTCGCGGGGTTTGAAAGTAGGAGGCCCGGGGGGTGCTATGCACTAGGATGTTTGGTAGGGGGTTAATGGAAGGCTTATGAAGGTCACCTTCATAAACTGGTGCGGTGGGAATGGGACGGAAAGTGGCCCCACCATGGGCATGGTGGGGCCACATCCGTATTCAGAATTGCTCAACTCACTTGGTGGCGAGCGTCTGACCAACCAGGATCAGGTCGGGGTCGCTGATGAACGCCTTGTTCTTCTCGTACAAGGCCTGCCAGCCGCCCTGGAGGTCCAGGTTCTTCACGATCTTGGACAGCGAGTCGCCGGGCACGACCGTGTAGTCACCGTTGGGGTTGGACGTCACGGTGACCGGAGCGGACACGACCGGAGCCGCGGGCTTGGGCGTGGTCTTCGGGGTGACCTTCTTGACCACCGGCTTGGTGGCCTTCGCCTTCGCCGGAGCGGCCGCGCCGCCGCCACGCTTGCCGCAGACCGGCCAGGCGCCGATGCCCTGGGTCTTCAGCACGTTCTCCGCGACGCGGATCTGCTCTTCACGGGAGGCGCTGGCGGGGTTGCCGGAACCGCCGTTGGCCCGCCAGGTGCCCTGCGTGAACTGCAGACCGCCGTAGTAGCCGTTGCCGGTGCTGATGCTCCAGTTGCCGCCGCTCTCGCACTGGGCGATGGCGTCCCAGTTCGGGCTGGCCTGGGCGGGCGCCGCGGCGATGCCGAGCGGGGCACCGACGGCGACGCCGGCGATCACGACTCGAGCAATGGTGCGGGTGGCAGCATGCTGCTTGCGGTGCTTGCCTCGGTTAGCCATTGTGGTCTCTCTCCCGCGCCTGCGATCAATTTGATCAGGGCGTACGGCCCGTCGCCCCTGTCCGGAAGTCTCTTTCACTCGGGGGTTATTTCTCCGGTGCCCGCTGGACAGGGTTCGGCGCACGGACATCCGGTCTTCGGTTGTGCGGTTGGTCGGGACCAACGGGATTGGACAGTACGGAATCGAGATCTGAATGGGAAATCAATCGACGTGTGACCGTCATCACAGTAACGTCTGGCAATGATCCGCCGAACATCGATGTTTACGCAGGTCAACGGCGTCGTGATCGACGTTTTCCGGTACGTGATCTGCCTGAGATATGTTGCCTTACCTGAGGTTTGAATCACGCTTTCGGGAGCGTCAGCCTCCCGCAAATGGGGGTAGGACGTCGAGTTCGACACCATTAGTAAGGGCGACACTACGGTCACGCACCGCGACACCGTCCAGCAGAAAGCTCGACGCGGTCAGCACCCGCGACAGCTCGTCCCCGTGCCGTGCGCCCAGCGTGACCAGCATGTCGTGCACCGTGGACCCGGCCGGCACCGCCACGCTCTCCTCGTGTACCCCGGACGCCGCCCGGGCCCCAGCGAAGTACCGCACGCTGATGGTCAGCTCGGCCACCCTTACCCCCCGATCGCGCTCATCGGTCGGATCGGCTGGGCGAAGCCGGCCTCGTTGATCCGGTGGCCGGCGAGCTTGGCCCACATCGTGGCCCGCCAGGCGCCGGCCAGGTCCTCGTCACTCGCGCCGCCCCGCAGCAGCCCCCGCAGGTCCGTCTCCGACTGGCTGAACAGGCAGTTCCGCAGCGCCCCGTCGGCGGTGAGCCGGGTCCGGTCGCAGGCCTCGCAGAACGGCCGGGTGACCGAGCCGATCACCCCGACCTCGGCCGGCCCGCCGTCCACGAGCCACCGCTCCGCCGGCGCCGCCCCGCGCGGGGTGTGGCTGGGGGTCAGCTCGAACGCCGCGCCCAGCCGGTCCAGGATCTCCGCGGCGGTGATCATCTCGGCGCGGTTCCAGCCGTGCTGCGGGTCCAGCGGCATCTGCTCGATGAACCGCAGGTGGTAGTCGTGCTCGAGGCAGAACCGCAGCAGCGGCACCGCCTCGTCGTCGTTGATCCCGCGCAGCAGCACGGCGTTCACCTTGACCGGGGCAAGCCCGGCGGCCCGCGCGGCGGCGAGCCCGGCGAGCACGTCGGCCAGCCGGTCCCGCCGGGTGATCTCCGCGAACCGCCGCGGGTCCAGGGTGTCCAGCGAGACGTTGATCCGGTCCAGCCCGGCCGCGCGCAGCCGTCCAGCCCGGCGGGCGAGGCCGATTCCGTTGGTGGTCATGGAGATCCGCGCCCGCGGGCGGAGCGCCGCGGTGCCCTCGATCAGCTCCTCGAGCCCCTTGCGCAGCAGCGGCTCGCCGCCGGTGAACCGGACGTCGGTCACGCCCAGCCGGGTCACCGCGACGTCCAGCAGCCGCAGCAGCTCGGCCGTGGTCAGCACGTCCGGGCCAGCGAGCCAGTCCAACCCCTCGGCCGGCATGCAGTACGTGCACCGCAGGTTGCACCGGTCGGTGAGGGACACCCGAAGATCCGTCGCGATCCGGCCGAACGAGTCGACCAGCGCCGGCGTGTCGGGGCGGACCGAGCCGTCCGGGGCACCCGCCGGTCCGCGCATCGCCGGCAGACCGAGATCAACTGCTGTCACCCTGTCGAGGGTAGTCGTGTGCCCCCGGGTGCGAAGGGCTACTATGCCTTTGGAGCTGAACTTCTTAGTGTGCGAGGGGCTGATGGCGCAGAAGGTCCCGGCGGACGTGCTCACCCGGTTCGGCCAGCTGGGCCGGGAGCTTTCCACCATCACCGTGCTGTTCCACTCCCGGGTGGCCGAGCAGATGGGGCTGTCCGGCACCGACCACAAGTGCCTGGAGCTGGTCATCCAGGCCGAGCAGTCGCTGACCGCGGGCCGGATCGCCCAGCTGTCGGGTCTCTCCACGGGCGCGGTCACCGGGGTGATCGACCGGCTCGAGCGGCACGGGTTCGTCCGCCGGGTCCGGGATCCGCACGACCGGCGCAAGGTCCTCGTCGAGATCGCGGACTTCGACGAGGCCCGGTACGCGCATCTGTTCGACGACGTCATCGAGCTCACCGAACGGGTGCTGGCGCGGTTCACGCCCGAGGAGTGGGATGTGATCGAGCGGTACAACCGGGCGATCCTCGAGGAGTACGGCGAGATCATCGGTACACCGTGACGGAACCGCATCCGCGGAGATAATCTGTCCTTCATGCCGCAGTTTCGGCTTTCTGAGGCCGCTCGTCTGCTCGGTGTCAGCGATGACACGGTCCGCCGGTGGGTGGACGCCGGGCAGCTCACCGCCGGTGCCGACGGGGCCGGGCGCAAGGTCGTCAACGGCGCGGAGCTGGCCGCGTACGCCCGGGCCAACGCCGGTGCGATCGCCGATCCCACCGGGGTCGGGCGGTCGGCGCGCAACCGGTTCGTCGGGCTGGTCACCGCCGTCGTCGCGGACACCGTGATGGCGCAGGTGGAGATGCAGTGCGGGCCGCACCGGGTGGTGTCGCTGATGAGCACGGAGGCGGTCCGCGAGCTCGGCCTCGAGCCGGGGGTGCTCGCGGTGGCGGTGGTCAAGGCAACCCAGGTCGTCGTGGAAACCCCGGAGGAATCGTGAAGCTGACCGTGGCGGTCGCTGCCGTCCTCGTCACCGTCGCCGGCTGCGGCTCGTCGAGCGGAGCCACCCCGGGCGCGCCGGAGCAGCGGACGCTCACCGTGCTGGCCGCCGCGTCGCTCACGGAATCCTTTGGGGCGCTGGAGAAGACGTTCGAAGCGGAGCACGCCGGGGTCGACGTGAAGATCAGCTTCCAGGGGTCCTCGGCGCTCGCCCAGCAGATCGTCAACGGTGCCCAGGCGGACGTATTCGCCTCCGCGGACGAGGTGAACATGAAGAAGGTGACCGACGCCGGGCTGGCCGCCGGGACGCCGGAGATCTTCGCCACCAACCAGCTGACGATCGCGATGCCGCCGGGCAACCCGAAGAAGATCACCTCGCTGGCGGACCTGGCGAAGGACGGGGTGATCGTGGTGGTGTGCGCGCCGCAGGTGCCGTGCGGCTCGGCGGCGCAGAAGGTGGAGCAGGCCGCCGGCGTGACGGTCAGGCCGAAGAGCGAGGAGCAGGACGTCAAGGCCGTGCTGACCAAGGTGTCCGCGGGCGAGGCGGATGCCGGGCTGGTCTACCTCACCGACGTCAACTCCGCGGGCGGCAAGGTGACCGGGGTGGACTTCCCGGAGGCGGCGAAGGCGATCAACAAGTACCCGATCGCGGTGGTGAAGGACGCGCCGCAGGCGGAGCTGGCGAAGGCGTTCGTCGAGCTGGTGCGCGGGGAGGCCGGGCGCGCCGAGCTGACGAAGGTGGGTTTCCGGATCCCGTGAGGAAGGCACGCACCGGGTTGCCCGTGCTGCTGTGGGTGCCGGCGTGCGTGGCGCTCGCACTGGTCGTGCTGCCGGTCGTCGGGCTGGTGGCCCGGACCGACCTGCGTGACTTTCCTTCCCTGGTAACGAGTCCTGGCGCGGTGCACGCGCTGGAGCTGTCGCTGCGCACTGCGGCGGCGTCCACCGTGCTGTGCGTGGTCCTGGGTGGACCGCTGGCCGTGGTGCTGGCCCGCTCGCACGCGCCGGGAACCCGGCTGCTGCGGGCGATCGTGCTGCTGCCGCTGGTGCTGCCGCCGGTCGTCGGTGGGCTCGCGCTGCTGTACCTGTTGGGGCGCAACGGGTTCGCCGGGCGGATTTTGGACTTCGTGTTCGGGGTGCGGATTCCGTTCACGACGGCGGCCGTGGTGATCGCGCAGACGTTCGTGGCTATGCCGTTTCTGGTGGTGGGGTTGGAAGGCGCGCTGCGCACGGCGGGGGAGCGGTACGAGGCGGTGGCCGCGACGCTGGGGGCGGCGCCGTGGACGGTGTTCCGCCGCGTCACCGTGCCGCTGGTGCTGCCGGCACTGGGCTCCGGGCTGGTGCTCTCGTTCGCCCGGGCGCTCGGCGAGTTCGGCGCCACGATCACGTTCGCCGGCAGCCTGGAGGGCGTGACCCGGACGCTGCCGCTCGAGGTGTACACGCTCGGCGAGACCGATGTGGACGGTGCGGTGGCGCTTTCCCTGGTGCTGGTGCTGGTCGCGGTGCTGGTGATCGTGGTGGCCCGGCCGCGGGCGATCGAGGGCGTACCGTGAGCGGGCTGGCAAGCGCGGGATGCGATGAAGGGGGCCTTCCTCGCACCGGGCGCGAGGAAGGCCCCCTTCATCGCACTCCCCGGCCCTCTGGGGTGGCGCCGTGAGCAGGGGGTTGCACGCGCGGGTTTCGGTGGCGCGTGGGCGGTTCCGGCTCGATGTCGCGCTGGACGTGCCGGCCGGCGAGGTGGTCGCGGTGCTGGGGCCGAACGGCTCGGGGAAGTCCACGCTGCTGGACGTGCTGGCCGGGTTGCTGCGGCCGGACTCCGGCGTGGTGCGGGTGGGGGACCGGGTGCTCGTGGACAGTCACGTGAATGTGCCGCCATATCAACGGAAAGTGGGGTTGCTGTCGCAGGATCCGTTGCTGTTCCCCCATCTTTCCGCGGTGGCGAACGTGGCGTTCGGGCCGCGATCGCGCGGGGTGGGCCGGCGGCGGGCCGATGCGGTGGCCCGGGCTTGGCTGTCCGAAGTGGACTGTGCGGGGCTGGCCGGGCGGCGGCCGGCGGCGCTGTCCGGTGGGCAGGCGCAGCGGGTGGCGCTGGCCCGGGCGCTGGCCACCGAGCCGGACGTGCTGCTGCTGGACGAGCCGTTCGCCGCACTGGACGTGGACGCCGCGCCGGCGGTGCGTGGCCTGGTGCGCCGGGTGCTGCGGGACCGTTCGCACCGGGCCACCGTTCTGGTCAGCCACGATCCGCTGGATGCTCTCGTGTTGGCCGATCGGATCGTCGTCCTGTCGGATGGTCGGATTGTTGAACAAGGGCCCACCCGGGAGGTGCTGTCCCGTCCCCGGACCGCGTTCACCGCGCGGATCGCCGGCCTCGATCTCGTCCCCGGCGTCGCCAGCATGGACGGCATCCACACCCCTGACGGCAGTCCGGTATCCGGGATGGCGGTCACCGCCTTGACCGCCGGCGAGCCCGCGGTCGCCGTGTTCCGCCCGGCGGCCGTCGCCATCCACCTGGACCGCCCGCACGGCAGCCCGCGAAACGTCTTCCCCGCCGTCGTCGCCGCTCTCGAGCCGCACGGTGACCTGATCCGCGTGCGCACCGCCGCCACCCCGGACAGCCCGCCCTGGGTCACCGGTCTCGCCGCCGACCTCACCCCCGAAGCGGTCGCCGAGCTGGCGCTCGAGCCCGGCACCGCCGTCCACCTCGTGGTCAAGGCGACCGAGGTGAGCGTCTATCCGCGGGCTGCGGGACCATGAGGCATGCCCGGGTGGACGTATCTGATGGACATGGACGGCGTGCTGGTGCATGAGGAGCACCTCATTCCCGGCGCCGACAAGCTGATCGCCGAGCTGACCGAGCGCGGCTCACCGTTTCTCGTGCTGACCAACAACTCCATCTACACGCCGCGGGACCTGCGGGCGCGGCTGCACCGGACCGGGCTGGACGTGCCCGAGACCGCCATCTGGACCTCGGCGCTGGCCACCGCCAAGTTCCTGAACTCCCAGCGCCCCCACGGCTCCGCGTTCGTGATCGGCGAGGCCGGGCTGACCACGGCGCTGCACGAGGTCGGCTACGTGCTCACCGACCGCGACCCGGACTACGTGGTGCTCGGCGAGACCCGCACGTACAGCTTCACCGCGATCACCACCGCGATCCGGCTGATCGTCGGTGGCGCCCGGTTCATCGCCACCAACCCGGACGCCACCGGGCCCAGCCTGCAGGGCCCGCTGCCGGCCACCGGGTCGGTCGCCGCGCTGATCGAGCGGGCCACCGGCCACTCGCCGTACTTCGTCGGCAAGCCCAACCCGCTGATGATGCGCTCCGCGCTGAACACTCTCGGCGCGCACTCGGAGAGCACGCTCATGATCGGCGACCGGATGGACACCGACGTCCGGTCCGGCCTCGAGGCGGGGCTGCGCACGATCCTGGTGCTGACCGGCATCTCGAACCGGGACTCCGCGGAGCGCTTCCCCTACCGGCCGAGCCGGATCCTCGAGTCCGTGGCCGAGCTGGTCGGACACACCGAAGATCCGTTCCCCGGCTGAGGCGCGGGCGATAACGCGCTGGCCTATGGTCTGCACTGTGTCGACCTACGTCGTCGGTGACGTGCACGGGCACCGGACCGAACTGGTGTCCGCGCTGGCCGACGCCGGGCTGCTGACCTCGTCGGGTACGTGGTCCGGCGGCGACGCGCACCTGTGGTTCCTCGGCGACTTCGTCGACCGCGGACCGGACGGCGTCGGCACCATCGACCTGGTGAGGCGGCTGGCGGCGGAGGCGTCCGAGGCGGGCGGTCACGTCGGCGCGCTGCTCGGCAACCACGAGATCCTGCTGCTCGGCATGCACCGGTTCGGCGACACCGAGGTCCCGTCCGACTTGTCCTACCCACCCACCATCCCCCACAACAATTGGGGCCCGCGCAGCTTCGCCCGGAGCTGGGAGCTCAACGGCGGCCAGGCCAGCGACCAGGAGGCGCTCACCGGCGAGCACATCCGGTGGCTCACCGAACGTCCGCTGCTCGCCCTCGTCGACGACCACCTCCTCATGCACTCCGACACGGTGGAGTACCTGGCCTGGGGCGCGGCCATCGACGAGATCAACGCGACGGTCGGCGACGTCCTCCGCGCCGACGACCTGGCCGCCTGGTGGGAGGTCTGGCGTCGGATGACCACCCGGCACGCCTTCCGCGGTCCCAACGGCGAGGAGGTCGTCGACAAGCTGCTCTCCGTCCTCGGCGGCACCCGCGTCGTGCACGGCCACAGCGTCATCGCCGACCAGCTCGGCATCATGCCCATCCAGGTCGACGCCCCGCACTCCTACGCCGGCGGCAAGGCCCTCGGCATCGACGGTGGTGTCTTCGTCGGCGGCCCGTGTCTCGTGGTCCGCCTGCCGTGGACCGCGCCCTGACCGCCGGTGCGGTTACAGTGGGATGCGGAACCCGTTGAACGGTAGGAGAAGGCATGTTCGGGCAGTGGCGCGGAATGCTCGCGCTGCTCGTGCTTGCCTTCGCCTGGTTGCCGGCGGCGGGGAGCCCGGCGGAGCTGATGGGGGTGGCCACCGCCGTCGCGCTGGGCGCGGTCGCGTTGCTGCTGGTCGCGGCGCAGCCGGCGGGCGAGGCGCCGCGGGCTCTGGTGCGGGGCCGGGCGTTGCGGGAGCGGGCGGAGCGGTCCGCGTTCCTGCGCACCCGGGATCCCGACGCTGACGGGCGAGTTCGTCCTCGAGCACCGGGACGGTCGGCGGCTGTTTAGCCGCTGCGACGGTCCCCCATCGGCTCGATCTGACGGAGTCCTGCCTTGTTCACGTTTCTCGACGTGCCGGTTGCCGGCGCGTATCACCTTGTCATGCTGTTCGCCGGCGTCCTCGACCCGGCGCTGATCATCGTTCTGTTCACGGTCGCCATTCGCCTGCTGCTGCATCCGCTCGCCCGGGCCGCGGTTCGCGGGGAGCGGGTGCGGGCCGCGCTGGCGCCGAAAGTGCAGGAGCTGCAACGAAAGTACGGCACGAACCGGGAGCGGCTGCAGCGTGAGACGACCGCACTGTACCGGGACTCGGGCAGCTCGATGTTCGCCGGGTGCCTTCCGCTGCTGGCGCAGATCCCGTTCTTCATGGTGACCTACCGGCTGTTCTCGGCCGGCACCGTGGCCGGGGGGCCCAACGAGCTGCTGGCCAGCACCCTGCTCGGCACACCGCTCGGCACGCACTTCTCGGCGGCGCACAGCCCGGTGTTCTTCCTGCTGTTCGCCGCGCTCGCCGTGGTGGCCTGGTGCTCGGTGCGGCTGATGAAACGGACCGGGGCGGAGGCGCCGGCGGTGCTGCGGCTGCTGCCGTACGGATCGCTGATCGGCGCCGCGGTCATCCCGCTCGCGGCCGGCATCTACCTGCTCACCACGACGGCGTGGGCCACGGCCGAACGCGCCTACCTGCGCCGGGACTAGATCCTGCGGCCGACGCAGGCGTACATCAACGCGTTGATCCCGGGTTTCGTGGAATAGTCGTCCGGCCCTTCCGGTCGCCACATCGCGAAGCCGACCAGGCCCGGCTCGACCAGCTCGAAACCGGCGCACAGGCGCAGGATCTCGGCGCAGTTCCGCGGATAGAGCGGGTACGGGGTGGTCCTGGTCGCGGCGACGGCCTCGGCCAGGCCGGGTGGCTCGGCGTCCTGGGTGACGTGCGCGATGGCCAGGTGGCTACCGCGCGGCAGCTGGTCGCGGAAGCCGGCGATGATCGTTTCCGGTTCCCAGGAGTCGGGCATGAAGTGCAGCATCGGTGCGATCAGGCCGACCGGCCGGGTGAGGTCGAGCAGGCGTTGCGTCGGCTCGGCGGCCAGAATGCCCGCGACGTCTCGCATATCGGCCTGGAGGACGGCGATTCCCTCGACGTGCTCCAGCATCAGCTCGCTGTGCGCGACCGCCACCGGGTCGGCGTCCACATTGACTATCCGGCTGCCCGGTGCGGCCCGCTGGATGACTTCGTGCAGGCGGCCGACCGAGGGGATGCCGGAGCCGAACCGGAGGAACTGCCGGATACCCGCCTCAACCATGAACAGCGCCGCGCGGCGCAGAAACGAATGTTTGAGCCGGGCGACGTCCTCGATCCCCGGTAGGACCCGCATGATCTTCTCGGCCAGTTCACGGTCCGCGGCGAAATTGTGCCCGCCTCCCAGCCAATAGTCCTGCATCCGATCCGGATGCGGCACGGTCATGTCGATCCGGGGCGGCACCCACCGCAGGTCTTCGGTCACCGTCTTCCGTAGCCCCCTCCGGCCACTGAGGTCGACGCTGTACTCCAAACGAGTGTATATCCTAGTGGATATGACTACCCACGGTATGCGGCCAATGCTGACCTTTCCGTAACACTGTTTATGAGCAACAGGAAATGCGTGAACGACGCATTCATCGCACTACGGCTTGCGTCCGACTCCGGCGTAGAGCAGGGAGTTGATGCCGGGTTTGGTGGAGCGGTCGTCGGGGCCCTCGGGGCGCCAGAGGGCGGTGCCCACCAGGCCCGGCTCGACCAGGTCGAAGCCGGCGCATATGCGCAGCACCTCGTCGTGGCCGCGCGGGTAGAGCTGGAACGGGGTGGTCCGGTACAACTCGAGGGTCTTGGCCAGGCCCGGGGTCTCGGCGTCCTGCGTGACGTGCACGACGACCAGGTAGCTGCCGGACGGGAGCCGGTCGCGGTACGCCCCCATGATGCACGCCGGGTCCCAGGAGTCGGGGATGAAGTGCAGCATCGGCGCGATCAGCCCGACCGGCTGGGCCAGGTCGATGAGCCGCTGCGTCGGCTCGGCCGCCAGCACGCCAGGGACGTCCCGCATGTTGGCCCGCAGCACCGCGGTCCCCTTGACGTCCTCGAGGATCAGTTCGGTGTGCGCGACCGCCACCGGGTCGGAGTCGACGTACACGACCCGGCTCTCCGGCGCGGCCCGCTGCACGATGTCGTGCAGATGCCCCACCGTCGGGATGCCGGACCCGATGTCCAGGAACTGCCGGATCCCCGCGTCCACCAGGAACAGCGCCGCGCGCCGCAGGAACGACTGGTTCAGCCGGGCCATGTCCTCGATCCCCGGCAGGATCTCCATGATCCGCTCGGCCAGCTCCCGGTCCGCCGCGAAGTTGTGCCCGCCACCCAGCCAGTAGTCGTGCATCCGCGCCGGATGCGGCACACTCATGTCGATCCGCGGCGGCACCCACCGTACGTATCCAGTCACCCTCAGCCTCAGCCCCCTTCGGCCAGCCGAGTCGACGCTGTACTCCGATCGAGTGTATGCCTTGTGGACAGACCCACCCATAGCACCAGCGGTTTCAGCCCCCGGCCAACCCCCACGCCTCCCGAAACCGCTTCAGATAGGCCAACGCCAGGCCCGGACTCACCGCGAGTGACTGCCGCGCCGTCGCCAGCAGTTCCAACCCCTTTGCCCCAGCCTCGGGTGACTCCGCTTCACCCATCCGAGTGGCGACCTCCGCGGGGTCGAAGAATTCCACCACGGTCGCCGCGAACAGCAGCCATGCCGCCAGCTCCAACCCCAACCGTCCGGCCGCCATCTGCTCCCGGCCTGCCGCCCAGGTGACGAGTTCGTCGTGCCACTTCCGCATGTCCGCCGCGCTCGCGGTGCCCGGCACGAGGTCAGCCACCCGGGTCAGCAACTCGATGTTGACCGGCTCATGTGACTCGCGCATGAGCTCATG
>NZ_DASYTH010000370.1:0-26267 GCF_036002505.1 Actinophytocola sp. | reverse complement strand
CCTACCGCGGCAAGACCCGGCAACTGACCTGCACCAACGCCACCCACCACACCCGGACCCAACCCGCAGCCCCACCAACAATCACCGCCAGCACCCCAGCACACCCGGCACAACCCCGAGCCGCCTAAGTCCCTGGCATTGTCGTTGAGCGCCCTGAAGGGTCCCTTCATCGCACTTCTCCCGGCCCTGCTGCTGCTGGCCGGCTGCACGTCCGGCGGCGTGAGCAGCGTCTACGACCTGCCGCTGCCTGGTGGGGCGGACCTGGGTGAGCACCCGTACCGGGTCACCGTGCAGTTCGCCGACCTGCTGGACCTGGTGCCGCAGGCCGCCGTGAAGGTGGACGACGTGGCGGTCGGCCGGGTCGAGTCGATCCGGCTCGGCGGCAGCGACGGGTGGACCGCCGAGGCGGTGCTCGCCGTCAACGGGAACGTGTCGCTGCCCGCGGACGCGGTGGCCGACCTGCGCCAGTCCAGCCTGCTGGGGGAGAAGTTCATCGAGTTGTCAGCGCCACAGTCCTCCACCGGCGGCCGGCTGGTGGACGGCGCGGTGATCACGCTGGACCGCACCAACCGGCACGCCGAGGTCGAGGAGGTGTTCGGCGCGCTCTCGCTGCTGCTCAACGGCGGCGGCATCGGGCAGATCCAGACCATCAACCAGGAACTGGCCAAGGTGCTGACCGGCAACGAGGGCGAGATCCGCACCTTTCTGTCCAATGTGGACTCTCTGGTGACACAGCTCGACTCGCACCGTGACGAGATCACCGCCGCGCTGGACGGGCTCAACCACCTGTCGGCCACGCTGGCGAACCGCAGCGGTCAGGTGAAGGGTGCGCTGACCGACCTCACCCCGGGGCTGACAGCGCTCACCGGGCAGCGCACCGCGCTGGTCACCCTGCTGCAGTCGCTGGACTCGCTCTCCGGCGTGGCGGTGGACACGATCAACCGCAGCCGGGCGGACATCGTCGCCGATCTCACCGCGCTGGCCCCGATCCTGCAACGGCTCGCCGACGCCGGGCAGAACCTCCCGCAGGCGCTGGAGATCCTGCCCACGTTCCCGTTCACCGACCCGGTGCTGGACGCGGCCAAGGGCGACTACCTCAACATCTTCGTCTCGGTGCGGCCGGACCCGCAGTTCACCCAGCCGCTGCCGCCGCTGCCCCTGCCGCCGTCCGGACCGGTGACCGGCTCGGGAGGTGGGCGCTGATGCTCACCCGCCGAATTCGCATCCAGGTGCTGGCCTTCGTCGTCATCGCACTGTCCACCGTGGCCTTCGTCGGGGCGAGCTACGCCGGCCTGGCCAGGTCCGGCTTCGTCGTGCACCTGGAGCTGGCCGACGGCGGCGGCATCTTCACCGGCAGCGAGGTCACCTACCGCGGCGTCGCGGTCGGCCGGGTCGGCGAACTGCGGCTCACCGACGACGGCATGGAGGCCGACCTGGTCATCGACGACGGCGCGCCGGCGATTCCGGTGAACCTGCAGGCAGTGGTGGCCAACCGGTCCGCGATCGGCGAGCAGTACGTGGACCTGCAACCGCGCACCGGGGACGGGCCGTTCCTGGCCGAGGGCGCGCGGATCCCCCGCGAGTCCACGAAGCTGCCGCTGCCGGTGTCGACGGTGCTGTCGAACCTGAGCGCCCTCAACGAGTCCGTGCCGACCGACGCGCTGCGCACCGTGGTGGACGAGTTCTACGCGGCGACCCGGGACACCGGGCCGAGCCTGCAGCTGCTGCTGGACTCCTCGGCGGCGTTCACCAAGGCCGCCGCCGAGCACCTGCCGCAGACCTCGGCGCTGATCGGGGACGGTGCCACGGTGCTCCGCACCCAGGTCGACTCCGCGCAGGAGTGGCGGTCGTTCGGGCGCAACGCCAAGCTGTTCGCCGGCGAGCTGGCCCGCTCCGACGGCGACCTGCGCGCGCTGATCGGCTCGGCCCCGCAGGCGGCGACGCAGCTTTCCGGGCTGCTCCGGGACACCGATCCGGGCCTGGCCATCCTGCTGGCGAACCTGCTGACCACGGCCAACGTGTTCCAGGTCCGGGTCGCCGGGATCGAGCAGCTGCTGGTGACCACGCCGAAGGCGGTCGCCGCGACCTCGACAGCGATCACTCCGGACGGCGGGAACCTGTCACTCGTCCTGTCGTTCAACAACCCTCCACCGTGCACCGTCGGGTACGAGGGCACGCAGCGCCGGCAGGGCGAGGACGTGACACCGGGCGTGTTCAACACCGCGGCCGCGTGCACGCTCCCGGCCGGCGACCCCCGGCTGGTCCGCGGCTCGCAGCACGCCCCGGCCGCCGGGGTCCCGCCGGCCGCGACGCCGGGCGGCTCGCTGCCCGGTCCACTCGGGGAACCCGCGCTGCCGGCGGTGTCGGCGAACCTCAGGGAGCTGCTGTGGTTGCCAAACTGAGCCTGCTGAAGATCGCCATCGTCCTGCTCGTCGCCGCGATCGCGTTTGCCGGCTGGGCCGGCTGGACATGGCTTCGTGCCTCTGGGGATGACGCGCTCAGTTTTGCCGCCGCTCGGGATGAGGCGTTGCTGGCTGGCCGCCAGCAGGTCGCTGAGCTGACCACGCTCGACTACCACGACGTGGATGCCGGGCTGGCGCGCTGGCTCGCGGTGTCCACCGGTCCGCTACACGACAAGCTCGCCGGTACCGACGAGCAGACGAAGAACTCGTTGCGGCAGGGCGGAACCGTGTCCACCGGCGCGGTGCTCGACGCCGCGGTCGGCGAGCTCGACCAGCACGCCGGCACCGCGAAGCTGCTGGTGTCGGTGGAGATCACCCAGGCCACGCAGGGCACCGCCCCGGCCACCAGGCGAAACCGGTTCGTCGCGGCGCTGACCCGCACCGGCGCCGGCTGGAAGCTGTCGGCCCTCGACCAGGTGCCGCTGGGCGCCGGATAAGGAGCTGGGCAGAAGTGACCACACAAGTCGAAGAGCCGGTCGAGATAGAGTCCACAGTGGACGATGTGGACCGCCGGCGGGTGCCCTGGTTGGTGTTGTCGCTGCTGACTGCGGCGGTTCTGCTGGCTGGGGCCGGCGTCTGGTTGACCATCACCGCCGGCGGGCTGAGAACCTCGCCGTCGGCGCGGAACCGGGCGTTGCTCGACCCCGCGGCGACGGCGGAGGTGAATGCGTCGATAACCACGTCGCTGAACAAGATTTTCTCGTATTCCTACGACAAGACCGAGGTGACCGAGCAGGCCGCGGCCCAGGTTCTCCGCGGCGGGGCGCTGGACACTTATCACCAATTGTTCGCCCAGGTACGCGCGCTCGCTCCGCAGCAGAAGTTGGTGCTCACCACGCGGGTGGTGAGCAGCGCGGTGCAGTACCTGAACGGCGAAGACGCGCGGCTGCTCGTATTCCTGGACCAATCGGCGACCCGGGTGGACAACAATTCCACCGGCGCGTCCGCCGCTCAACTGTCCGTGACCGCGAAACGCGAGGGTGGCATATGGATAATCACAGACCTGATTCCAAGATAATGCTTGCGCGCTAACCTACTCGGCGGTAATGTAGGGATATGGAGCCCGATTACCTGGGTGCTCCTTGTGAAATCACGCCCACGGACCGTCTACAAAACAATTGTGGAGGGATTGGTTCCTCATGCGCAGATACCTGCACGTTCTGCTGGCCGGCGCCGCGGCCGCCGCGACCATCATCGCCGGCGCGACGGCGGCCTCGGCCGACCCGATCACCCCGAGCAGCTGGTCCGTCTCCCCCGGCGGGGCCGCCAACGGCACGGCCGGGACGACGCTGCTCACCATCCAGGAGAGCGGGATCGAGCTGACCTGCCAGTCGTCGACGGTGACCGGCGCGATCCTGGAGACCGGGGCCACCGGCAGCCCCGCCCAACTGGTCACGCTGCCCGCGGGCAGCGTCGCGTTCCAGGACTGCTCCGGCCCGTTCGGCCTGGTCTTCGATGTCGAGCACGTCGGCGACTGGCACCTCAACGGCGTCACCTTCGACCCGGCCACCGGCGTGACCACCGGGACGCTGACCGACATCACGGCCAACATCACCGGCTTCGGCTGCTCGGCGTCCGTGGCGGGCACGGTGGGCGGCACCTACACCAACGGCACCGGCCAGCTGGCCATCGACCCGGCCGCGACGCTCCTGGTCACCCGCGTCGACCCGAGCGACAACTGCTTCGGGTTGATCAACGAGGGCGAGCACGGGTCGTTCGACGGCACCTACACGATCGACCCCGCCCAGACGATCACGGGCACGGCCTGACTGACCCACTTGTCACGGGAACTTCCTGCGACAGGACCGACTTGTCACGGGAACTTCCCGCGACAGGACCGACTTGTCGTGGGAACTTCCCGCGACAAGTCGGCCCCTGGGCCGGCAATGATCCACAGGACTCGTGAGGCGGGTGAGGCGAATGCGGTTGCGTAGGGCGGCCGTCGTGACCGCCGTCGGTGCTCTCACTGTGGCCGGCGCGTTGGCCGGACCCACGGTGAGCGCCGGGACCCCGGCTGCGCTCGCGTACACGTGCCAGTTTCCCGGTGGGGCGCACCAGGTCGGCGTCCAGATCTCCGCTGCCGTGCCGGAACGGGGAACCGCGGGCGCGGCCATCCAGCCGGACGCGGTCGCGGTCAACCTGGTCCTGCCGCCGGGGGCACTGGCCGCGACGTCGGTGTCCGGCACGGTGAACCTGACCGTTGCGATTGCCCAGAAAGAGACCTCGGTCAACGCCGGCTGGTCCGGGCTCGTGCTGCCGGCCACCCCGGTGCCGGCGGACGGCGAGCTGGCCGTCACCGCGACCGGCGCCGTGGCCCCGGTGACGGTTGCCGAGCCGGGCGAGGTCACGTTCGTGGCCGGTGACCTGATTCTGGAGCTGGTCCCGGACCCTGCCACCGATCCAGCCACGTGGACGGTGTCCTGCACCTTGGACCCTGGCCAGGACGCGACACTGGCCAGCGTCGAGGTACCGGACATCAGCGGGCCGCCGGCGTCCGCCGCGACGTTGAGTACCTCGCCGCCGGCGGGCACCGGCATCACCGTCGGACCGGAGCCGCGGGCTGCCTCTGGTGGGGCCGGGGTGACCGCGAATCCCGTTGAATGCGGCGTCATCACGCCGATTCCGGGGCAGGAGAAGCAGACGAACTGCGCCTTCGTGCCCGGCTTCGCCAACATCAGGAAGCTCAAGGCGTCGATCCTGGTCAAGGCGCCGCTCGTCAACGTCGCCCTCGGCCCGGGCCGGGCCCAGCAGCCGCCACCCGGGTCGCCACCCGGCACGCCGGTCACCGTCATTCAGGACAGCCTGGCCGAGGTCGCCGCCGCGGACAGAAGGTTCCCGATTCTGGAGGGCACGTTCCTGGCTTTCGGGTTCCTGCCGATATCGGCGACCCTGGAGCTGACTCAGGTCGGTCAGATCACCATTCACGGTGAGTCGCAGGGCAGCGGGCTTCCCTGCCAGCCCGGGCAGCCGCCCGGCGGAACACCGCGATGCACGCAGTATTTCATCAGGACGACCGCGAGCCTGGCCGCTCGAATTGACCACGTGAAGGTCAACGGCGCCGATCTGGACGTCGGGCCGAACTGCCGCACCGAGCGGCCGCTCGACGTGGTGGTACAGGGCGGAACCCCGGCGTTCATCAACGTCCGCTTCGGTGGGCCGCTGTCCGGATTCGTCGAGATTCCGCCGTTCTCCGGCTGCGGCACGACCGATGACCTCGACCCGTTGCTGACCGGAACGGTGTCCGGTCCGGGGAACTTCATGAAAGTGATCCAGGGCGCGCTGTGCAACCCGCGTCCGGAGGTACCGCCGTCGCAAACCGCCTGCCCGCCAACGGAACCGGCGAACCCGCCGCCTACCGGTTAGCTCAGAGAAAAGGAGTGAGACGAAAGTGAACGGTGGCAGATATTCCAGATTTGCCGGTGTGGCGCTCGCCGCGACGGTCGCGCTCATCGCGTTCACGGCCCCGGCGTCCGCCGCGCCCACCCTGCGCGGCGAATGGGCCCCGCTCAACCGCTGCCCGGTGGACGACCCGGCCATGCTGGCCGCGACCGGCACCACGACCGTGGCCTCCTGCCTGGCCTCGCAGTCGGCCAGCGGCTCGATCAAGATCGGCAACGTCACGGTGACCTCCGGCGTCATCGACCTGCAGCTCGGTCTGGTCAACACCAGCGGGGTGTTCTCGGTCGTCCCGCCCGCCGGCGGCGCCATCGTCTCCGAGCCGATCCAGGTGCCCGGGGGCCTGCTTGGCCTGATGTGCCCCAGCAACATCCCGTTCGTCTCGGTAATCTGCGACCAGCTGGCGAACGGCGCGCTCAACACCGTCACCGCCACCGTGGAACCCGCCGGTGCGCCGTCGGACTTCAGCCTGGCCGCCGGCCTCGGGTCCGGCGCGCCGATCGTCACCGTGCCGATCAGGATCCACCTGAGCAACCCGTTCCTCGGGTCGAACTGCTTCATCGGCTCCAGCGCCAACCCGATCGTGCTGCGCCCGGCCAACCTGACCGCGCCGACCGCCCGGCTCGTGCGGTTCAACCCGGACGGCACCGCCAGCACGACGGGCTCCCTGGTCAGCATCGTGGCCAGCGGGGCGAGCCAGTCCGACACCACGTTCGCCGTCCCGGGCGCCTCCGGATGCGGCCTGTTCGGCCTGCTCAACGGCGCGGTCAACCTGCGGCAGGGCCTGCCGTCCGCGGCCGGCAACAACAGCATCGTGCTCAACGACTCGGTGAACCACCTCACCGGGTTCCTGGCCCCGGGCAGCCTCGCCCCCAACGAGGGCCGGCAGCTGTCGACCCTGTGGCACGCGGCAGTTTCCTAGCCCGGGCGTGTCCCGCCTTCCCGTAGGCGTGTCCCGCCTTCGCGTAGTTGTGTTCCGCGCTCAGGCAGTTTCCTAGCGGCGCGACCGGGGTGATCGGGGAGCGGGCAGCCGTACGTCGGCACGCGGCGGCGGCCCGCTCCTCACCGGCGCCGGCATCGCCTTCGCCCGCAGGACGAGCTCCAGCTCGAACCGCAGCCGTGGTTCCCGGAGCCGCTCGCCGAACGTGGTTTCCAGCTGCCGCAACCGGTAGCGCACGGTCTGCGGGTGAACGTTCAGCTGTGCGGCCATGTCCGGCACGCTGCCCTGGGTGTCCAGCCAGGCGTTGAGGGTCTCGAGCATCCGCTCCTGCTGCCGCGCGGTCATCCCCTGGGTGGGGCCGAACACCCGGTGCTCCAGCTGTTCCAGCAGCCGGTCGTCGGAGCGCACCAGCACGGTCCACAGGTGGTCGTCGCAGTGCACCACCGGCCCGGCCTCGATCAGCCCGTCCTCCACCAACTCCAGGGTTTTCCGCGCCCACCGCAGCGAATCCGCCGCGGCCTCCAGCGCGGTCGCCGGCCCGACCGCGAGCCGGCACTCCGGCAGCGCCGCCCGGATCGCCGCGATCCGCTCACCCGTCGGCGGTCCCGGGAGAAGAAGGTGCGGCCGCCCCCCGTCCAGCTCAGCCAGGATGTCCGCATCCAGCAGCGGCACCCGCTGGTTGTGCCCCGTCCCCGGAAGCCCTTGCACCGCAACGGGTGTAGCCACGTCCGGCACCGCCCACCCGACCAGCTGCGCCAGCTCCCCGATCGCCCGGGCCGGCGCCAGCGGCGTCTCCAGGATCAGCTCCAGCAGCCGTCGCCGCCAGGTCTCCAGCGCCCCCGCCGAGCACGCCTTCGCCTCGAGGTACCCGTCCAGCGCCACCGACGCCAACCGGTCCATGAACGAGAAGATCGCGTCCGCCAGTTGCGACATCACCGTCGAGGAAAGCCCGTTCCGCTTCCCCACCCGCATGATCCGCCGCCACGCCACCCGCGCCCCGATCCGGTACGCCGCCTGCAGCGCGTCGAGACTGCGCCCCTCCCGCATCTCGTTCTGCCCCAACTTCCGGTGCACTTCGTAGCATTGCTGCGCCGAGACCTCCGGGTTCGCGATCTGCTCCACGAACAAGGCCGTCGCATGCTGCACCCCGGCCCGGATCGCCTGCCCGTACGGCCCGTCCAGCGGCCCCGCGTACGACGGGATCGCCGTCCGGATCTCGTCCACGATCTCCCCGGCCAGACTGCCCAACTCCGGCCTGAAGATGCTGGCCAGCCGCCGCGGCAGCACCACATCGTCCAGCCGGTAGTCCACCGTCATGGCAGCTCCTCACCTCGCCGTTGAGGGTCCCTCACCGCCCATATCGAAAACTTACCCCCAAATGTCACATGATCCCGGCGCCAGGTAACGAAACCGTGCGCCACCGTCCGCTCGCCGAACGCCGGGTCCCTACTACGGCAGCCACACTTCGTAACCATGTTGGCGCCTCACGTCGCCGTGTTGGCGTCTGGCGTGGGTGTGTTGGCTGGTGACGATGCCGCCGGACACCGCCGAGGACAACCCCGACGCACACCCGGCCAACATGGCGACGCCACAGGCCAACATGGCGACGCCAGGGGCCAACACACCGAACACCACGAAATGCGGCGTAGTACTAAGAGCCGATTGCGGGCGCCGGCCACGCGCTGGTGCTCTGCCTCAGGCGCACGGGAACCATTGGGCGGCTTGGGTTTGGTGGGCGCGGTGGGCGGTGAAGCGGCGGTGGACCCCGGTGATGGCCGCTTCGAGGGGGAAGAGGTCGCGGGTGACCAGTTGGTCGGGGTGGTCGGCGCCGACGGGGTGCCAGTAGATGCCGTCGGCGGTGGCGGTGATTTCGGGGATGAGGGTTTCGGTGTTGAGTTCCAGGCCGGTGGTGGCGGAACCGCGGTGGGCCAGGGCGCGGATGACCTGGTCGGGGCGGGAGATGCCGAGGGAGTCGAGGAAGGTGTGGAAGGTGGCGACGTCGGCCGTCTGTCCGAAGGGGAGGGTGGCGGCTACGCGGACACGGAAGCCCTCGGATTGGGCGGTGTGGATGCCGGCGAGGGCGCGGGTCCAGGTGCCGCGGCCGCGGTGCTGGTCGTGAACTTCGGGGGTGGGGGAGTCGAGGCTGATCTGGAGGGCCAGGCGGTCGCGGTCCATGCGGCGGAGGCGTTCGAGGCGGGTGCCGTGGAACAGCATGCCGTTGGTGAGCAGGGTGGTGGGCAGGCGCGCGGTGCAGGCGGCGGCGAGTTCGTCGATGTCGGGCAACAGGAACGGTTCGCCGCCGGTGAGGAGGAGCTCGCTGACGCCGGACGCGGCGGCTTCGGCGGCCAGGCGGCGGACGCGGTCGAGGCCGAGGGCGCGGCGGGGGGTTCGTGGGGAGGAGCGGGCGCAGCAGTAGTCGCAGGCGAGGTTGCAGTCGAAGTTGGTGTAGAGCCACAGTCGGGTGCCGGGGGGCCGGTCGGTCACCGGATCGACAGGGCGGCCGCGGCGGACCACGGCGCCGGAGTCATCGATCCTGACCAGTTGGTTGCCGGTGCGGGCGCACCATGCCTCGACGGTCGAGGCGTCGCCGGGGTGGAGCGGAACCGTTGTGGTGGCCCCGGAAGCGAGGGCTCCGACGCGCTCGACGAGGTCGAGGATCAGCGCCGGGTTCACCATCGGGGCGGGATGTCCTGCTCGCGCACGGCTTCGAACAGGGTGGCGTAGCCGTCCAGTTCGGGCGGGACCCAGCGTTTGAGGCCCTCCAGTTCCAGGATCGGGCGGTGGTCGGGGTTGTCCCAGTCCATGGCGAACAGTTGCTCGACCCAAGGGGCCGCCCGCTCCTCGGGAAGGGACGGCAGTGCGGTGAAGTTGCAGTGGCTGTAGGTCGGTGACTCCCAGACGGCTTCGAACGCGCCGGGCATCAGCTCGTCGCGGCCGATCGCCTCCCAGGTGTTGATGCCGATGGCCGCGGCGTCCGCCTTCTCGTCGAGGACCATGCGCAGGGCGTCCAGCTCGCTGCGCCCGGTGTCGCCGTGCTTGCCGACGTCGCTGTTGATGCGCACCAGATCCACGCCGTCGCCGAGGCCGGCGTGCTGGAGGAAGTGCACCGGCAGGATGGCGGCCTGCGCGGAGTCCTGTGATCCCAAGGCGAGCCGCCGGCCGCGCAGCGCGTCCAGGCCGTGCAGCCCGCTGCCGGCGCGGGCCACGAGCAGGGTGCGGAAGACGGTGTCGACGTCGCGCATGGCCAGCGCCCGGGCGGCGCCGTCGGTTTGCGCGACGGTGCGGACCCAGGCGAGGTTGGTGTTCCAGGCGATGTCGATCGTGCCGGCCAGCAGAGCGTCAACTTGGCGGCCGTAGTTGGAGAACAGCACGAAATCCATCTCGGCCGGGCTGCCGGCGAAGTAGTCGCGGATGCCTTCCCAGATGGTGACCACGTTGGGTGTGTAGGCGACCGCGCCCACGATCAGCGGCTTGCTCACCTCGACGCTCCTCTTAGAACAGTGGTTGCCCGGTGATCGCCTTGCCGTAGAAGTCGTAGAGCACGTCCGCGGTCGGCGCCATCACGTGCCCGGCGCGGGCGTCGCGGAAGTAGCGGTCGAGCTGCAGCCGGTCGGAGAACGCCGCCCCGCCGCACACCCGCATCGCCGCGTCGGTGATCCGCAGCGCCGCGTCGTTGGCCGCCGCCTTCACGCCGAGCACGTGCAGCATCGTGTCGTCCCGGGGCTCGACCAGCCGGGCGGCGGTCTGGTCGAGGTACGACCGGGTCTGCGCCAGCTCGATCGACATCCGGGCCAGCTGCGCGCGGATCGTCGGCAGCGTGGCCAGGTTCTCGCCGAGGTGCTCGAACCGGGCGCCGCCGGCGTGCTCGACCGCCGCGTTCACCGCAGCCTGGGAAAGCCCGACCGACACCGCGGCGTTGCCCAGGTTGAACCACGGCAGCACGGCCTGCATCATCAGCTCGAACCCGCTGCCCGGCGCGCCCAACCGGTAGCCCTCGGGCACCTCGACGTCCAGCGTCATCGGCGCCGAAGCGTTGCCGCGCAACCCCAGACCGCGCCACGGCCCGGACACCGTCAGGCCGGGCGTGTCCGCGGGCACGGCGAACACCTCGACCGCGCCGGCGCGCAGGGTCGACGCGAGGTAGAGGTCGGCGTACCCGGCCGAGGTCACGAAGCTCTTGCTGGCCTGTACCACCAGGCCGGCGCCGTTGCTCACCGCTTCGGAGACCGGAGCCCAGAAGTGCGAGCGGGACCCCGCCTCGGAGAACGCCAGCGTCCCCAGCAACCGCCCGGAAGCGAGGCCGGGCAACGCGTCCGGCATTCCCGGAGGCGGGGCCGCGGCCACCGACATCGCCGCGCTCACATGCATCAGGTAGATCATCGCGGTCGAGCCGCACACCTCGGCCAGCGCCGTGATCACCTCGACCAGCTCGTGCGGCCCGCCGCCCAGGCCGCCCACCTCCGCCGGCAGCGTGAGCCCGAGCAACCCCGAGGCCCGCAGCGCTTTCACCGCGTCATCCGGGAAGCTGCCGGTCGTGTCCACCTCGCGAGCCGACCGGCCGGCAGCCGCGAGCGCATCATCGAGCCGGGCCTTGTGATCCACCGCGCACCGTCCCTTCGGCACCCCATGGAAGACCCGTGCCCGACCGGACACAACCGTCCGGTCGCTTACCGATCCCTTACGGGTGCTCAGAACGGCCAGCGCCCGCCGAAGCGCGCGGCGAGCTTGCGGTCCTGCCCGAACACCCGGCCCGCCGGCACGATCGCCAGCAGCAGCAACGGGAACAGCTCGTTCAGGTACTCCCACAGGTAGAGGTTGGTGGGCAGCAGCATGATCCAGATCGGGCCGATCAGCAGCAGCCCGACCGTGGCACCGAGCCGCGCGGCGATCCCGAGCAGCAGCAACAATCCGGCGGCGATCTCCGCAAAGGTGAGGAACCACGCGAAGAAGCCCCAGTTGCCCAGCACGAAGTCGTGGTAGATCCAGCGCAGCGGCTGCCAGGTGTTCCGCGACGCGCCGTCCAGGATCCCGCGCGCCGCCGGCTGGTTGACCAGGTTGAACGAGATGAAACCCCAGTCGAGGTTGTTGTTCTGGTTCAGAAACACCTTCGCCAGCCCGTTGGTCAGCCAGATCAGGCCGAACAGCACCCGCAGCGCCGCGAAGCCGCCGCCGAACATCCGTGGGTTGACACCCTCCATCGCCGATCCTCACCGAAGTGGACAGGTCACCCCGATGATGCTCCTCCGGTGAACAAGATCGGCCTTACCGGTTGGTTACGACACGATGGGGCCGGGGCGGTAGAGGGCGCCGTAGACGCCGCTGACCGTGGAGCGGGCGACGCGGAGGGTGAGCTTGCCCTTGCGCAGGGCGGGGCAGAGGCGCAGGGCCGTGTCGGCGCAGGGTTGGCAGATCGGGGGTTCGGCCGTGGATCTGCAGTCCCACCTTGTGGCAGTAGGTGGCTGATGTGACACATGTGGCTGGCGGTACGGTCGGCGACGCGATGAATGACTCTTTCAGTGCGCCAGCCGCAGTGAATGAGTCATTCATCGCAGGCTTCGTTGCCTCTTTAGCAACACGAGTTACTCCAGCAGTGGCGTGTGTGACTGCGGGGCAGATGAGGCGCTCCGAAGTGCGATGAACGACGCGTTCACCACGCCCAGCGCGAGGAAAGACGCTTTCATCGCATCCCCTGCGCAAGGGCGGACAACGGCTGCGACGTCGAACACCCCCTAAGCCGAAGCGCGGAGCTTGTCGCGGACCTGGTGGGCGTTGGGGTGGTCCAGCTCCTCGAAGATGGCGAGGGCAGCTGTCCAGGCCTGGGTGGCGGCGGCGGTGTCGCCGTGGGCGTGGTGGGCGTCGCCGAGGGTGGTGAGGGTTTCGGCTTCGCCTGCGCGGTCGCCGGTTTTGCGGACGCGGGTGAGGGCCTGGCGGTAGCGGGTGATGGATTGGCGGTGCTGGCCGAGGCGGGCGTGGATGGCCCCGAGGCTGTCCAGGGCCCTGGCCTCCTCGCGGAGGTTGCCGAGCCGGCGCCCGAGCGTGGCCGCCTGCCGGCAGTAGGTCAACGCCCGGTGATACTGCCGGTTGAGGCTGTGCGCCAGGCCGAGCGCGTTGAGCGCCTTGACCTCGCCGGCCGGGTCGCCCGCCGCTCGGAACAGATGACGGCACCGCGACGCGCGATGGAGGGCGTCGCGGCCGTCGCCCCGCGTCTCGGCCAGCGCTCCCAGCACATAGTGGGCGTTCGCCTGCCCCTTGGGGTTGCCGGCCTCGCCGTACAGGTCGAGGGCGCAAGTCAGGTGCGCATGCGCGTCGTCGTACTGCCGCAGGCGAAAGTGGGCGTGCCCCAGGTCGAAGTGGGCGTGCGCCTGCGCGGCCAGGTCACCGAGCCGCCGGGCGGCGGTCACGGCGACGCGTTGGGCGGCGACCCGGTTGGGCCAGAGGCCGCGGTAGCTCTGGAAGGTGTGCAGGACCCAGGCCAGTTGCCAGGTGTGTACGTCCATGCCCGAGCCGGCGGCCAGGTCGAGGGCGGCGAGCAGGGCCGGGTGCTCGCGCGCGAACCAGTCTTCGGCCTGCGCGACGGTGGCGAGCGGTTCGGGGGAGACGCCGGGGGCCGCGGTGCTGGGGATGATCGCGTCGCGGTGCGGGGCGAGCAGCCGGTCGGCGGCGTGGGCGGTGAGCAGGTAGTGGTCGAGCATCCGGCGGGTGGCCGCGTGCCGCTCGGTGGCGTGGGTGAGCTCGGTGGCGAAGGCGCGGAGCAGATCGTGGAAGGCGAACCGGCCGGGAACCGGCTCGATGATCAGGTGCGCGCGGGCGAGCCCGGCCAGCAGCGGCCGGACTTGAGCAGCCCGCCGGCCGGCCAGGCTCGCCGCCGCCGCGATGTCGAGGTGCGGGCCGGGATGCACCGCTAATAGCCGGAACAGCCGCGCCGGTGGATCGCCGAGGGTGCGGTAGGAGCAGGAGAACACGGCTCGGATGTCGGTGGTCGGATCGCCGGAGCTCAGCACGTCCAGGATCGCCCCGGCATCGCGTAGCTCCCCGGCGAGGGCGGCGAGGGGGAAGCCGGGGTGGGCCGCGGCCCGGGCGGCCGCGACGGCCAGCGCCACGGGCAGCCGGGCGCACCGGGAGATGATCTCGTCCACGGCTTCGGGTTCGGCCGTGACGCGGTCGGCGCCGAGCCGGTGCGCCAGCAGCTGCCGGGCATCGGCGGCCGGCAGTGGAGCCAGTACGACCGGGTGCGCGCCCTCGGCGGCCACCAGTCCCGAGAGCTGGTCGCGGCTGGTCACCACCACGGCGTTGCCCGGATCCCCGGGCAGCAGCGGGCGAACCTGATCGACGTCCCGCGCGTTGTCCAGCACGATCAGCATTCGCCGGCCGGCGAGCCGGCTGCGGTAGAGCGCGGCCTGGGCGTCCGGATCGAGCGGGATCCGTTGCGGGGGAACGTCAAGCCCGTCAAGAAACCGGCGGATCGCGTCGCTGGTGCGCACGGCCGAACCGGTCGGGTCGAAGCCGCGCAGGTTCACGTACAGCTGGCCGTCCGGAAACCGGTCGGCCACCCGGTGCGCCCAGTGCACCGCCAGGGCGGTCTTTCCCACACCGGCCGTGCCCGACACGGCGGCGATGGCGACCGCCGGCGCCTCGGCCAGCAGCACGTCCAACTGAGCCAGATGTTCGGCACGGCCGCAGAATCCGGCGATGTCGGCGGGCAGTTGGTGTACCGTCGCCTTCCCCGCGTGCCGGCCGCCGGTGCGGCGGTGCCGCTCGGCGACCCGGTCCCGCGCGGTGGCGAGCGAGCCCTGCTCGGCCGCGGTGGCACCGAGCAGCCCGATCAGTGCGTCGAACCGGTCGACGGGCGGCAGGGTCTTCCCGGTGAAGTACTCCGCGATCGCGGTGTGGGACCAGCCGGTTCTGGCGGCGATCTCCCGGTAGCTCAACTCGCTGTCCCGCCGCTGCCGGGCGTGCCGGCGCCGCAGTGCCCGCAGCAGCCCGGCCAGCTCTCCCAGCGTCGACGGAATCTGATCTTTTGACCTGTCAGCCATGTCCCGCGCTCCCCCGCGCTTGTACGCCTTCGTACGGCGCTGGACGGAATCGACGGTACGCCCCACTGGTTCCCGCGACCATCTCACCGGATCGGTGACACGGCAGAACTCATAGACAGGAGTGTGTGCATGATCTTGTTCAATGGGTTGGGCCGGCGATTGAGCGGCTTCCTCGTCGGCGTGCTGGTTGCATTCTTTGCGGCCACGCTGTCGGCCGTGCCGGCGCAGGCGACGCTCGGACCTCCGGAACCCGTTGATTTTCAGCTGACCGGCTCGTGGAATGGCGTTGTCATTCAAGTGGGTCGGTTGGTAGGGTCACTGCAGTTCGATGACAGCAACTCGCTCTACCGGTTGGATTTGACGGTCTGTCGTCAATCGAGCTACACGGCCCCGAATGTCTCGGTCTCCGTCAACGGCATTCCCCAGTCGGTCCCCCACGGTCCGCCACTACGACCGGATCTCTGCCCTCCGAGAGAACCCTCCTGGGGAATCAGCGGCCTGCTCACCTACAATGGGGTCATCAACAACATCTCGCTCAAGATCGACGGGCTTTTCTTCGACGGTTCAACTGCTACGCCGAAATCCAAGGGCAGAACCTACGACAACCCGTTCAACTGACACCTGACCGCGGTTACCCGTGGAACGCGGCGTTGATGGCCTTCGTCAGCTCGGCGACCGTGTTCACCAGCGGGGTGACGGGTTTGACGAGGGTGGTGAGCCGGTCCAGGATCCGGCTCACCACCCCGGGGTCCGGTTGGGGTTTGGTCAGCTCGTCGTGCAGTATCTCGGCGGTGGCGACCGCGGTGCCGGGGAGCTCGGCACTGTGCCGGTCCAGCAGGGTCATCAGCTCGGTGAGCAGCTCGGTGGTGTTGGTGGGGGCGGTGAACTGCTGGCCGTGGCTGGTGGCGCGGGCATTCTGGCCGACGGCCTGGTTGCCCACGTTCATGGTGCCGCCGGATTGCTGGATGCCGTAGTTCTTGTTGCTTTCCGGCATGATGGGTCCTTCGGTCAGGCCGGTTTGCCGGCCGCGGGCTGGGTGGTTTCGGGAGTGGGGAACTGCACGGTCGCGGTGGCCTCGCTGCCGACGGCCTGGTTGCCGACGTTGCTGATTCCGCCGGTTTGGATAATGCCCTGGTTGAGGATGGTCATCTGGCGGTTGCGGAACTCCGTGGTGTCCACGTCGTGCTCGTCGAGGAAGTCCAGCAGCGCGGCCAGCACGTGCCGCTCAATGAGCTTGAGGTGCTTGGCGGCGTCGGTCTTCTGGAAGTAGTTGTGGTAGTTGGCATCCGCGGCCTCCTCGCGGACGCTGAACCGGGCGCCGTAGTTGTAGCCGAGGTCCTGCGCTGCGATCGTGCGTTCCACCGTCCGGCGCCGTTCCCAGCGCCACCGGAAGTTCAGGTCCCGCACCACATGGACAGGGGCGCGCGGCACCGCGCCGGGCAGCGCGCTCGCGGCTCTGGCCAGCAGGCGGCCGAGCGCGGCGGCGGTGAGCATCGGGGTGAGCCGGTCGACGTCGTGGTACTGCTGCCAGAGCGGGCCGAGGATGGTGCGGTCGCATTGCAGATAGAGCAGCCGCCCGTCGGTGGAGAAGTGCAGGAACGTGCTGGCGACCACCTCGCCGCCCCAGGACGGGACCTGCGCGCAGAGGTAGTGCCGGGCCGAGCCGTGCGGTTGCGCGGCGAGTCGGGCCAGGGCGTCGTCGGGGAGGTGCTGCTGAGGTGCCTGGTCGCGTCGGGGCAGGAGTTCCTCGTGCGCGGTCAATCCTTCGCCGCTGACGAAGACTCGCTCGGTGAGGATCAGCCCGGGAAGTTCGTTCGGCTCCAGGGCGATGGTGCGCAGTCGGTCGCGCACGTAGGCGACCAGCTCGACGATGTCCAGTAGCACCACTTTCTGGCCGTCGGTGGACTGGTCCGCGTCGTGGCGCAGGGTCGGCAGGGCGAACGACCAGGTGGAGATGATCGGGCCGTGCCCGATGAACGGGGTGAAGCCGTCGTAGATCGTGACGTTGCCACTTTCCGACTGCGCCATCTGCTCGATTCGTTCGGACAGCCAGGCCTGGCCGGGCGGCAGTGGTGGGGCCGCGTCGGGGCGGAATGCGGCGCGGGTGAGCTCGCGGAGCAAGGTCGCCCGCCTGCGCCATTCGTTCCACACCATGAGGGCGTACATCGCGAGCCCGGTGAGCAGCGCCAGCCATGGCAACCCGACGAGCCAGCCGGCGACCGGGGGTTCCGGATTCCGGTTGCTTCGGGTGGGTTCGGGGGCGATGCCGAGCGCGTTCACCAGCAACACCGACAGGAGGAGTAGGGCTACCAGCGCCGCCAGGGCGATCAGGGCGTCGCGGAACCTGCGGGACTCCCCGGCCCGCCGGGCGAGGCTGCCGCCGGCCGGAAGGATCACCAGCAGCGCGATGATCGTCCACAGTGGAGAGAGGATCAGCGCGAGCACCAGCGCCGCCAGCAGGCCCCAGTCCCGTATCCGCCGCTCGCGTCGTTCGGCCAGCGCGTGCAGCAGCACCGGGCGCAGCGACAACCCCACCGACGGTGCGACCGCGTGCAGGTCATCGCGGAACAGCGCCTTGAGGGCCCGCTCGGCGAACCGCTCGTCGGTGTGCGCGGCCACGCACAGGTAGCGCGTGGTGTCGTCAGTGGAGAAAGGTGATTGCTGCTTCACCGATCGTTTCATCGATCCCCTTACCAGAACGATTTCGGTGTGTTGGTCCGGCGTTTGGCCGCCCGTTCCGGGCGGCGAGCCGCGGCTGCGGGGCTCTGCCGTTGCGCGACCACAACGGCGCCGAGCACCAGTCCGAACAGCACGCCGAACGACGCCGATGCGCTGAGCTGGCCCAGGAAATACTCGGCCGTCAGCCTGCCGGAGGAGGTGGGAAATATCACCGGCTCATCCAGCAGGGTCGTCACGATGACGGCGGCGGCCATCCCGGCGGCCACGGCGCTCAGCGCGATCGCCCCCACGGTGGCGACGAACACACCCATCCCGCCGGCGCTCTCCCGTAGCCAGCGGGACACCCGGGTCAGCCCCGCGATGGCGAACCCGACGAACAGGATCGTCCGCAGATTGGCCGACCAGAACTGAAACGGGCCGAAGATACCGGGGTCCAGCTGCCAGCTCGGATAGAAGACCATCACGTCGATGAGGCGGAGGGCCGAGTCGGTGTCGGTCAACGAGTTCTGAAGATCCCGGTTGAGCCAGGGACTGCCAATCACCAGAACGTATCCGAGCAGTACGCCGACCCCGGGTGCGAGCAGTCGTGGCGGATCCCCCGAGTTCATCGTCACAGTGAGCTAACTTAGATCACCCGCGGGCATCGCTGCTACAGCCGATCGGCGTACCGGGTGGCGGTGTTTCCGCCACCCGGTACCCGGGCCTGCCGGTCAGCTGGTGGTGCAGCTGACCACGGTGACGCCGCCGGTGACCTGTCCGTTGGCGACGAAACCGAAGGTGGTGCCGGCGGCCGGTGCCAGTGCGCCGTTGTGCGGGGCGTTGGTGACCGTGCTGCCGGTCAGCGTGCCGTTCCACAGGTTGCTGATGGTGCGGCCGCTGGCCAGGGACAGCACCACGGACCAACCCCGGCTGGCGGTGGTGCCGGTGTTGGTCACCGCCACCTCGGCCTGGAAACCGGTGTCCCAGGAGTTGGTGGTGCGGTAGGTGGCGGTGCAGCCCGAACCGCCGCCGCTGCCCGGTTGGGTGGTGGCGGAGACGGCCGTGGAGGCGGCGGAGGTGTTGCCCGCCGCGTCCCTCGCCCGGACCGTGTAGCTGTAGGTGGTGGCCGGGCTCAGACCGGTGTCGGTGAAGGTGGTTCCGGTCGCGGAGCTCACGATGGCGCCGTTGCGGAAGATCTGGTAGTTGCTGACCCCGACGTTGTCGGTGGACGCGGTCCAGGACAGCGACGCCGAGTTCGATGTCGTCCCGGTCACCGTCAGTCCTGTTGGGACGGACGGGGCGGTGGTGTCGATCGGGCCGCCGTTGTACCGCTCGGCCAGGTTGATGCTCGTGGTGCTGCCGTCGCCGCCGAGCCGGACCTGGTGGTCGAGGCTGACGAACTTGCTGTTGAACTGCCAGAGCGCGGGCTTGAGCAGGTTGTACTTCTGCTCGTCCCAGGTGCGCCAGTCGTCCAGCAGCAGGCCGCCGGTGTCGCCGGAGTTCGGGTTGAGCACCCAGAACGTCTGGTGCAGGCCCTCTTCCACGATCAGGTCGCGGAGCGCCGTCATCCAGCGGTCCTGCCGCTCGTCCTGGCCGAGGCGCCCGCCCCACTCGCCGATCAGCAGCGGCGCGATGTTCTCCTCGTGGATGTAGAGCC
Source organism: Actinophytocola sp. (assembly GCF_036002505.1). Lineage (GTDB taxonomy): Bacteria > Actinomycetota > Actinomycetes > Mycobacteriales > Pseudonocardiaceae > DASYTH01. The sequence goes on along the minus strand of NZ_DASYTH010000370.1, from coordinate 7,121 downwards.
AGTTCGGCCGCCACACGTCGGTGGTCAGGGTCGCCTTGGTGAACGGCACCTGGAACCACGGCTGGTTGAACACCAGCGGGCCGTAGTCGTGCGGGGAGTACACCAGCTGGTCCTGGTTGGCGCCGAGGTTGACCGGGAAGTCCCTGACGCCGCGCAGGTTTCCGCCCCACCAGTTGTAGAAGTAGTTCGGCGTCAGGTCGGGGTCGGTGTTCGGCGAGCTCCAGGTCTCACCCGGCCGCGGGTAGACCTCGATGCCCTCGCACAGGATCAGCACGTTCGGGTTGATCGCCAGGATGCGCCGGCCCGCGGTTTCGCAGGCGTTCTTGAAGTTGTCGGCGTCGGTGGTGCCGTCCCACTTCGCCCGCGGCGGCTGGTTCGGCGTGCCGTGCGGCTCGTTCTTGATGTCCATCGCGACGATGGTGTCGTTGGCCTTGTACCGGTCGGTGACCCATTCCCAGGCCTGGTAGAACTGCTCGGCGGTGATCGTTCCCTTGAACCACAAGGGATAGATGTGCCCCGAGTTGTCCGCCTCGGCGCTGTGCACGTCGAGCATGACCTTGATCCCCAGCTGCTCGCACAGCCCTAGCCAGAAGTCCCAGATCTGCAGGTTGTTCTTGCCCACCAGCTCCGGGTTGGCGAACGTGTTGACGTTGGGCTGCGCCACCGTCTGCCCGTTCTTCCACTCCAGCAGCACCTGCGCGGAGATCGGCACCCGGACGATGTTGATGCCGCGCTGGGCGATCGCCCTGGTCAGCTCCGTGATGTTGGCCGACCACAGCCCGTGGAAAACCCGCTCCGAAGCGTTGAACCCGAACCAGTTCGCCCCGGACAGCGTCACGCGGTTGCCGTCCTCGTCGACGATCCGGTTCCCCTGGACGTGCAGCCAGTCCTTGGCCGGGACGGCAGCCGCCTCCGGGGCCGTCGCGGTGTTGACCGCCAGCGCCGACGCCGCGATGGCGAGGGCGGTGGCCAACCGTCGTGCTCGACCCCAACGTGTGAAAGCCATCTGGGTCACACCCCTGACCTCGTCGAACCTGTGGACGCCGCCCGGCACAGCCGCACACAGGACGCGCGGCAGGCCATTCTGGGAGCGCTCCCAGCACGTAGTGTAAGCACATCGGCCGGCCAGGTGACAAGGTTCATCGTGCTACCCCATCCGAGTGAAATGCTCACCAGTCCACGGGCAACCCCGTAACAAGGTGACATCGAGCACGGATGATCAGGGCGTGCGATTGCTCAAGATTGGTGCGAGTGCTGTCCTTGCCGTGGGGTTGACCGTGCCGGGCGCCGGCCCGGCGGCGGCCGTCACCACCGTGGTGGCGATCGAGGGCGCCTCACCGGACGGGGCGGCGGTGAGCCTGGGCGCTCCGGAGTCCATCGTGGAGTCGACCACGGTGCCGATACAGGCTCCGTTCATCAGCTACGGCATGGATGTCGGAACGGCCGCCGCACCGGTTCGCCGGGTGTCCGTGCCGTATTTCACCATGTACGACTTCGTCCATCCGTGGACATACGGGCAGAAGGACAGCGTCAACGGCGGGGTGTCGTTCCAGACCGGGACCTATCACGGGTCCGCGGTGGCGTTGGACGATGGCCCGTCGCTCGCCTGGGACACAGATTTCGCGGCCCCCGCGCCGGTCGGCCCGACCCGGAAATTCAACCTTCAGTATTACTCGCCCGCGGAGGCGACGTGGACGCCGGCGGCACAGGCCGACGTGAACATCAGTCCGCTGAGTTTCGCGACCGGGGCTCGGTTCTACCCGGACAGCGTCATCCAGGTGCCTGGCGGGCCACTTCTCATGGGTGGTCACGGCAACGCGCCCGACATGACGGGGATGCTGCTGCAGAGCATCGACAACGGCGCGCACTGGACGTTGCGAAGCGTGATCGGCGCGGGCACCCCGACGCTCGACTACACCGAGGTGGGGATTGTCCTGAACTCGGTTGGTGACCTGGTCACCGTCATTCGCAGCCAGAATCCGAACATCCATGACGACACCGGTTATTTCAACCTCAAGATTCGGCGTTCCGCCGATCTGGGGCTGTCGTGGGAGACGTCGGCTCCGGTCGCGTTGCCGGCGGCTTTCGACGCCCGGATCATGCCGCGATTGAGCCTGCTGCCCAACGGGATGCTCGTGCTGGTGGGTGGCCGCTCCCATAACTGGATCGCGGTATCGGCCGCCGGTGACGGCCGTTCCTGGGAATTCATCGACACGTTCTACCGCAACTATCCCAGCGGCATCACCGGCGATCAGACGCTCAACTACGGGTCGAGTGGTAACGCCAGCCTGGCGTGGACCGAGTCCAACCGGGTTCTCCTGACCGCGGACACCTGCCACGTCCTCAAGAACCTGGACACCGGCGTGGTCACCAACAACTGCACCCGGGACGGCAAGCTGAGCCCCAACACGGTGCCAGGGATCCAGCGGGTGCTGGCCGATGTGCTGCGGCGCGGGACGGGGAAGATCGACCTCGCTTCGAAGTTCCGGGCCGGCACCGTCCAGGTGGGCACGACGCTGGGCAGCACGTTCGCCGCGCATCCGCGTACCGGGCCGGCGGCGGCGTTCGACGGCAGCACCGAGCTGTGGTCCAGCGCGATCGCCGCCGGTGCGGCGCAGGGCACCTTCGACATCACGCTCGACGCCGTCCACACGCTGAACCGGATCGGCCTGAGCCAGTCCATCGGCCACACCCAGTCGACCATGGTCCAGACCAAACTCAACGCGGGCGATCCGTGGAGCGACTGGTTCACCGCCGGGCCGCGCAAGAGCTTCGCCCTCACCCACTACGAGCCCACCCCGCGGCAGGCGCGATACGTGCGGCTGGTGACCGGCGCCTCCGACGGGTGCCTGCCCGGAGCCGGCGCGAGTTGCAGCGTGCTGAACGAGGTGGAGCTGTATTCCACTGTAGACTCGTTCGAGAACGACCCGCTGTCCGGAGCGCCGCCCCGCGGGTGGGTCACGAAGGAGACCGTCGTCGACGGCGCCGGCCGGATCGGTTGCTGGGTCACGCAGAGCACCTCCGGCAGCGGCAGCAGCCGGGCCTTGGTGATCAACGACGTCTACCCCGACCACCTGCCGACCGCGTTCGCCAAGGCTCCGGCCGCGGCCAGCCGAACCGTCGAGTTCCGGGCCAAGGTCACCCAACGCCCGGCGTCGGGCGGCACCCTGCTGTTCAGCATCCGCAACACCTCGGCACTGACGTTCCAGAATGACGAGTTCGCCTACCACTTCGGGCTGAACCGGGACGGCAGCATCACGTACCACGCCGGCGGTTCCTGGCATCCACTGGCACCAGCGAACACCGTGACTCCGACCGACTGGAACAAGATCACCCTCCAGCTGACCGCGGCCAGCGCCACGGTGTCGGCCAACGGGGTCGTGGTGGGCACGGCCCCCCGGGCCGACGGGGCCAGCGGCAGCCTCTTCGGCCCGCAGTTCGGCTCCAGCTCCACCCTCGGTACCGGCGAGCAGTACCTCATCGACGACGTGCTCATCACCTAGGGGAGCGACATGGCCCGTGGGCGAACCGCGTTGGCACTCGGCCTGCTGGCCGGTGCGCTCGCTCTGCCGAGCACAACCGAGGTCCACCGGCCGGTCGCGCTGCTGGCCGACTGGACGTCCGCCCGGCTCGTGGCCAACGCGGGTTTCGAGGAGTCCGGGTCCGCTGCCGCGCAGTGGACGGTCACCGGCCCCGCCGGCGCCGTCTCGATCATCGCCGCCCCGGCACACGGCGGCGGCCGGGCGCTCAAGGTCAGCGACACCGGCGCCGACGGCGTGTCGGTGCGCGGCCGGCCGTTGGCGGTGGTGCCCGGCGAGGCGCTGACCGCGCACGCCTGGGCGCAGCGGATCGACCAGCAGGCCGGCACGCTCTACCTGGAGTACTGGCGGGCGGACGGCACGCGGATCGACGACGCGACGACGAGCCGGGACATCGCCGCGGTCGCCGGCTGGCAGGCGGTCACGGTCGCCGGCCCGGCCCCGCCCGACGCGATCACGGCGACGGTGCTGATCTACAGCAAGCTGGCTGCCGTCGGCAGTACCGCCTGGGACGACGTCACCGTCGACTCCGCGCCGCCGCCGGTCCGCAAGGTCCCCAACGGTGACTTCGAGGCGCTGCGGGAAACCCCGAAACCGACCTCCTGGGCGGTTTCCGGTGGCGGCGGTACCGCGCAGCTGGTCAACTCGCCGACCCACAGCGGAAACCGCGCACTGCGCACAGTGGACACGGTGAACGGGACCGGCGGCGACGTGACCGTGCTCAGCCGGGCGGTGCCGGTCTCGGCCGGCGAGACCCTGACGGTCACCGTGCAGGCCATGGTGGTCAGCGGTCTGGCCGGCTCGCTGTACGTGGAGTACCGCCGGGCCGACGGGTCCACTCAGGACTCCTACAAGACGCGAACCGACGTGACCGCCGGCGCCGGCTGGCGACCCGTCACCGCCACCAAGACGGCGCCGGCCGACGCCACCTCGGTCACCATCCGGCTCTACAGCGCGTTCGCCGCGGTGGGCACCACGCTCTGGGACGACGTCACCATCAGGTCAAATCTGGACACCGCGTACCAGGAGGGGATCGGCGGCGGCAGCGTGCTGTTCGCCGGCGACCAGCGGGTGGAGTCCTACACCGGCCTGAGCCGCCGCGTGATCAAGGGCGTCCCACACGGCGATCCGGCCCTACCGGACGGGGACACCGGAGTGGTGCTGGCCGGCGGAACCTGGGACGACAACCCGCGGCTCAGCGGCACCGTGCTGCGCGACGCCGGCGGCACCTACCAGATGTGGTACAGGGCCGGGGCCGGAATGGGTTACGCCACCAGCACCGACGGTGTGGTCTGGACCAGATTCGGCAGCGGCCCGGTGTTCCCGGACGGGCCGGGTGGTGTCGTGGAGAACCCGCGCTTCGACTCCGCCGATCCGGCCAGCTGGCGGTACCACACCCTGTACCCGCAAAATGGTGACTACTACGCGGCCGCGTCCCGGAACGGGTTCGACTGGCAGACCATCAACTCGGGCAACCCGGTCCTGCCGGGCTGGGACGTCGCGAACGTCACCTACGACCCGGCAGGCGGCCGGTACGTGGCGCTCACCAAGCAGTACCCGGACACCGCGCCCTCCGGCCCGCGGACGGTCTCGGTGTCGTTCAGCACCGATTTCCTCCACTGGACCGCGCCGCGTCACGTGCTCGGCTCGGACGTTCTGGACAACGAGACCGTCAAGGCCGCCAACCCCGGCAAGCCGGACGCCGTGTCCGAGATCTACGGCATGGCCGGAATCCGCTACGGCGAGCAGTACCTCGGTGTCCCGTGGATGTTCGACATCCACGAAGTCCCGTCGCCGGACAGTGATCCCGGCCCGGACAAGGGCCGCGCGCACCTCGAGCTGGCCGCGTCGCAGGATCTCCTCAACTGGAGCCGGCCCGACCGGAGCCCGCTCATCACCGACGGCGGTTTCAGCTCGTGGAACTGGGGATTCCAACTCGCCGGCACCACCCTGCTGCCCGTGGGGGACGAGGTGCGGCTCTACTACGGATCGTTCGCCGGCGAGCACTCCTGCACGGCAGCCGATGTCCTCGCCGCACGCTGCGCCAAAGCCATGGGGAACAGCCGGATCGGCCTCGTCACCTGGCAACGCGACCGGTTCGTCGCGCTCCATGCCGCGCCCGGCGGAGGCAGCCTCGTCACCAGAACCCTGGCGCCCAGCGGCAACCGCGTCATCGTGAACGCCAACCCCGGCGCCGGCCAGCTCCGCGTCGCGCTGCTCGACGCCGGCGGCATCCCGGTACCCGGCTACACCGCCGCCGACGCAGTCCCCATCACCGGCGACAGCCTCGCCACGGCGGCAACCTGGCAGACGCACACCACACTTCCCAGCACCGGCGGCCCGTTCCGGCTGAGCTTCGCGCTCACCGCCGGCGACCTCTACTCCTACGCGATTGCCTAGTCTTCCCAGGGGATCTCGTTGCGCAGGCCGGTGTGGATGGCGTAGGCGTTCTTGACGGCGGCCTTGAGGGCGCCTTCGACCCAGCGGCGGTGGCGGCGGTCGCAGGCGTCGTTGGCGAACCAGATGCGGTTCACCGGGCGGATGACGTCGTGGTAGAAGCCTTCGCTCATTTCGAAGGGGCGGAAGAGGGGGCCGATGCCGCAGGCAAAGTAATCCAGGGCCCAGTCTTTGTAGACGCCGAACTCGAAGGTGTCGCGGGCTTCGGGGTGGATCTTGGACAGGTCTTCGAGGGCTTGGGCGACGCATTCCTCTTCGGCCAGCGGGGTGTAGGGCATGCTGTCCTGCTCCCAGCAGTAGCTGGCGATCATCACGCCCTTGGAGTGGCGGCGGTCCTGGCCGGCGGGCGGGTAGACGATGTTGCGGATGGCCAGGTCGGTGACCGACAGGCCGTGGGTGATGCCGTACTTGGTCTCCCACCAGCGCTCGCTGAACTGCATGAACAGCTTGTGTGCGCGGCCGTAGTAGGTGTTGCGGATCGCGTAGTGCTTCTCCGGGTCGAGGCCTTCCATTTCCATGAACCGGAGGCTGGAGAGCGGCACGGTCACGATGCACTCGTCGGCGGTGACGCTGCGCTGCTGGCGGCCGGTGCGGTAGTGCACCTTGACGCCCGCGTCGTTCTGCTCGATGCCATGGACCTGAGCGCCCAGTTTGATGTTCTCCATCAGTTCGGCCTCGAACGCGCGGGGGAGGGTGTCGGCGCCGTCCACGATGTAGACGAGCTGGCCGAAGACGTCCTCGTAGTAGTGCAGGAACCATTCCAGCAGGGAGAAATGGTAGCGACCCTCGAGGTTGTACAGCGGGCCGAGGATCTCCAGCGCGCCGTCGCTGAGCTTGCGCTCCTTGAGGTAGCTCAGCAGCGAGTACTTGTCGTAGTCGGCGAGCAGCCGGTTGAACGCGGTCGCCTCGTCCTCCTGGCTCATGATGTCGATGAGCGGGCGGACGGTCTCCTTGAGCAGCTCCTGTGGCTCTTTCCCGAGCTCGTCCGAGGTCAGGTCGAAGTTGAACTGGTCCGCGTGGAACTCGCTGCGCCGGACACCCTTGCCCTGCAGGAAGATGAACGAGTCCTCGTCGTACATGGGGAAAGGCTCGGTCTCCAGGTTGAACTTGTCGTGAATCAGCCAG
>NZ_DASYTH010000369.1:0-42028 GCF_036002505.1 Actinophytocola sp. | reverse complement strand
GGCGGGCGCGACCACGTGCTGCACATGATCGACACGCCGGGGCACGTGGACTTCACCTACGAGGTGTCCCGTGCCCTGGAGGCGTGTGAGGGCGCGGTCCTGCTGGTCGACGCCGCGCAGGGGATCGAGGCGCAGACGCTGGCGAACCTCTACCTGGCGCTGGACAAGGACCTGACGGTCATCCCGGTGCTCAACAAGATCGACCTGCCGGCCGCGGACCCGGAGAAGTACGCCGCGGAGCTCGCGCACATCATCGGCTGCGAGCCGGACGACGTGCTGCGGGTGTCGGCCAAGACCGGCAAGGGCGTGCGGGAGCTGCTCAACGAGGTGGTGCGGCTGGTGCCGCCGCCCCAGGGAAGCGCGGACGCCCCGGCCCGGGCGATGATCTTCGACTCGGTGTACGACACGTACCGCGGCGTGGTCACCTACATCCGGGTGGTGGACGGCAAGATCACGCCGCGGGAGCGGATCCGGATGATGTCCACCGGCGCCACGCACGAGCTGCTCGAGGTGGGCATCATCTCGCCGGAGCCCAAGCCGAGCGCCGGGCTGGGCGTGGGCGAGGTCGGCTACCTGATCACCGGGGTGAAGGACGTCCGGCAGTCCCGGGTCGGCGACACGGTGACGGCCGAACGCAAGGGCGCCACGGAACCCCTTGCCGGGTACCGGGAACCGCGCCCGATGGTCTACTCCGGACTGTACCCTGTGGACGGTTCGGACTACCCGGACCTGCGCGAGGCGCTGGACAAGCTGCGGCTCAACGACGCCGCGCTGAGCTACGAGCCGGAGACCTCGGCCGCGCTCGGGTTCGGCTTCCGGTGCGGGTTCCTCGGCCTGCTGCACCTGGAGATCGTGCGCGAGCGGCTGGAGCGGGAGGCCGGGCTCGACCTGATCTCCACCGCGCCCAACGTGGTGTACCGGGTGGTCATGGACGAGGGCACCGAGCACGTGGTGACCAACCCGTCGGACTGGCCGGAGGGCGGCAAGATCGCCGAGGTGTACGAGCCGGTGGTGAAGACCACGGTGATCGCGCCGTCGGACTACATCGGCTCGATCATGGAGCTGTGCCAGTCGCGGCGCGGGCAGCTCGGCGGCATGGACTACCTGTCCACCGACCGGGTCGAACTGCGCTACACCATGCCCCTCGCCGAGATCATCTACGACTTCTTCGACGCACTGAAGTCGCGCACCCGCGGCTACGCCTCCCTGGACTACGAGGAAGCCGGTGAGCAGGCCGCCGACCTGGTCAAGGTCGACATCCTGCTGCAGGGCGAGCCGGTCGACGCGTTCAGCTCCATCGTGCACCGCGAAGCGGCCTACGCCTACGGCACCAGGATGGCGACCAAGCTGCGCCAGCTCATCCCGCGCCAGCAGTTCGAGGTCCCCATCCAGGCCGCGATCGGCGCCCGCGTCATCGCCCGCGAGACCATCCGAGCCATGCGCAAGGACGTCCTCGCCAAGTGCTACGGCGGCGACATCACCCGCAAGCGCAAACTCCTCGAGAAGCAAAAAGAGGGCAAGAAGCGCATGAAGATGGTCGGCCGCGTCGAGGTCCCCCAAGAAGCCTTCGTCGCCGCATTGTCCACCGACGAGCCCACCGACAAGTCCAAGAGCCGCAAGTAGTCCACAGGCCACGCGCCTGTGGACAGCCGTTCGCCCCCGCCAGCGAAGTCTGCTGAAGTGGTCCACGACGGGAAGAACGGGCACCATAGCCGCCATGACCATCACGTCCGGCATCCCACCCTGGCGCCCGTTCACTGTGGACGATTTGGAGGCGATGCCCGATGACGGCAGACGGCATGAACTCATCGATGGGATGCTCATCATGAGTCCAACTCCCGGTAGGCGCCATCAGAGAGCCCTGCTCAAGCTGGTGGTAGCGCTTGACAGTGCCTGCCCCGATAGCATGCACGTGTTGCTGGGGCCTCTCGCGGTTCGGCCATCCGATGACACTGAGCTACGGCCCGATGCCCTGGTTGCTCGAGCTGATGATCTAGGTGAGACACACCTTGCCGCGGCGCCCGTGCTGACCATTGAAGTGCTCGAGCCCAGCACCGAGATTAACGATCTCAACAACAAGAAGGCGGCCTATGAGCGTATGGGTGTTCCCTGCTACTGGGTGGTCGATCCGCGACAGCCGAGCCTGATCGTGTTCGAACTGGACGACGGACGGTATCGACAGGTGGCGGAGGTCAACGGCGACGAAGTGTTCGTGGCGGAGCGTCCATTCGCGGTGCGGATCGTGCCGGCGGAGTTGTTGGATACTGATGGCTGAGGTTCGAGCGTCTTCGGGTGATCCGTTGGAGTCGTTGCGGAAGTTGTGTCTGGCGTTGCCCGAGGTGACTGAGCGGCTCAGTCATGGGGAGCCGACGTGGTTCGTGCGGGACAAGAAGACCTTTGTCACGTATGCCAATCATCATCATGATGACCGGCTGGGGTTCTGGTGTGCGGCGCCGCCGGGAGTGCAGGATGCTCTGGTGGGGTCGAGTCCGGAGCGGTACTTCCGGCCGCCGTATGTGGGGCATCGCGGGTGGCTCGGGGTGTACCTGGATGTGCCGGTGGACTGGGTGGAGGTCGCGGAGATCGTTGCGGATGCCTACCGGGTGGTGGCGCCGAAGCGGTTGGTGGCCGAGCTCGATGGCTAGTCTTCGTGTGCCTCGGCTCGGGTGAGGTGGGTGGCGAGGCGCTTGTGGACGATGCGGCGCCAGCCGTTGCGGTGGAGAAAGGCGAGCAGGATGCCGGAGAAGTCGCCGTGCTCGAGCTGGAGGCGGGTACCGTTGTCTACTTCGGACAGTTGCCAGGTGACCGTGGTGGGGTGGCGCATGTTGCTGCCGTGCCAGGTGTAGGCCAGGCGGTGCGGTTCGTCGACCTCGGTGACCTCGCAGTTGACGACACCGTCCCAGCCGGGCATCGGTTTCGCCCGCAGGATGAACTTCTGGCCGACGATCGGGGCGAAGTCCTCGACCGGCATGAGCCACTCGGCCAGCGCCGTGGGGTCGGTGAGCGCGCGCCAGACCTCGGCCGGCGGGTGCGGGAGAACCACGTCGATCGTGATGGTGCGCGACATCAACGCTCCTTCTTGTGTGGCTTGTCCAGGTAGTCCTGCAGGTTCTTGATCTTGTCGGTCCAGAACTCGGTGAACAGGGCGGCCCAGTCGAAGACCTGGCGCAGCCCTTCAGGTTCGATCGAGTAGAGCCGGTTCCGGCCGGCCTGCTTCTGGGTGACCAGTCCGGCCTCGCGGAGTACGGCGAGGTGCCGTGACAGGACCGGCATCTCCACCCCGACGGTCTCGACCAGCCCGCTGACCGTCTGCTCCCCGCTTCTGGCCAGCACTTCCAGGGTGGCCCGCCGGGTCGGATCCGCGATCGCCCGGAACACGTCCCGGTCGGCCCGCGGCCTCCCCGCTCCTGTCATGGATAAAACTTATGATAAACGTTGAGGATCGTCAAGCTACCTGTGCGATGCCTCGAGCTCGTCGAGGAGGCGGAGCGCGGCGGTGTACTTCGAGGTGAGGCGGGCCTGGGTGGGGGCGTCGAGGCGGGCCAGGCGGTCGGGGGACATGTTGTCGGCGATGTCGGCGCGTTTGACGGTGAGCGCCAGCGGGTTGGCGGCGACTCGGGCGAGGTAGGCGGTTTGCTCCTCGCCGGGGTTCTTGCTGATGGCGACGACCGCGGTGACCACGTCAGGCGGGCAGCCGGTGGCGGTCAGGTCCGCGGCGGTGACCGGGGTGTCCTCGATGACGTCGTGCAGGACGGCGACCATGCGTTCGCGGTCGCCGGTGAGGCGGCCCATGACGCGGAGCGGGTGGCCGATGTAGGGGCGGCCGGCCATGTCCAGTTGGCCCTCGTGGGCGCGGCGGGCGAGCTGGATGGCGTCATCGAGAGTGAACCGGATGGTCATCGGGTGAGGACGATCTTGCCGGCGGTGTCGCCATCGAGCATCTGGCGGAGGGCGGTCTCGGTCTCGGTCATGGGGAGCTCGGCGCCGATCGCCGGGCGGATACCGGTGACGTCGCAGAACCGGAGCAGGTCGGCCAGCTCGTCGCGGGTGCCCATGGTGGAGCCGACCACTCGGAGCTGGAGGAAGAACAGGCGCTGCAGGTCGGCGCCGGGGTCGGGACCGCTGGTCGCGCCGGAGATCACGATGATGCCGCCGGGCTTCAGCGCGCGCATGGAGTGGGCCCAGGTGGCCTTGCCGACAGTTTCGAACACCGCGTCCACCCGTTCCGGCAGCCGGGCGCCCGACTCGAACGTGGCGTGCGCGCCGAGTTGCTCGGCCAGGGCGCGTTTCTCCTCGGTGCGGCCGGTGACCCAGACCCGCAGGCCGGTGGCCCGGCCGAGAGCGATCAGGGCGGTGGCGACGCCGCCGGAGGCACCCTGGATGAGCATGGTCTGCCCGGGGCGCAGACCGGACTTGACGAACAGCATGCGGTAGGCGGTCAGCCAGGCGGTGCCCATGCAGGCGGCCTCGGCGAAGGACAGCCCGGCGGGTTTGGGCAGGACGTTGCGCGCCGGCACGACCACGAGGTCGGCGAACGAGCCCTGGTACTTCTCGGTGAGCACGGTGCGCCGCGGATCGAGGGTCTCGTCGCCAGCCCACTGCGGGTCGCCGATGACCGAGTGCAGCACGACCTCGGTGCCGTCCCCGAGCACGCCGGCGCCGTCGCAGCCGAGGATCATGGGGAACTGCTCGGCCTTGATGCCGACCCCGCGCAACGTCCACACGTCGTGCATGTTGAGGCTGGCCGCGCGCATCCGGACCGCCACCCAGCCGTCCGGCACCTCGGGTTCCGGCCGTTCACCCACCCGCAGGGCGGCGATCGGGTCGTCCGGGCTCGGCGCATCGGCGTAGACGGCGAACATGTTGGCAAACCTATCGGTGGCAACGACGCCCCGCGCCACGACAGTGATTGAGATCCCGCGCGGGCCGGCGGTGCCTGACTGGCGCTACGCCATCGAGCCGGAATTGAACACTGCGAGCAGCGCAGGGAGCGAGGGACGAGCGACCGAGCAGCGCAGGAGGGAAGACACCGCGTCAAGGCCCGCGCACGCGAGCGGAGCGAGCCAATCGACACGGTCTAAGTTTGAACCCGTGGGTGACTGGTGGAACGACGTCGAGCTGTGGGTGCTCGGGTTGGCGTTTCCGTTCCAGTTCGCCCTCGTGATGGCGGTTGTGGTGCCGGCGTGCGTGATGGTGGCGTGGTTGATCGACCGGATCGTGGACTACGCGTCGGCGTGGTTCGGGCCGTCCGATGAGGATGAGCCGCCGCTTGGCGCGCGATGACCGCATCCCGTTCACGCGGGCGGATCACCGCGGCTCTCGTGGGACTCGTTGTCCTGGTGGTGGTTGGCTGGTTCGTCCGGACGCAGGTTGTCGACAATGGAACATCCCCCGCCGGCAGCCCGGCCAGCGTGTCCACGGGTGTGCCCGGCGCGGACTCCGGGCTGCCGGTCCGGACGTTGTCCGCGCTGCCGGCGGAGGCGGCGAGCACCTGGCGGCTGGTGCAGCGCGGCGGGCCGTTTCCGTATCCCCGCAATGACGGCGCCGTGTTCGAGAACCGCGAGCAGGTGTTGCCGGGCAAGGGTTCCGGCTACTACCACGAGTACACGGTGCCCACCCCGGGCAGCCCGGACCGAGGGCTCCGGAGGCTCGTCACCGGGGCGGGCCACGAGCTGTACTACACCGGTGATCACTACCGGTCGTTCGTGGTGGTCGATGCGTCCCGTTAGGGAACCCAGTTGGGTTTGCGTTTCTGGGCGAACGCGAGGATGCCTTCCTGGCCCTCCGCACCGGCGAAGAAGCCGGCGGACAGCGCGGTCATCGCGGCGAAGTCCTCGGTGAGGCTCGCCGGGCGTTCGCGGCGCAGCATCTGCTTGGTCGCCGCCAGCGCGTTCGGGCCACCCAATGTCAACATTCCGACATAGCGGCTGACCTCGGCATCCAGCTCCGCGGCCGGGACGGCTGAGTTGAGCAGGCCGATCTCCACGGCCCGCCGCGCGGAGAACTGCTCGCCGGTGAGGAACAGCTCGTGCGCGGCGCGGGGGAGCAGCCGGGGCAGCACGGTCACCGAGATCACCGCGGGCACCACGCCGATCCGCACCTCGGTGAACGCGAACGTGGCGTCCTGCGCGGCCACCGCGATGTCCGCCGCGGCGACCAGGCCGACCCCGCCGGCCCGGGCCGGGCCGGCAAGCCTGGCCAGCACCGGCTTCGGGCTGTTCCAGATCTGTTCGAGGATCGCCGGAAACTCGTTGACCCCTTGGTCCGAAGTGGACGCTCCGCCGGCCTCCTTGAGGTCCATGCCGGCGCAGAACACCGGCCCGGTGTGGTCGAGCACGATCACCCGGGCGGCCTCGTCGCCCTCCGCGGCGCTCAGGTGCGCCCGCAGCTCGCGGCGCAGCTGGGTGGACAGCGCGTTGCGGTTGTGCGGTGAGTCCAGCGTGATCGTGGCAACGCCGCCGGCCACCGCGTAGTGCACGAGCTCAGCCATGCCAGCACCCTAGTGAGCGTGCTCGCTGTGCTCGTCGTGGTGGTGGTGGTACTGGTGCACCACGGCGTGCCCCTTGCCGCGGCCGATCAGCCACTTGTTGACCGGGACGGTGACCACGAAGGCCACCGCGAACGAGATCGCCAGGCTTGCCCAGAACAGCCAGTCCAGCACGCCGGCCGTGATCGCACCCGGGATGACGAGCATGACCGCGTTGTCCATGATCTCCATGACGGTGATCGAGACGGTGTCCGCGGCCAGCGCCACCGAGATCGCCGCGCCGAGCGCCACGCCGGCCCGCAGCACCGGCCGCATGGTCAGCGAGTAGCCGAACAGGAACGCCAGCACGATGGACAGGATCACGGTGGCGAGGTTCGACCAGCCCAGCGACGAGCCGATGATCATGCCGAGCACCTCGCCGATGGCACAGCCGGTGAGGCAGTGCAGGGTCGCGCTCATCGCGGTTCGCCATGGTGTGTTCATGACCACGACTATACCCCCCTAGGGTATTGCGAACGCAAGCACGGACGCTGTCCACCGGGTCGGGAATTCAGGCGTACTGCAGGTTCTCGGCGCCGGCCAGGGCCTCGTCATAGCGGTCGAGCAGGAGCTCGGCCAGGGGGGTGGCGGCACCGAGCGGGCCGGCCACGAGCACCGTGGGATGTGCCGCGCGGGCCAGCGCCGTGATCCGGTCGGGCAGCCGGCCCGGTGCGAGGAACCAGGACGCCACCGCGATCCGCCGGGCTCCGCGGGCCCGCAACGACCGGATCGCGGCCGGCACGCCCGGGTCGGCGGCGGCCGCGAACGCCGCGACGGCGCCGGCCCACCCGTGCCGTGCCGCCCAGCGCCGGGCCACGGCGGACACCGCGGCGTTGGCCGGCGGGTGGCTCGAGCCCGCACCGGCGAGCACGACGCCCAGCTCCTCGTCGTCCTTCTGTGCGCCGGCGGCGAGCAACCGGGCGAGCGCGACGTCCTCCAGCCGGGGGTCCGGGCCGAGGACCTCGCCGACCGTGACGGACAGCCGGGGCAGCCGCGCGGTCGCCTCGGTGATCAGGGTCGGGACGTCCACCCGGGCGTGGTAGGCGTGGCCCAGCAGCAGCGGCACGACCACGGCCTCGCGGTGGCCCTGGCCGTGCAGCGCGGTGAGCACGTCGCCGAGCCGTGGCGCGGACAGGTCCAGGAACGCGCCCCGGATGTCGACATCCGGACGTACCGAGCGGGCCCGGGCCAGCAACCGGGTCACGGTCGCGGCCGAGCGCGGGTCGCGGCTGCCGTGGGCCACGGCGACGAGGGGGATTGTCGACATCAGAACGATCCGGTCAGGCCCCGGGCCAGCAGCACGGAGCGTTCGAGCGGGCGGAACACCAGCAGCTCGATCCCGACGCCGACGAAGAAGATCAGCAGGATCGCGGCGATGACCATGGACATGTCGTTGAGCGAGCTGCCGTTGTGCAGGAACTGGCCGAGCCCGACGCCGAGCTGCGGCGAGGTGGCGATCAGCTCGGCGGCCATCAGCGAGCGCCAGGAGAACGCCCAGCCCTGCTTGAGCCCGGCGAGGAAGCCGGGGAGCGCCGCGGGCAGCAGGATGTGCCGCACGCCGGCGATCCGGCCCGCCCCGAGCACCTTGCCGACCCGCGGCAGGATCGGCGGGATCTGGTCGATGCCGGACACCAGCCCGTTGGCGATCGAGGGCACCGCGCCGAGCAGGACCACGACGTAGATCGCCGGGTCGGTGAGCCCGAACCAGAGCACCGCCGCGGGCACCCAGGCCACCGACGGCAGGCTCTGCAGCCCGGTGATCAGCGGCCCGATGGCCCGGCGGACCGGGCGCACGTTGGCGATCACCAGACCGAGCGGCACCGCGACGGCCAGCGCGACCAGGAACCCGATCACCGCACGGTGCACCGAGACCCAGAGCAGAGAGAAGATCTCCCCGTCGGGGATGAGCTCGGCGATCCGGGCCCACACGTCCCTCGGCGCCGGCAGCTGGTACTCCGGCCAGATCGCGGCCGCCCACAACGCCTGCCACACCGCGATCAGCAAGACGATCGCCACGACCGGCGGCAGCGCCCGGCGCAGGAAACCCGTCAGCCGGCCGGTGCGCTCCTGGCCGGCGGCCGGAGTGTCCAGCGCGTCCAGGCCGGCCCCGACCGCCGCATCGTTCTCGGTACCCGCCTGCGTGTCCTGAAGGGCACCGTCAGGCTGCGGCATGGCTGCTGATCACCTCGCGCAGGCGCGCGTTGATCGTCTCGATCATGACGACATCGTCGGCGCCGGTGAGGCCGTCCACCTGCCACTGCTCGACGACCCGGCCGGGCCGGGAGGACAGCAGCACGACCCGCTGTCCCAGCCGGACCGCCTCGCGCACGTCGTGGGTGACGAACAGCACCGCGGTGCCGGTGGCCCGCCAGATCCGCACCAGCTCCGCCTGCAGCACGTCCCGGGTGATCGCGTCCAGCGCGGAGAACGGTTCGTCCATGAGCAGAAGCGGCTGCTCGTCGGCGGCGGCCTGGTGCAGCGCCGAGGCGAGCGCCCGGGCCAGCGCGACACGTTGGCGCATCCCGCCCGACAGCTCGTGCGGGCGCTTGTCGCCGGCGCCGTCGAGCCGGACCAGGGACAGCAGCTCGGCGGTGCGGGTCCGCCGGGCCGCGCGGCCGACGCCGGCCAGCCGCAGCGCCAGCTCGACGTTGCGCCCGGCGGTGAGCCACGGCATCAGCGCGGCCTCCTGGAACACCACCGCCGGCCGCGAGGTGCTCAGCTCGATCACCCCCGCGGTGGGCTTGTCCAGCCCGGCCACCAGGTTCAGCACGGTCGTCTTGCCGCAGCCGGACGCGCCGAGGAGGCAGACGAACTCGCCGGGCGCGACCTCCAGGTCGACCTCGTCGAGCGCGGTGACCGCGCGCCGTCCCTGCCCGAAGGTCTTGCCGACCCCGGACAGCCGCACGGCGGCGCCGCTCGTGGTGCGGATTCGGGTCGCGGGGGCGTCGAGAGTGGCGGTCATCGTCGTCGCCTGCCTTCCTCGGGTGTCCACGGGTTCGCTACTTCTTGTCCAGACCCGACGCGTTGACCTCGGGTTTGCCCTTCTCCTTGAGCACGGCGTTGAGCGCGCTGAGGTCGACCAGCCCGGCCAGGTTGGTGTCCTCCTTGGCGATGCCCGCGGTCACCGAGTCCTTGGCCAGCTGGGGGAAGCGGCTGGCCAGCGGGTCGAAGGTCAGGTCGATGCCGGCCCAGGCGCGCTGGATCACCGCGTCGCTCAGCGCCTTGCCGGTGATCTCCTTGAGTTTGCCGTTCACCGCGGCCTGGGCGTCGGTCCTGCTGCCGCTCGCGAAGTCGACGGCGGCCACCAGGCCACGGAGCAGCGCCTGCACGGTTTGCGGGTGGTCCTTGAGGAACGCGGTCCGCACGATCAGCACCGTGGTCGGGAATTTGCCCTCCGGCCAGATCTCCTTCTCGTCCAGCAGCACCTTGGCGCCGCCCTCGAGGACCAGCCGGGAGGACCACGGCTCGGGCAGCCAGGCGGCGTCCACTTTGCCCTGCTTGTAGGAGTCCAGGGTCTGCGCGTTGTCCAGGTTGGTGACCTGCACCTTGTCGGTCAGACCCTTGTCCTTGAGCCATTTCTTCAGCGAGATGTCCTGGGTGTTGCCCAGCTGCGGGGTCACCACGGTCTTGCCGGCGAGGTCCTCCGGCTTGCGGATCTCCGGCTTGGCCACCAGCTGCGCGCCGCCGGAGGCCGCGCCGGCGATCAGCCGGATCGCCTCGCCCTTGGACTTGGCGAACGCGTTGATGGTCGGGCCGGAGCCGATGAAGCCGGCGTCCAGCGACCCGCCGAGCAGCGCGTTGATCTCGTCCGGTCCGGCGTTGAAGCTGGCCGGGGTCAGTTTGGTGCTGCCCAGTTCCTTGGCGAACAGGCCCTTGTCCAGCCCGATCAGCGCGGCCGCGTGGGTGACGTTGGGGAAGAAGCCGAGCCGGAGCTCCGCGGCCGGACCCTTGTCCACGGCTGGGGCCTGGTTGCCACCGGCGGTGCTCCCGCTGTCCGCACGTGAGCAGGCACCGAGCGCCGTGAGCAGAACGGCGGCGATCGCGGCGGTCGTGATGCGTGCTCGTCGGATGCGCACGGGGGGAGCCCTCTCTGGTCAGTTGGGTCGGATGCCGGACAGCGGTTGCGGGGTGCCGACCAGCCCGGCGGCCAGGGTGGTGCCGTCGGCCGGGTCGATCACCAGGAACGACCCGGTGCGGCGGTTGGCGGCGTAGTCGTCGACCGGCAGCGGTTCCGCCGTGCGGAGCAGCACCCGGCCGATCTCGTTGAGCTGCAGGTTCTCCGGATTGCCCACAGTGGACAGTTGCTGCTCGTCGAACCGGGAGACCAGGGTGGTCACGATCGCCGCCACGGTGCGGGTGCCGTGCTTGACCAGCACGCGGGCGTTGTGCCGCAACGGTTTGTCCGCGAGCCAGGCGAGCGTGGCGTCCAACTCGCCGGTCACCCGGGGCGGCGCCGCGGCCACCGCGATCAGGTCGCCGCGGGCGATGTCCAGGTCGTCGGCCAGCACCAGGGTCACCGACGCCCCGGCGCTCGCCTCGGCCAGCGGGCCGTCCGGGGTGTCGATCCGGGTGACCGTGGTGCGCAGGCCCGCGGGGAGCACGACCACCTCGTCGCCCGGCGTGACGGTGCCGGAGGCGACCTGGCCGGCGTAGCCGCGGTAGTCGGGATGCTCCGGGGTGCGCGGCCGGATCACGTACTGCACCGGGAAGCGGAACGGGATGTGGTGCGGATCCGGCTCGACCGGAACGGTTTCCAGGTGCTCGAGCAGCGTCGGCCCGGCGTACCACAACGTGCGGTCGCTGTGGTTGACGACGTTGTCGCCGATCAGGGCGGAGACCGGGATGGCCAGCACCGAGCCGAGCGGGTAGCCCAGCGCCGTGGCGTGGTCGGTGAACTCCTTGGCGATCACCTCGAAGGCGGCCTCGTCGTAGTCCACCAGGTCGATCTTGTTGACCGCGACCACCAGCCGCGGCACGCCGAGCAGGGCGAGCACCGCGGCGTGCCGGCGGGTCTGCTCGAGCACGCCCTTGCGCGCGTCGACCAGCAGCACGGCCAGCTGCGCGGTGGACGCGCCGGTGACCGTGTTGCGGGTGTACTGCACGTGGCCCGGGGTGTCGGCGAGCACGAAGGACCGGCGCGGGGTGGCGAAGTACCGGTACGCCACGTCGATCGTGATGCCCTGCTCGCGCTCCGAGCGCAGCCCGTCCACCAGCAGCGACAGGTCCGGAGTGGACAGTCCTTTGTCGACGCTCGCACGGTGCACCGCGTCCAGCTGGTCGGCCAGCACGGACTTCGTGTCGTACAGCAGCCGGCCCACCAGAGTCGACTTCCCGTCATCTACGGAGCCGGCCGTCGCCAGGCGTAGCAGGTCAATGCGTCCTTCCCGCGACTTCGCGCGCGGACGCGATCGCTCCGGCGGGGCAGGCGGGGCGGGGAATGTCACGATCCCGGTAGGGTGCCCCGCCACCGCGATAGCGTGGCGTTCGCCGGGCGCGCGCTCTGTGGTCACCTCGAGTGCCGCGATGTCCTCCGGGCTCCGCCGCTCAGTCATCAGAAGTAGCCTTCCCGCTTACGATCCTCCATGGCCGCCTCGGAGAGCCGGTCGTCTGCGCGGGTGGCGCCGCGTTCGGTGAGTCGCGACGCGGCGACCTCGGCGATCACGTCGTCGATGCCGGCCGCGTCGGACTCCACCGCGCCCGTGCAGGAGCCGTCGCCCACCGTGCGGTACCGCACGGTCAGCTCCCGGACGGGCTCGCCCGGCCGGGGCCCACCCCACGGCCCGGACGTCAACAGCATGCCGTCCCGCGGGAACACCGCCCGCCGGTGCGCGAAGTAGATGGACGGCAACTCCACCTTCTCGCGGGCGATGTAGCGCCAGACCTCGAGCTCGGTCCAGTTCGACAGCGGGAACACCCGGACATGCTCGCCCGGGCGGTGCCGTCCGTTGTAGAGGTTCCACAGTTCGGGACGCTGCCGGCGTGGCTCCCACTGGCCGAAGGCGTTGCGCAGGCTGAAGATCCGCTCCTTGGCCCGGGCCCGCTCCTCGTCCCGGCGGCCGCCGCCGAACACCGCGTCGAACCGGTGCTCGTTGATGGTGTCCAGCAGCGGCACGGTCTGCAGCGGGTTGCGGGTGCCGTCCGGCCGCTCGGTCAGCCGGCCGTCGTCGATCCAGTCCTGCACCTTCGCCACGATCAGCCGCAGCCCGTACCGCTCCACCGTGCGGTCCCGGAAGTCGATCACCTCGTCGAAGTTGTGCCCGGTGTCCACATGCAACAGCGGGAACGGCACCGGAGCCGGCCAGAACGCCTTCGCCGCCAGGTGCAGCAGCACCGTGGAGTCCTTGCCGCCGGAGAACAGGATCACCGGCCGGTCGAACTCCCCGGCCACCTCGCGGAAGATGTGGACGGCCTCGGACTCCAGGCGGCCCAGCGCGTCCATCGCTTTCGTCGTCATGCGGTGCCCTCTACCTCGGGAAGGTTGGCCATGGTCGTGGGTCGCCGCGGGTGGTGGCTCACCGAACCACTCCTCGGGCAGACCTCGTTCCTCGGCCCACCCTCGTCGTGGTAGGCCAACTCCCTCGGCTCTCGCATTCGCAAGCTCATCCGTGCAGCCCGCATTCGGTCTTGGCCAGGCCGGCCCAGCGCCCGCTGCGGGGATCGGTTCCCGGCAACGGTTTCGCGGTGCAGGGAGCGCAGCCGATGGACAGGTATCCTTCACTCACCAACGGGTTCTGCAGGATGCCGTGCTCGGCGATATAGGAGTCGAACTCCTCGTCGCTCCACGCCGCGATCGGGTTCACCTTGACCAGGCCGTTGCGGTCGTCCCATTGCACGATCGGGGTGTTCGCCCGGGTCGGCGCATCCACCCGGCGCACCCCGGTGACCCAGCAGTCGTAGTTCGCCAGGGTCTTCTGCAGCGGCACCACCTTGCGCAGGAAGCAGCAGCGGTCCGGCGCGGTCCGGTTGAGCAGGCCGAACTCCGCCTCCTGGTCGGCCACCGACTGCTCGGCCTCGGCGTTGACGATGCGCACCTCGGGGTAGACCACGGCGACCGCGTCCCGGGTGCCGATGGTCTCGGCGAAGTGGTAGCCCGTCTCCAGGAACAGGATGTCCACATTGGACTTGACCTTGACCGCCACGTCGATGAGGACCGCGTCCTGCATGTTGGACGCCACTATCCAGGAATCCCCGAACGTGCGCGCCGTCCACTCCAGCGCTTCGTGCGCACTCACCTCGGCCAACTCGGCCGACGCCGCCTCGGCCAGAGCCTTGAGATCCTCCTTGCGCGTCGCGGTGGTCACCGCGTCACCCCCTCTGGGTTTGCCTCTACCTTCGCCGGGATGTTGAGCCCGACGAACTTCACCGTGAACACCCGCCGGCACGAGCCGCACAGCCACGCCGCATGGGGTTCCTCCTCCGGCCGCAGGTCCTCGTCGCCGCAGTACGGGCAGTAGAACGGCGTGGCACGTTCGGTGTTCATTGGTCGCTCCCGCTCGGCCGCAGAAGGTGTCGGCTTCCTCCGTGCGCCGCTCGGCTGTTGTCGTGCTCGCTCGCAAGCTCGCTCGCGCGTTCCATGCGCCGGGCGCTGCTCCTCCGTCCAGCCGCCACCGCGGCCTCACGTCCGCTTCCGATTGCCGTCATTGGAGATCCGCCTCCTCGGCGCGAGCCACCCACTGGGCGAACCGCTCGTCCGGCTCGCGCTGGGCGACGTAGTGCCGCACCACCCGCTCCACGTAGCCGGCCAGCTCGGCGCCGGTCACCTTGTGGCCACGCAGTTTCCGGCCGAACCCGGCGTCCAGGCCGAGCCCGCCGCCGAGGTGCACCTGGAACCCCTCGACCTGGTTGCCGTCCGCGTCGGTGACGATCTGGCCCTTGAGCCCGATGTCCGCGGTCTGGATCCGGGCGCAGGAGTTCGGGCAACCGTTGACGTGGATGGAGATCGGCGCGCTGATGCCGTGCGTGATGTCGGCCAGCCGCTCCTCCAGCGTGGTGACCAGCTCGGCGGCGCGGGCCTTGGTCTCGACGATGGCCAGCTTGCAGAACTCGATGCCGGTGCACGCCATCACACCGCGCCGCCACGGGGACGGCTCGGTCTGCAGTCCGAGCTTGGCCAGCTCCGCCCGCAGCGCCGGGACCTCCGCCTGCGCCACGTCCAGCACCACGAGCTTCTGCTGCGGGGTGAGGCGAACCCGGTTCGAACCGACCCGTTCGGCCGCCTTCGCCACCTCGACCAGGGTCGAGCCGGACACCCGGCCGGCGACCGGGGCCGCACCGACGTAGAAGTTGCCGTCCTGCTGCCGGTGCACCCCGATGTGGTCGCGCGGCTGCGCGGGCACGGCCGGTGCCGGACCGTCGGCGAGCTTGTGCTTCAGGTACTCGTTCTCCAGCACCTCGCGGAACTTCGCCGCGCCCCAGTCCTTGACCAGGAACTTGATCCGGGCGCGGTGCCGCAGCCGGCGGTAGCCGTAGTCCCGGAAGATCCCGATGATGCCGGCCCACACGTCCGGCACCTCCTCGAGCGGGACCCAGGCGCCGAGCCGCTGCCCGATCATCGGGTTGGTGGACAGCCCGCCACCGACCCAGACGTCGAAGCCCGGCCCGTGGTCGGGGTGGTCGACGCCGACGAAGGCGACGTCGTGCACCTCGTGCGCGACATCGGGCAGGCCGGACACCGCGGTCTTGAACTTCCGCGGCAGGTTGGCGAACTCCGGGGCGCCGATGTAGCGGCGCTTGATCTCCGCGATCGCCGGGGTGCCGTCGATGATCTCGTCCTCGGCGATGCCGGCGACCGGCGAGCCGAGGATCACCCGGGGGCTGTCCCCGCAGGCCTCCATGGTGGTCAGACCCGCGCCCTCGAGCCTGGCCCAGATCGTGGGCATGTCCTCGATCCGGATCCAGTGCAGCTGGATGTTCTGCCGGTCGGTGATGTCCGCGCTGTCCCGGGCGTAGGTCTGGGAGACCTCACCGATGACGGTCAGCTGCCCGGTGGTCAGCGCCCCGCCGTCGATGCGCACCCGCAGCATGAAGAACTCGTCGTCCAGCTCCTCCGGCTCGAGGGTGGCGGTGCGGCCGCCGTCGATGCCCGGGCGGCGCTGGGTGTACAGGCCGTACCAGCGGAACCGGCCGCGCAGGTCGGCCGGGTCGATGCCGGCGAAACCGGTGTGCGCGTAGATGTTCTCGATCCGGGCCCGGACGTTGAGCGGGTTGTCGTCCTTCTTGCTGCGCTCGTTGGGGTTGAGCGGCTCGCGGTAGCCGAGCGCCCACTGGCCTTCGCCGCGGCGGGCGTGGGCGCGCTTGGCCGCGGGCGGTGCGGTCCTGGGTGGTGTGGTGGGGTGGGCCACCATCGTGTCCTTCGGTCGTGGCGACGGACGTGCACCGGAGATCGGCCCCTGGGCGACGGAGCTTCAGCCAGCGCACCCCGTCGCCGGCTGGATTACGGCAGAAAGCGGCGGCGGGTTACCCGGCTCGCCGGCACATCGCGCTGGACACGCGACGGAAGTCCACGTGGCGACGTGCCACGAGGAGGACTTCGGTCGCGGTGGACATGGCTTCGAGAGTGCCATGCGTCCCACGCGTGGTCCACCGCCATCCGCATACTGGGACGCTTTTGACCTGCGCCACACTTGGGGTATGGCTTCCGTGCTCCCCGACGGGGAACCCGCTCCGGCCGACGGGGCGCTGCCGCCCGCGGCGCTGGCCGGGCTGGGGCGCCGCCCGTTCGGGGTGTACGTGCACGTGCCGTTCTGCGCGACCCGGTGCGGGTACTGCGATTTCAACACCTACACGGCGGGGGAGCTGGGCACGGCGGCGTCGCCGGGCTCCTGGCTGGAGGGGCTGCGCCACGAGCTTTCCCTTGCCGCGCGGGTGCTTCGGACACCGCCGCCGGCGGGCACGGTGTTCGTCGGCGGGGGCACGCCGTCGCTGCTCGGCTCGAGCGGACTGACAGCGGTGCTCGAGGCGGTGCGGGACGCGTTCGGGCTTGCGCCCGGCGCGGAGGTGACCACGGAGTGCAACCCGGAGTCGACCTCGCCCGAGTTTTTCGCCGGGATCCGGACGGCCGGGTACACCCGGGTCTCGCTCGGCATGCAGTCGGCCGCGCCGCACGTGCTGGCGGTGCTGGACCGCACGCACACGCCGGGCCGGCCGGTCGCCGCGGCGCGGGAGGCCCGGGCGGCGGGGTTCGAGCACGTGAACCTGGACCTGATCTACGGCACGCCGGGGGAGCGGCCGGCGGACCTGGCCGCATCTCTGGACGCGGTGCTCGCCGCCGGCGTCGATCACGTCTCGGCCTACGCGCTGATCGTGGAGGAGGGCACGGCACTGGCCCGGCGGATCCACCGCGGTGAGCTGCCGGCGCCGGACGACGACGTGCTGGCGGAGCGGTACGAGCAGGTGGACGCCGCGCTGTCGGCGGCCGGCCTGCACTGGTACGAGGTGTCCAACTGGGCGGCGGGCCCGGACGCCTGGTGCCGGCACAACCTGGGCTACTGGCGGGGCGGCGACTGGTGGGGCGCCGGTCCGGGTGCGCACAGCCACGTGGGCGGGGTGCGCTGGTGGAACGTCAAGCATCCGGCGCGCTACGCGGCCCTGCTCGCGACGGGCTCCTCGCCGGCCGCCGGGCGCGAGGTGCTGTCCACAAAGGACCGTCAGGTCGAGCGGGTGATGCTGGAGCTACGGCTCTCCGACGGCCTCGCGGTGGATCTCCTGGACAAGCCCGGTCAGGCCGAGGCCCGGGCCGCCGCGGCCGAGGGCCTGCTCGAACCCGATGCCATGGCCGGCGTCAACGGCCACTTCGGCCGCTGCGTGCTCACCCCGCGCGGCCGCCTCCTCGCCGACGCGGTGATCCGCCGCCTGGTTTAGGAGTGCGATGAAGGGGGCCTTTCTCACCCCGGGCGTGAGGAAGGCCCCCTTCATCGCACTGTCGCCGTTGTTGCCGTGGGTCACGGGCGAGGCTCGGCTCGCAGGCCGTACATGAGGCGGCCGATCACGGCGGCGTACTCGTCGCGTACCCGAGGTTTGTCCGGTTCGGCCGCCTCGGCGAGGGCGAGGCCGGCGGCGCCGAGCATGTGGAAGGTGATCGAGGTGGTGGTGGCAAGCGGTTGCCGCTCGAGGTACCCGCTGTCCATGAGCGCACCGATGAGCTGCGAGATCAGGCCGTAGGCGTACCGCTCCTCGCACTCCCGCCACCGGTGCCAGCCCAGGGCGAGCGGCGCCTCGCGCCAGACCACCTTGCCGTAGACCGGATCGCAGCACTCGTCGAGGAACACGTTGAGCGCCGCGATGGCGCCCTGCCAGGGGTCGGCCGCCCGCGCCGCCGCGGCCGCGGAGCGCTCGACCACGCCGGTCTCCAGCTGGTCGAACACGGCTTCGAAGAGCGCGGTCTTGCTGGTGAAGTGGTGGTAGACCGCGCCGCGGGTGGCCTGGATGTCGGCGGCGACATCCTCCAGCGAGGTGCCGGCGAAGCCCCGCTCGGCGAACCGGCGAGTGGCCGCCTCGATCAGCGCCGCCCGGGTGGCCTGCGAGTACTGCTCGCGCCGGCTCTTGACAGTGGACACGCGCGGAGTATATGACATACATAGCGTATGTTACCGACGCTGAGTAGGTGATGGGGTTGACCGACTCGTGGAACCGAAGCCACCGGCGCCACCGCCTGGTGCACGCCGTGCTGGAGGACATCGCCCGGACCGGGCGGCCGGAGATCGCGTCCCGGTTCCGCGCCGGCCTGGAGACCGAGTTCGGTGATCTCGGCGGTTTCCTGCGGGACGTGCGCCGGCGCTGGTACCGGGCGTTCGACGCCCGCCTCGACGCCGTTCTGGAGCAGGATCCGGACGATCTGACCGGCGCGGTCGCCGAGGTCCGGCGCGTGGTGGACGAGGTGATGCCCGCGGCCCGCCTGCTGCTCGACGCGCACACTGAGCACCCGGCATTAGAGGAACTGGACGAGCACCACCGGCGGACCCTTCTGGCCGCCACCGGACTGACCATGCAGGGGAGAAGGCATGACCGAGACATTCCGGCCTGAGGAGTTCCTGTTCAACCCGTTCGCACCGGGCTTCACCGACGACCCGTACCCGCAGTACCAGCGGATGCGCGAGGTCGACTCCGTGCACGAGCACCCGTTCGGGTTCTGGTTCCTCACCCGGCACGAGGACGTGTCCGCGCTGCTGCGTTCCGGGCTCTCGGTCGAGGAGCGCAACCTCGGTGGCGGGCTGGTCAAGGACCAGTACGAGCAGATGACCGGCAACGACGAGCGCAGCGTGCTGAACCTGTCCATGCTGGACCGCGACCCGCCGGACCACACCCGGATGCGCTCGCTGGTGACCAAGGTGTTCACCCCGCGCGCGGTCGCCGCCCTCGAGCCCGAGGTCACCGGGCTGGTCGACCTGGCGCTCGACCGCATCGCCGAGGCCGGCCGGGTGGACCTGGTCGAGGAGCTGGCGTTTCCGCTGCCGTTCGCGGTGATCTCGCGGATGCTCGGCATGCCGCCGACCGACCACGCGCGGATCCGGGAGCTGTCCGGGACGCTGGTCCGCTCGCTCGAGGTGGTGGTGGACGAGGACACCATGAAGGCGATCTACCAGGCCAGCCGGGAGCTGACCGAGATCACCCGGGACCTGATCGCCTGGAAGCGCGACAATCCGGCAGACGACCTGCTCACCGCGCTGATCGCGGCCGAGCACGAGGGCCAGGTGCTCAGCGACGACGAGTTGATCGCGCAGGTCGTGCTGCTGTACGTGGCCGGGCACGAGACCACGGTGAACCTGATCGCCAACGGGGTGGTGGCGCTGCTGCGGCACCCCGAGCAGCTCGCCCTGCTCCGCGAGCGACCGGACCTGATCGGCAACGCGGTGGAGGAGTTCCTCCGCTACGACAGCCCGGTGCAGCAGACCCGGCGCATCACCACCGCGCCGTATCCCTTGCGGGACAAGGAGATCCCGGCCGGCACGTTCGTGATCGCCTGCCTGGCCTCGGCCAACCGGGACGAGTGGCACTTCGGCGGCGACGCCGGCACGCTGCGGCTGGACCGGCCCGACGCGCACCAGCACGTCTCGTTCGGCGCCGGGCCGCACCACTGCCTCGGCGCCGCGCTCGCCCGGCTGGAGGGCCGGGTCGCGGTCGGCCGGCTGGTGTCCCGGTTCCCGAAGCTGGCGTTCGCCGGCCCGGTGGAGTGGAACGGCCGGATCAACCTTCGCGGCCCCGCGAAGCTGCCCGTTTCGGTGCGGTAAGAATCCCGCGAGTTCGACGCTCCAGCAACCGAGTTCGACGCTCAGGCAAGCGAGTTCGACGTTCGTGGCCTTATCCGGTGATCACGTCGGCGATGGCGTTGATGCCGTGGTCGAGCTCCTCGCGGGTGATCACCAGTGGGGGAGCCACGCGGAGGGTGGTGTCCTGGGTTTCCTTGCAGAGGACGCCGCGCTCCATCAGGGACTCGGAGACCGCGCGGGCGGTGGGGCCGCCGGGAGCGATCTCCACGCCGGCCCACAACCCGCGGCCGCGGACCTCGGCGACGCCGCGGCCGACCAGCTCGCCCAGCCGGGTGTGCAGGTGCTCACCGAGGATCCGGGAGCGCTCCTGGAACTCGCCGGTGGACAGCAGCCGGATCACGGCCCGGCCGACCGCGCAGGCCAGCGGGTTGCCGCCGAAGGTGGAGCCGTGCTCGCCGGGCTTGAGCACGCCGAGCACCGCGGCGCTGCCGACGACCGCGGACACCGGCAGGATCCCGCCGCCCAGCGCCTTGCCCAACGTGTACAGGTCGGCCCGGACGCCGTCGTGGTCGAGGGCGAACAGCGGACCGGTGCGCGCCAGCCCGGACTGGATCTCGTCGGCGATGAGCAGCACGTTGTACTCGTCGCAGATCCGGCGCACCTCGTGCAGGTAGCCGGCGGGCGGCACGATCACGCCGGCCTCGCCCTGCACCGGCTCGACCAGGACGGCGGCGGTGCGGTCGGTGATCACGGCTTCGAGGGCTTCCGCGTCGCCGTACCTGACCACGGTGAAGCCCGGGGTGAACGGGCCGAAGTCGTTGCGGGCCACGGGATCCGTGGAGAACGAGACGATCGTGGTGGTGCGGCCGTGGAAGTTGGACCCGGCCACCACGATCTCCGCGGTGCCGTCCGGCACGCCCTTGACCCGGTAGGCCCACTTGCGGGCCACCTTGAGCGCGGACTCGACGGCTTCAGCGCCGGAGTTCATCGGCAGCACCATGTCCGTGCCGGTGAGCCGGGCCAGCTCACGGCAGAACAGGCCGAGCTGGTCGTGGTGGAACGCCCGGCTGGTCAGCGTGACCCGGCCGAGCTGCTCGACCGCGGCGGCGACGAGCGCCGGGTGGCGGTGCCCGAAGTTGAGCGCCGAGTAGCCGGCCAGGAAGTCGAGGTAGGACCGGCCGTGCACGTCGGTCACCCAGGCGCCCTCGGCTTCGGCGATCACCACCGGCAGCGGGTGGTAGTTGTGCGTGCTCCACCGCTCGTCGAGGGCGACGAACTCGGCCGCGGACCGCGGCGCCTCGTCCGTGGTGGGGTCCATGGGATCCGCAGTGAGGGTCATATCACCAGGTTAGGGCAACATCAACGGAGGATTCATCCGCCGGGCATTGCGTCTGACGTCACTTCATTGCGCCATCTGCCTGATACACGATCGATTGTTGCACCGGTGGCAGCCCGTGCGGATCTGGTTATGCTCCGCCCATGGCGAAGAAAGCGCAGGCCACGCCGTCGGTCCGGGATGCGCTGCGGGTTCCGCCGGGTGCCGCCGGCGTCCCGCTGGAGCCCGGCTCGAGGCCGGTCGGACCGCGCGCCAGGGCCGACGGGGCCGAGGCGATGGCGGCCACCGGCGCCCGGCTCGCCGAGCTGCAGGAGGCGCTCTACGCCGAGGGCGTGACCGGCGGCCACCGCAGTGTCCTGCTCGTCCTGCAGGGCATGGACACCTGCGGCAAGGACGGCACGATCAAGCACGTGTGCGGCCAGGTGAACCCGCAGGGCCTGCACATCGCCGCGTTCAAGAAGCCGACCAAGGCGGAGCTGCGCCACCACTTCCTCTGGCGCATCCGGCGCCGGGCCCCGGCGCCCGGCATGATCGGCGTGTTCAACCGCTCGCACTACGAGGACGTGCTCGTCGCCCGGGTCAACGCGCTCGTCCCGGAGCACGTCTGGCAGGGCCGCTACGACGAGATCAACGAGTTCGAGGCCGAGCTGACCGCGGCCGGCACCACGATCGTCAAGTGCTTCCTGCACATCTCCGCCGAGGAGCAGAAGGAGCGCCTGATCGCCCGGCTCAGGGATCCGGCCAAGCAGTGGAAGTACAGCCCCGACGATCTTGACGCGCGGGACCACTGGGCGGAATACCAGGAGGCCTACGCCGCCGCCCTGGCCCGATGCTCCACCGTGGACGCTCCGTGGTACGTCATTCCGGCCGATCGCAAGTGGTACCGCAACTGGGCGGTCAGCAACCTCCTCCTCGAAACCCTCGAGGAGCTCAAACCTCAAACCCCCACGCCCGGCTTCGACCCTCAAGCCGAGCTCGCCCGGCTACGCGGATCCGGCCAGCCCGGGTGAGCTGGCGCCGGGTTCGGTGGTCCTGACATCGATCGTGCCGAACCGCCTGCCGTCGGTCACGAATGGGCACGTTCGCTCGGCGACGATCACCAGCCGGTCGGCCAGCTGTTGTGGCACACCGGGCACCGCGACGGTGATCTCGACGGTCAGCCGCGGCGCCGCCACTGTGCCGTCGATGCCCACCTCGACCGTGACCGACGCGTCGTCGACACGGACGCCGTGTCGGGTGGCCGCGGCGGCCAGCGCCCGAAAGAAGCACACGACGAGCGCCGTGCCGTAGCTCTGCTGCGGCTGTCGACCGGTCGGGCCGGGAAGCGGCGCGAAGAGCCGGGTGGTCAGCGCCGGCTTGGCCCGCTCCCCGGTGCCGAGCGGGCCTCGACCCACCGCGACGATCAGTGGAATCGGCATCAGTCGGCGTATGCGCCGGAGCCGCCGTTGGCAAGGCACGCCAGGCAGGCGCCGATGAACGCGGCAGCCAGCAGCCCGCCGGCGATGGACAGCACCTCCGTCAGACCGACCGCGGCGGCCACCTCCGCCAGCGTGGCTTCCGTGGCAAGGGTCTCGGCGGTGGCGAGCGCGCTCTGCAGGGCCCGCACGGCGGCGAGCGCCACCCCGGCATCGCCGTACCACGAATCCGGAATGGGGATACCCAAGTCGCGCATGCACTCCCCGAAATCCTGGGTCGGGCCAGGCCCGTTGTCGGTGGGGCCGCGACCCTCGCTACCGCCGTCGTACCCCCCAGCGCCGCCAGCCCCGTCACCGAGATAGGTGGCCGGGTCGGCATACCCGTACCCCTCGTCGGTACTGGCCGGGTCGGCATAGCCCGGATCGAAACTCGCCTGTGCGCCGTCACCGCTGTCCGGGTCGTAGCTCGCCTGTGTCTCCGGGACGGGCTGCCATTGGCTGCCATCCCACCAGTAGTAGCCGTCCTCGGACAGTTGTGCGCCCTCGGGAATGGTCATTGATCCGCCCTCCGCCGGTGAACCTCCAGTTCACTGTGGCCAGTGCGCGGGGTCGTCGTCGCGGGCACAGGTGCGGCTCAACGGGTGTTGTCAAGTACCCAAGTGGGCAGCCTATTTGGGTGCCTGGCCACATCCGGCCCGGATGCTCCACCGTGGACGCTCCCTGGGTACGTCATTCCCGCCGACCGCAGCCGAGCTCGCACGGCTGACGGGTACAGGCGGGCTAGTCGCCCCATCGGGCGGCCGGGCACGTCTCATGGGGCGCACCCCGGATCGTTTCGCCGAGGGTGTCCAGCGGAGACGATCGACGCATCGCCCGCGACTGAGGGAGTGAGAGAACATGTCCGAACCTTCGGGAGACGTCCAGTACTCCGAGGATGGCAACTACTGGTGGGACGGCACGGAATGGCAGCCGGTCCAGAGCCAGGATGGAAGCGACGGCTCGCAGCAGAGCGACCCGGTCGTTGACTTGTCGCAGTTCCCGACCATTGCGGCCCTGATGCAGGTCGGCAGCACCGAGGAATGGCTTCAGTACATCGGGGTCGACCCGAGCGTCCTGAGCCCGCAGTGACCACAAGGCCTTTTTGCTAGGAGGGAAAAGACATGTCTGACGACCCGTGCCAGGATCAGCGGGAAAACTACGACAAGGAGATCGCCCAGGCGATCGTCGCCGTTGCCGCCGCCGCGGCGGCAGCCCCGGAAACGCTCGGCCTGTCGCTGCTCGTCGGCGCGCTGCTCGGCGGCTACAGCGGCTACGCGATCGCCACCGCGCACAACCAGCTGGCCCGCTGCCTGCGCGACCACGGCCTGAGCGCCGAGGCCGACGTCCTCGACGACGTGGGTAGCCGGTTCGAGAACGAACTGGCTCTGCTGGAGTCGCAGGCCAACGCCGCCATGGCCTGACCCGCGAAGGGTCAGTCCAGCTTGTTGATGATCTCGTCGCCGTAGGCGGCGAGGGTGTGCTCCTTCGCGTCGTGCATGAGGTAAAGGGAGAACTGGTCGACCCCGAGGTCGGCGAGCTCTTCCAGGCGCGCGATGTGGGCGGAGGCGGGTCCGAGCAGGCAGAAGCGGTCCACGATCTCGTCCGGCACGAAGTCGGTCGAGGGGTTCCCGGCCTTGCCGTGGTGGGCGTAGTCGTAGCCCTCACGGCCCTTGATGTAGTCGGTGAGCTCACGCGGGACCGGGCCGGACTCGCCGTAGCGGGCGACCAGGTCGGCAACGTGGTTGCCGACCATCCCGCCGAACCAGCGGAGCTGGTCGCGCTGGTGGGCGACGTTGTCGCCGACGTAGGCCGGGGCGGCCACGCACATCGTGATGCCGCCGGGGTCCCGGCCCGCGGCGGCCGCGGCCTCGCGCACCGCGCCGATGGTCCACCGGGCGATGGCCGGGTCGGCCGTCTGCAGGATGAAGCCGTCGGCCTGCTCGCCGACCAGCTTGAGCGCCTTCGGGCCGTAGGCGGCCATCCAGATCTCCAGCCGGCCGTCGCGCACCCACGGGATCTTGACCGCGGCGCCGTGCAGCTGAGCCTCGCGGCCCTCGGCCAGCTCGCGGATCACGTACATGGACTCGGCCAGCACGGCCAGCGAGGCCGGCCGCTGACCGATCACCCGCCGGGCCGAGTCGCCCCGCCCGATGCCGCACACGGTGCGGTTGCCGAACATGTCGTTGAGCGTGGCGAACAGCGACGCGGTGACCGACCAGTCCCGGGTGCTCGGGTTCGTCACCATCGGGCCGACGATCATCGACGAGGTCTGCGCGAGGATCTGCGAGTAGATCACGAACGGCTCCTGCCACAACACGCAGGAGTCGAACGTCCAGCCGTACCGGAAGCCGCGCCGCTCGGCGTCGACCATCAGCCGGACCACCTCGCGCGCCGGCGGGTCGGTCTGCAGCACCACCCCGAAGTCCATTGTGGACGCTCCCTGTCAGTTGAGGTACTGGGAAAGCTCGCGCGCCAGGAACTTTCCGTGGCTCTCCCGGCCGTGGAACTCCCCGCCGGAGACGACGACCGAGCCCCGGGAGAGCACGGCGTCCACCCGGCCGGTGAGCTCCCAACCCTCGTAGGCGGAGTAGTCGACGTTCATGTGGTGCGTGGCCGCGGACAGCGTCTGGGTCGCCGCCGGGTCGTACACCACGATGTCCGCGTCCGCGCCCGCGGTGATCACGCCCTTGCGCGGGTAGAGCCCGAACATCCGGGCCGGCGTGGCTGAGCTGATCTCCACCCAGCGGGCCAGCGTGATCTCGCCGCGCACCACCCCCTGGTGCAGCAGGTCCATCCGGTGCTCCACACCCGGCATCCCGTTGGGAATCTTGGAGAAGTCGCCGCGGCCGAGCTCCTTCTGGTCCTTGAAGCAGAACGGGCAGTGGTCGGTGGACACCACGCACAGGTCGTTGGTGCGCAGGCCGCGCCACAGGTCGCTCTGGTGGTCCTTGGGCCGCAGCGGCGGCGAGCAGACGAACTTGGACCCCTCGAAGTCCGGGCGGGCCAGGTCGTCCAGGGACAGGAACAGGTACTGCGGGCAGGTCTCGGCGAACACGTTCTGCCCGGTGTCCCGCGCCTCGGCCACGGCGGTCAGGGCGTGCCGCGAGGACAGGTGCACGATGTAGAGCGGCGCGCCGGTGACCTTGGCGAGCTGGATGGCCCGCGAGGTGGCCTCGCCCTCCAGCTCCGGCGGCCGGGTGATGCCGTGGTGCACCGGATCCGTGCGCCCGCTGGCGATGGCCTGCGCCACCAGCTGGTCGATGGCGATGCCGTTCTCCGCGTGCATCATGATCATCGAGCCGGTCTCGGTGGCCTTCTGCATCGCCAGCAGGATCTCGCCGTCGGTGGCGTAGAAGACCCCGGGATAGGCCATGAACATCTTGAAGCTGTTCACCCCGGCGTCGATGCAGGACTCCATCTCCTTCAACGAGGTGTCGTTGACGTCGGAGATGATCATGTGGAAGCCGTAGTCGACGGCGCAGTTGCCGTCCGCCTTCTCGTGCCACTTGTCCAATGTGGCCAGGAGCGAGGTTCCCTTGGCCTGCACGGCGAAGTCGATGATCGTCGTGGTGCCGCCCCACGCGGCCGCCGTGGTGCCGGTGGCGAACGTGTCCGCGGAGAACGTGCCGCCGAACGGCATCTCCATGTGCGTGTGCGCGTCGATCCCGCCCGGCAGCACATATTTCCCGGCGGCTTCGATGATCGAGTCGGCTTCCGGGAACACGCCCGGTGCGGTCACCGCGGCGATCGTTTCACCGTCTACCAACACATCCGCCGCCACCGCGCCGTTCGCGTTGACGACCGTTCCGTTGCGAATGAGGGTGCGCATTGCTGTCACGCCTTTGTCAGTGAGTCGTAGGTGTCCGGCCGGCGGTCCCGGTAGAACGCCCACAGGTCCCGAACCTCGGCCAGCCGGCCCATGTCCAGGTCGCGAACCACGACCTCCTCCTCGGTGTCCGAGGCGGCCTCGCCGACCATCTGGCCGCGCGGGTCGACGAAATAGGACTGGCCGTAGAAGTCGTTGTCGCCCAACGGTTCCACCCCGACCCGGTTGATCGTGCCGACGTAGTACTCGTTGGCCACCGCGGCGGCCGGCTGCTCCAGCCGCCACAGGTACTCGGACAGCCCGCGGCTGGTGGCCGACGGGTTGAACACGATCCGGGCGCCGGCCAGGCCCAGCGCCCGCCAGCCCTCCGGGAAGTGCCGCTCGTAGCAGATGTAGACGCCGATCCGGCCGACCGCGGTGTCGAACACCGGGTACCCGAGGTTCCCGGGCCGGAAGTAGAACTTCTCCCAGAACCCCTTCACCTGCGGGATGTGGTTCTTGCGGTGCTTGCCGAGGTAGGTGCCGTCGGCGTCGATCACCGCGGCGGTGTTGTAGTAGACGCCGGGCTGCTCCTGCTCGTACATCGGCACCACGAGCACCACGTTGTGCTGGTCGGCCAGCTCGCACATGAGCTGCGTGGTCGGCCCGTCCGGGATCTGCTCGGTGTAGGAGTAGTAGTCCGCGTCCTGCACCTGGCAGAAGTACGGGCCGTAGAACAGCTCCTGCAGGCAGACCACCTGCGCGCCCTGGGACGCGGCCGTGCCGATGGCGCTGACCGCGTTGGCGATCATCGACTCCTTGTCGCCGGTCCACCGCTGCTGGACCAGACCGGCCCTGACGATCTCTGCCACAGTGTTTTCTCCTTCTATGCCGCTGCCGGTTCGGGTGACGCCACCGGCTCCCGGCGCTGAGCCGGGCGGGACAGCACCACGAACGTGAGCAAGCTTGCCACCAGACCGACGACCCAGCTGTAGTCGTAGAGCGGCTTGAGGACCGGGATCAGCCCGTCTGCCGGGAACGGCCCGTTGTACGCCCCGCCGACGGCGAGCACCGCTCCGATCCCGGTGGCCACGATTGCCCGCCAGTTCCACCCGGCGCTGTACCAGTACCGCCCGTTCGGGTCGTACAGCTCGGCGACCGCGAGCTCGGTCCGGTCCCGCAGCCAGTAGCCGGCGATCAGCACGCCGGCCACCGCGCCCAGCACGCCGCCGTAGAAGCCGAGCCAGGAGAAGATGTAGACGTTCGGGTCGGAGATCAGCCGCCACGGCTGGATCACGATCCCGATCACGCCGGTGATCAGCCCGCCGAGCGCGAACGTGATCCGCTTGGGGAAGGCGTTGGAGAAGTCGTAGGACGGGCTGACCACGTTGGCCGCCAGGTTGCACGACACCGTGGCGAACACCAGGGCGAACAGCGCCACGACCACCACGACCGGGCTGGAGAACCGGGCGGCGAGCTGCGACGGGTCCCAGATCGCCTCGCCGTAGAGCAGCTGGCCGCCGGAGGTGGTCAGGATCGCCACGATCGCGATGAACGACATCGTGGTCGGCAGGCCGAGGATCTGCCCGCGCACCTGCTGGCGCTGCCCGCCGCCGAACCGGGTGAAGTCCGGCATGTTCAGCGACAGCGTGGACCAGAACGCGATCATGGCCATCAGCGTCGGCGCGAAGACCTTCCAGAAGTCCGGGCCCCAGCCGAGCTTGGACGGCGCGGACAGGATCGGACCGAACCCGCCGGCCTTGACCAGCACGTAGCCCAGCAGGATCAGGAAGCCGACCGAGACCAGCGGCGCGGTCCAGTTCTCGAACCGGCGGATGGCGTCCATGCCCCGCCAGATGATCAGCATCTGGAACACCCAGAACACCGCGAAGCACAGCCACAGCGTCCAGTGCTGGCCGGCGACCATGGCCGAGCCGGTCCACGAGTCCCCGATCAGCTTGCCCAGGATCACGTTCAGCGCCTCGGCGCCGACCCAGGTCTGGATGCCGAACCAGCCGCAGGCGATGAACGCCCGCAGCAGCGCGGCCAGGTTGGCGCCGCGCAGACCGAAGTAGGCCCGGGAGAAGACCGGGAACGGGATGCCGTACTTGGTGCCGGCGTGGCTGTTCAGCAGCATCGGGATCAGCACGATCAGGTTGCCGAGGGTGATCGTGACGAACGCCTGCACCCAGTCCATGCCCAGCGCGATGAGCGAGGCGGCCAGCGTGTAGCTGGGGATGTTGTGCGCCATTCCCATCCACAGCGCGAAGTAGTTGTACGTGGTCCAGGTGCGTCGCTCGATCGGCACCGGGGCGAGCTCCGGGTTGTAGAAGCGGCTCCGCTCGATCGTGCTGTGGTCGGGAAGGTCCACGCGTCCGTCGTCGTGCGTGGTGGTGAGGGGGATGGTCGCCATGTGCCTACTCCGGTGCTCGGGCCAGCGGCGGGAGTTCCATCCCGGCATCGTGGGTGTCCGGAGCACCTGGGGGCAGTGTCACAGTGTTAACCGTTGATCTACTCGGTGAACATTGTGTTAGTTGCGCGAGTTTGCCCGTCCGTGCGTTCCCGTTTGCCCGATTGGTCACGCCGTAGGCCGTGGGGCGTGATCGGCCCGGCTGGCAGCGTCGGGCCAGGTAGCGGTGGCGGGAAAGGGGCTCGTGATGGCGGACACCGACCAGGTCGAGCTGACCGACGAGGAGCGCGCGGTCGCCCACGAGCTGAACCTGGGGCCGGAGGACCTGCTCAAGCTGCCGGACTACATCAAGCTGGCCAAGGAGCTGGGCCTCGACCTCAAGGACCTGCTGGTCAACAAGAACACCAGCGCCATCAGCGTGGTCAACCGCACCCAGCACACGCTGCACTTCATGTCGGAGACCCGGGAGCACAACGGGCAGACCGGTGCTGGGGCGCTGAAGATCCTGCCGCCCAACCAGATCGGGCCGGGGGAGACCGGCACGTTCCTGTCCGGCGAGTCGCCGTCCAGCTTCCTCGGCCTCGGCGGCGACGAGGGCTGGGTCGTGTACGCCGTCGGCGCGCCCGAGCACAGCCAGTGGACGATCCACTGGAACAACCCGGAGGGCAAGACCCCTGGCGAGGACGCCGACAACCACGCCGACGCGGAGATCGTCTTCCCGAACGGGCAGACCGAGCCGGACGGCACGGTGATCGACTACAAGTTCACCGTGGCGTTCGCGCAGACCGGCTCCACCCTGGTGCCGTTCGAGTTCGTGTTGCTGGAGGAGGGTTTCGGCGGCGGCCCGGACGGCGTCGTGGACAAGAACTCGTGCGTGATCACGATCATGAACGAGACGAAGGAAACCCTGTTCCTCAACGAGACGCACTTCAACGACGGCGACATCGTCTCGTTCCCGGACGACGAGATCCCGCCGGACGGCCAGACCACGTTCACCGTGTCCGAGAAGCTGCGGCCGGACCACCGCCGCGAGGGCGTCAGCGGGTTCGCCCGCTACTCGGTCACCCAGGACCCGGCGCACGCGCTGTGGACCGTGCAGTGGATCAACCCGGAGCAGGGCCCGAACACCGCCAACGACCGCCTGGACGGCGCCAGCGTGGACCGGTACCAGACCGGCCCGCCGCTGATGCCCAGCGACCAGAAGGAGAACACCCCGGTCCGGTTCGTGCTGCGGGACCACGGCGGCGGTGGCGGAGGCGGCGGTGGCGGGGGCGGGGGCACCGAGCCGAAGGAGACACCGCCGCCGGAGACCGACGAGCCGACGCTGCGGATCGGGGACAAGGGCGTCGACGGCTGGGTCGAGTACCTGCAGGAGCTGCTGGTCGCCGCCGGCTACCAGGTGAGGATCGACGGCGACTTCGGCCAGGGCACGCTGACCGCGGTGCTGCGCCTGCAGCAGGACCGGAGCCTGCAGCACGACGGCATCGTCGGCAACCAGACCTGGGCGTCGCTGCGCAGCGAGGACGCGCGCCCGCCGAGCACCGACGGACGTGTCCCGCACACCTACACCGAGCAGGGCCCGGAGGCGCGCTGGATGCAGGAGGACGACTGGGTCTTCTACAACGACGGCGTGGACCAGCTCGAGGTCTTCGCCTTCAACGTGGGAAACGAGCCGATCGAGGCGAACCGGTTCGTCGCGACCGCGGACCTGGTCCGGGACTCCGACGGCAGGTCCGTGCAGGTGCACCTGTTCGGCCCGTTCGGCGTCCCGGCCGCGGTCGGCGAGATGTTCACCTTCGCCCTCCCCGATGCCAGCAACAACATCGGTACCGGCGCCTGGCGCCTGCACGCCTGGCTGCCCGCTGAGCTGGGCGGCGACGACCACAACGGCACGTTCACGATCTAGGGGCCGGGGTGCGATGAAAGCGTCGTTCCTCACCGTGAGCGTGAGGAAAGCGTCGTTCATCGCACTGCCGGCTGAACACGCCCTTAAAACTTGAACACCCCGTCGCTTTCGCTGAACGCGAAGCACAGGTTGGCGTAGGTGCGCTCGAACTCCACCACCATGTCGTTCCATTTGCCGCCGACCTCGACGGTCACCGGTTGGTACACCTCTGGGCAGATCAGCTCGCGGTCGGGCAGCGCGTCGAGGTCGCCGTCGGCCTCGGTGAGCGAGGCGCATGCATCCTCGGCCTCGGTGTGGCTGCCACCCGTCGGCTCGCACTTCAGGGTCACCTCCGAGCCCACCGGCCAGGACGTGTCCTCGCCGTCGTACGCGGTGATCACCAGCGACGAGGCCGAACCCGCTTCGGTGGCGGCGGCCGGGATACACAGCATGGCGGTGGCGATCGCGGCGGCGGCCGCTCCGAGCAGTGTTGGACGCATGATCTTGTTATCGGCAGGTGACGGGCATCACTGGCCACCGGATCGGGTGGTCATCGCGAGCAGGGCGACGTGCAGGGAGAGCACCGACTCGGGGTCGTCCAGGGAGACGCCGAGGACCTGCTCGATTCGGGCCAGCTGCTGGTAGTAGGCGGTGCGGGACATGTGCGCCGCGCTGGCGGCGGCGGACTTGTTCCCGCCGTGCTCGCAGTAGTGCCGCAGCGCCTCGACGAGGCGGCTGCCGTGGCTGGCGTCGCGGGCGAGCAGCGGCCCGAGCTCGCGGTCGGCGAACGCGGCGACCCGGTCGTCCTCGGCCAGCAGTTGCAGCAGGCCGCGCAGCCGGACGTCCTCGAGCCGGTGGAAGGCTCGGCCGTCCGGGGAGCCGGCGGTGCGCAGGGCGGCCTGCGCGACCTGGGCGGCCTCCATCAGGCTCCGGCGGGCCTCGGCCACCGTCGCCACCGTGCTGCCGACCGCGATCACCACCGGCAGCGCGCGCGGCGCGGCGGCGGCCGCGTGGTGGATCTCCTGGGTCAACCGGCGCAGCACCGCGTCGGCGTCGGCCTGCGGGGTGAGCGAGAGCAGCGCGCGCACGCTGGTGTCGTCGATGACCCCGACCAGCGCCGCCACCCGGGCCCGGCGGGCGGCGAGCGCGGTGGCCTCGGCCAGGTCGCGCAGCACCTCCTGGGTGGCCATGGAGCGTGCCGGTTTGATCATGACGGTGGTGCTCGGCCGCACCGACATGCCGAGGAGTTGTCTGCGCTGCAACGGAAACCCGAGCGCGGTGGCACGCGCGGTGAGGTCGCCGGGCGGGGTGGGGGAGGCCAGCAGCTCGGTCAGCAGGGTGCGGTGCGCATGCCGCTCCAGGCCCTCCCGGTCCCGGGCGACCAGCCGGTGCACGGCCAGCGCCGACGCGGCCCGCTCGGCGATCACCAGCTGCCGGTGCTGCGGCGGCTCCGGGCAGTGCAGCACCAGCCGGCCCCAGTCGTTGCCCCGCGCGCCGACCACGGTGACCAGCCAGCCGGCGTCGCCGTCGTAGCTGGTCCGCTCGGTGACGGTGACCGCGCGGGACCGCCGGGCCCAGTCGGCGAGCAGCTCGCCCGGGTCGAGGCCGGCCGTGTCGTAGGCCAGCACGTCGTGCGCGAGCGTCTCCAGCA
Organism: Actinophytocola sp.; assembly: GCF_036002505.1. GTDB lineage: Bacteria > Actinomycetota > Actinomycetes > Mycobacteriales > Pseudonocardiaceae > DASYTH01. Next base: position 9,756 of record NZ_DASYTH010000369.1, on the reverse strand, counting down.
CCACCGGCAGCCCGGAGGCCCGGGCCACCTCGCGCAGCACCTCGGCCGGCTCCGCGCCGGCCACGGTGAGCGCGGTGAACGTCTCGTGCACCTGCTCCGCCGCGCGCAGCTCGGCCACCTGGGCGTCCACGATGAGCCCGACCACGGCCTCGGTCACCGCCACGAACCGGGTCTCCCGGGACAGGGTGACCAGCGGCATACCGTGCCCCTCGGCCGCGGCGACCAGCGCGTCGGGCAGCGCCTCGTGCCAGTGCCGGACCAGCTCGACCACCAGCCCGGCCACCCCGGTCTCGGCCAGCTCGTCGACGTACCTGGTCAGCGCCACCGGATCATCGGGCAGCGCGATCCCGGTGGTCAGCACCAGCTCGCCGCCCCGCAGCAGGTGCGCGATGTCGGCGACCTCGGCCACGTGCACCCACCGCACCCGCCGGCGCAGTCCCGCCGCGCCGGCCACCACCCGCGGCCGGCCCTGCCGGATCACCGGCAGCGCGAGCGCGTCGGACACGGTCGGGTACATGGACACAGACTGTAAAGCGCGGGCGGCGACGGTGATACAGGTTGTCCATGGCGGTCCGCCCGTGCCGCCGCCACACTCGGCGTATGGCCCTCATCGACCGGCACCGCGCCGTGCTGCCGAACTGGATCGCCCTGTACTACGCCGACCCGATCGAGATCGTGCACGGTCACGGGCGGCGGGTCACCGATGCCAACGGCAAGAGCTACCTCGACTTCTTCGCCGGCATCCTGACCAACGCGCTCGGCTACGACGTCGCGGAGGTCGGCGACGCGGTGCGCAAGCAGCTGGACACCGGGATCATGCACACCTCGACGCTGTACCTGATCCGCAACCAGATCGAGCTGGCCGAGCGGATCGCGGAGCTGTCCGGGATCCCGGACGCGAAGGTGTTCTTCACCAACTCCGGCACCGAGGCCAACGAGACCGCGCTGATGCTGGCCACCCAGTTCCGGCGCAGCAACCAGGTCCTGGCGATGCGCAACTCCTACCACGGGCGGGCGTTCGGCACCGTGGGGATCACCGGAAACCGCGGCTGGTCGGCAAGTTCCCTGTCGCCGGTGAAGGTGAGCTACGTGCATGGCGGTTACCGTTACCGCAGCCCGTTCTCCGCACTGTCCGATGTGGACTACATCAGGGCGTGCGTGGAGGACCTGCGCGAGGTCATCCAGACCACCACCTCCGGGGACGTGGCGTGCATGATCGTCGAGCCGATCCAGGGTGTCGGCGGGTTCACCCTGCCCCCGGACGGGTTGTACGGCGCGTTCGCGGACGTCCTCGCCGAGCACGGGATCCTGCTGATCTCCGACGAGGTGCAGACCGGGTGGGGGCGCACGGGCGAGCACTTCTGGGGCATCCAGGCGCACGGCGTGGTGCCGGACCTGATGACGTTCGCCAAGGGGCTGGGCAACGGGCTGGCCATCGGCGGCGTGGTGGCGCGGCCGGACGTGATGGACTGCCTGACCGCCAACTCGATCTCCACGTTCGGCGGCAACCCGCTGGCCACGGTCGGCGCCCGGGCGGTGATCGACTACGTGTTCGACCACGACCTGCAGGCCGGCGCCGCCAAGCTCGGCGCGCGGCTGATCACCGGGCTGCGGGCGATCGCCGAGCGTTACCCGGTGGTGGGTGACGTGCGGGGCAAGGGCCTCATGGTCGGCGTCGAGCTGGTCGAACCGGGCGGCCGGACGCCGAGCGTCGCGGCGGCCGCCCGGGTGCTCGAGGAGACCCGGGCGCGCGGCCTGCTGGTCGGCAAGGGGGGCCTGCACAACAACGTGATCCGGCTGGCGCCGCCGATGACGGTGACCGAGGACGAGATGGACGAGGCGCTCGGCGCCCTCGAGGGTGCGATCGCCGCGGCACAGGAAGGGAAGTAAGCCGTGTCAGATGGGCCGTGTCTGATGGAACATCGCGGACGGGTTGACATAGCCTCGTGCCGGCCAACGGAACCTCAGGGGACCGTGACGGTACCCAGCCACAATCATCCCGACAGCCGCAGCGTTCGCTGGAACGTAACCACCGCATTGAATTCCGGGGAGGCGGACTAGTGACCAAGCGGATCAGCCACTGGATCGACGGGAAGCCCTGGGCCGGCGTGGCCCAGCGGACCGGTGAGGTGTACGACCCGGCGACCGGCCAGGTGTCCGGCCGCGTGGACTTCGCCTCACCATCCGAAGTGGACGAGGCGGTGTCCGCGGCCGCGCGCGCGTTCGCGGGCTGGCGGGACACGTCGCTGGCTGCCCGGTCCAACGTGCTGTTCGCGTTCCGGGAGCTGCTCAGCGCCCGCCGCCGAGACCTCGCCGAGATCGTCACCGCCGAGCACGGCAAGGTCCTCGACGACGCGGCCGGGGAGATCCAGCGCGCGCTGGAGGCGGTCGAGTTCGCCTGCGGCGTGCCGCACCTGCTCAAGGGTGGGTTCAGCGAGAACGTCTCGCGCCGGGTGGACGTGTACTCGATCCGCCAGCCCCTCGGTGTGGTCGGCGTGATCTCGCCGTTCAACTTCCCGGCCATGGTGCCGCTCTGGTTCGTGCCGAACGCCATCGCCTGCGGCAACGCGGTCGTGCTCAAACCGTCCGAAAAGGACCCGTCGGCGTCGAACTTCGTGGCCGAGCTGTGGGCCGAGGCGGGACTGCCGGACGGCGTGCTGAACGTGCTGCACGGTGACAAGGTCGCGGTGGACGGGCTGCTGACCCATCCGACCGTGCGCGGCATCTCGTTCGTCGGCTCCACCCCGATCGCCCGCTACGTCTATGAGACCGGCACCCGGCACGGCAAGCGCGTGCAGGCGCTGGGCGGCGCCAAGAACCACATGGTGGTGCTGCCCGACGCCGACCTCGACCTGGCCGCGGACGCCGCGGTGTCGGCCGGGTTCGGCTCGGCCGGCGAGCGCTGCATGGCCATCGCCGTCGTCGTGGCGGTCGGCCCCACCGGCGACGAGCTGGTCGGCAAGATCTCCGACCGGATGGCTCGCCTGCACGTCGGCGACGGCCGCCGCACCGGTTGCGAGATGGGCCCGCTGGTGACGGCCGCGCACCGGGACCGCGTCGCGTCCTATGTGGACTCCGGCGTCGGGTCAGGCGCGACTTTGGCGGTGGACGGCCGCGACCACCCGGTGGACGGCTCCTCAGACGGCTTCTGGCTCGGCCCCACCCTCTTCGACCACGTCCGCCCGGACATGTCCATCTACACCGACGAGATCTTCGGCCCGGTCCTCTCCGTGGTCCGCGTCCCCACCTACGAGTCCGCGGTGGAACTGGTCAACGCCAACCCCTACGGCAACGGCACCGCGATCTTCACCAACGACGGCGGCGCCGCCCGCCGCTACCAGAACGAGATCGAAGTCGGCATGGTCGGCGTCAACGTCCCGATCCCGGTCCCGGTCGGCTACTACTCCTTCGGCGGCTGGAAGGACTCCCTCTTCGGCGACACCCACGCCTACGGCCCCGACGGCATCCACTTCTTCACCCGGAACAAGGTCGTCACCAGCCGCTGGCTCGACCCCTCGCACGGCGGTGTCAACCTGGGCTTCCCGCGCAACGACTAGAAATCTGCCGACCGATATAAGGTGAGCAGGTTCACCCTGTATCGCGTTTTCGGGAGTGCGGATCTCGATGGGCAGCGGCGATGTCGGGCGCGTGTTCGTCAGCTACCGTCGGGACGAGACCCGTCACCTGGTCGGCCGGCTCGGCGACCGGCTGGCTGACGAGTTCGGGGCGGGCCACGTCTTTGTCGACGTCGACTCCATTCCGGCGGGGGTCGATTTCGCCGAGACCATCGAGCGCGAGCTCAGCACGTGTGCGGTGCTCCTGGCCGTCATCGGACCCGGCTGGATCGACGCTCTCGACGAGCGGGGTCGGCGGCGGCTGGAGGACCCGGACGATTTCGTGGTACTGGAGATCCAAACCGCCCTGGAGCGCGGTGTCCGGGTCATTCCCGTTCTCGTTGACGGTGCCCGGATGCCCCGGCGAGATGAGCTTCCGGACCAACTGGCCACATTCGCCCGGCGCAACGCGATCCGACTCGACCATGACACGTTCCGCTCGGATCTCAGCAATCTGCTGACGCAGTTGAAAGCTGTTGTCGACGAACCCCGCCGGGAAGCGCCGCGGCCGGCCGCGGCGCCACGATTGCTGGCCGATCGCTATGAGCTGGGTGAGACGCTCGGTCACGGCGGCATGTCCGAGGTTCATCGAGGACGCGATGTCCGCCTCGGCCGTGACGTCGCGGTGAAGGTTCTCCGCGCCGATCTGGTTCGCGACCCGCTGTTCCGGGAGCGGTTCCGGCAGGAGGCCACAAACGCCGCCAGGCTCAACCATCCGGCCATGGTCGCGGTGTACGACACCGGAGAGACTCCCAGTGACTACGGCCCGGAGCCGTTCATCGTGATGGAGTACGTGGCCGGCCGGACGCTGCGGGAGATCGTGCGGACCGAGGGTCCATTGCCGGGCCAGCGCGTCGTGGAGATCATGGCCGATGTCTGCGCCACGCTGGACTTCGGTCACCGGCACGGGATCGTGCACCGGGATCTGAAGCCGGGCAACGTGATGATCACACTTACCGGCGCGGTCAAGGTGATGGACTTCGGCCTTCCTCGGGTGATCTCCACCGGCGAGACGGTCACTCCGGTCGCGGTGATCGGCACCGCGCAGTACCTCTCTCCCGAGCAGGCCCGAGGCGAGGCGGTCGATGCCCGCAGCGACGTCTATGCCGCCGGGTGCGTGCTGTTCGAGTTGCTCACCGGCGAACCCCCGTTCACCGGCGACTCCCCGGTTGCGGTGGCCTACCAGCATGTGCGCGAGGACCCCAGGCCGCCGTCCGCGCTGAACCCGCGGGTGAACCCGGCGCTGGACGCCGTCGTGCTCAAGGCGATGATGAAGCATCCGGCCGACAGGTACGTGTCGGCCGCCGAGATGCGCGCCGACCTGGTCCGAGTGCTTTCCGGGGAGCGTCCCCTCGCGCTCGCATACCCAGCCAACCACGGGCTCGACCCGGGGAGTGGCCAGGACGGACCCGGTTCGCGGCCACGCCGGTGGTTCAAAGGCACGGGCCGGTAGGCCCCACCCAGCCTCAGGGTTTGAGCGCCGGCAGGATCTCTGTGCATGGCTCCGATCGCGGTGGGACCGCTTCTGGTGGTTGTGCTCGGGTTCCTCGCTCTGGCCGGCACGGTGGTGGTGTGGCTGGGGCGGGTCGGCGACGGGCGGGCGGTGCTGTTCGCCGCGGTGCGGGCGACCGTCCAGCTTGCCGCGGTGTCGTTGCTGATCACGGCGGTGCTCGGATCGCCGTGGGGAACGGCGGGGTTCGTGGTGGTGATGTTCACGGTGGCGGCGGGCACGTCGGCGCGGCGGATCGGCACGGTGCGGACGGCGTGGCGGGCCGGGGTGGCGATCGGGGGCGGGGTGGTGCCGGTGCTCGCCCTGCTGCTCGGGACCGGGTCGGTGGCGATGCGGCCGGTGGTGCTGATTCCGGTGGCGGGCATCGTCATCGGCGGGGCGATGACGGCGACGTCGCTGGCCGGGGTGCGGGCGCTCGGCGAGCTCACCGCGCGGTACGGCGAGTACGAAGCGGCGCTGGCGCTGGGTTTTCTGCCGCGCGGCGCGGCGTTGGAGATCAGCCGGCCGTCGGCGGGGCAGGCGTTGATCCCGGTGCTGGACCAGACCCGGACGGTCGGGGTGGTGACGCTGCCCGGCGCGTTCGTCGGGGTGCTGCTCGGCGGTGGCAGCCCGGTCCAGGCCGGCGTCACGCAGCTACTGGTGTTGATCTCGCTGCTGGCCGCGGAGTCGGTGGCCGTGCTGGTCACCGTCGAGATGGTCGCGCGCGGACTGCTGGGTCACATTGTGCACCACTGAAAGTCAGTGGGAACCACACTCCGTCATACACCCTCGGAGTACCAGTTGTTCCTGAGACAATCACCGGCGGTAAGCTCCGGGTCGGGTTGCGTGTGCACTGAGTGAGGGGAGGGATCGTCGTGCCGGAGGGAACCAGCACCGATCAGCAGGGTGGCGCCGAACCGTTGCCCCCGGACCAGCAGATCCAGCAGCAGATCTCGCTGGGCGCGGTGAAGAACTGGCTCGGCAACCTGTTCGGCCAGGATTGGGAGACCTCGGCCGGCGGCGGGGGCACCGGGGGCCAGTACATGTTCACCAGCCTCGCCGACCTGGACGCGGTGATCGCCCAGTGGAAGGAACAGAAAGAGGCCATCTTCGAGGACGGTCGAAAGATCCGGCAGGCCGCCGGCGCCATAGTGGCTCCCGCCGGTGATGGCATGAGCGGTGGCATGAAGGACTCATCCCTTGCGTCACTGAACGCGCTCTACCAACACAACCAGGAGATGTTCAAGTACGCGGACGAGTACATCAAGAAACTCGAGGCCAGCCGTGCGAGCATGGCCAACACAGACCAGAGCGGAAAGTCCACGATGGACAACGTCTACTAGGGACCGGGGCGTCACAGGTGAGCGTGCGCACGATCGTGTTCGGGATGGCTGTCGCGGCAGCTCTCGTCGCGGGTTGCTCGAGCAAGGAGTCCGGCAGTCCCACGGGGACCCCGGGTGGGTCCGGGTCGCAGCCGACCGACGACCCCACGTCCACTTCGAACCCGGGCGGGTCGGGCGGCGCGCCGAAGGTGACGGATCCGCTGGACGCGAGCAAGTTCATCAGCCAACCGTGCGGGGCGATCGCGCCCGATCAGCTCCAGGCGTTGCACCTTCCCGCTCAGGGCAAGCCCGACACCGACAGTGAGACGGCCAAGACCGCCGGGCCGGGCTGCTCGTGGTTCGATCGCGATGCCGGCTCGGGTGTCGAGATCGGTTTCCTGACCGCGAACAAGAACGGACTCTCCGACACGTACCAGGGCAAGGACCGGTTCAAAGGCTACTTCGAGCCGACCGAAGTGGACGGATATCCTGCGGTGCTCAACGACATCCAGGACTACCGCAGCGACGGTACCTGCAACATCACGGTCGGAATCTCCGACACGTCGGAGTTCCGGGTCGGCGTGCAGGACACGAAGTTGGGGGTCAAGTCCTGTGATCGAGCCAAGGAAGCCGCCGCGGCGGTGATCAAGACACTGAAGAAGGGGGCGTGACATGGACGGATCCGGCGCAAGCTCGTGCATGTCCGGTCAGGCGATCTACAACAACTTCCAGAACGGCGTCGGCGGCACCGGGATGTCGACCGCATCCAAGCAGATCCAGGACCTGGTCAAGAGCTACGAGCAGCGGGCTCAGTCGATCACGACGCTGACCATGAAGATGGAGTCGGCCTGGCAGGGCGACGCCGGCGGGGCGGCACAACGGGGCGCCGGTCCGCTGGCGGTCGAGCACGGGGTGGCCGCGCCGGACATGAACATCGCGCAGGACACGCTGCAAAGCCAGGTGTCCGCGTTCAACACCGCCAAGAACTCGGTGATGAAGGTTCCGGACCAGCCGAAGGAGCCGAGCTTCTGGGACAACCTGACGTCCCTCGGCAGCGCGGGCGACTCCTACGAGCAGAAGTTGGACCAGTACAACTCGGCCAACCAGCACAACGTCACGGTGATGTCCTCGTACGAGACGGTCACCGGTCAGAACACGTCGGCCATGCCGACGTCGTACGGGTCCATCGAGCCGGACCACTCGGCGATCGGGGTGATGCAGCCGCAGGGCCCGGTGTTGCCGCCGGAGCCCCGGCCGGTCCCGCCGCAGCCGCGCGGGACGACCTCGGATCCCGGCAACTCGCCGACCCGGACGCCGACCTCGCCGCCCGGTACCGGCGGCACGGACGGCTCGACCGGGGGGACGGGCGGAACCAACGGAACCGACGGTGGGACCGGTGGGACGAATGGCGGGCGGACCGGTCCCGACCAGTACGTGCCGGGTCAGCCGCTGCCGGGACGGCCGGGTCCCGGCGTGCCGGTACCGACCGGGCCGGGCACCGGTCCCGGTGGGCCCGGGTTCGGCTCGGGTTTCCTGCCGGCGACCGGCTTCGGGCCGACCGGCGGGGGCGGCGGATCGGGCACCGGCACCGGGCCGGGCGGCCGCGGCGGTCTCGGCGGTCCTGGTTCCGGCGGGTCCGGTGCGCGCGGCTTCGGCCCGGGTGGCGGTGGCGCCGGTGGCGCCGAGGAGGGCGGCCGGCTCGGATCGCGCGGTGCCGCCGGCGGCTTGGGGGCCGGTGGCGCGGCGGCGGCCGAGGCCGCGGCGGCCCGAGGTGCGGCCGGCCCGGGTGGGCGCGGCGGCGCGGGCGGCGGCATGCCCATGGGCGGCGGCGCGCGCGGGCAGGGTGGCGAGGACGGCGAGCACCAGCGCCCGTCGTTCCTGGTCGAGGCCGACCCGGATGAGACGTTCGGAACCGACGAGGTCACCGCACCGCCGGTGATCGGCGAATAGCAGAAAGGGGGAGCGGCCGGTGGTGCTGCCGAAGCCGCTCACGCTCCCGGCCGAGGCCCTGGTCCGGCTGGTGGCGCTGGAGAATCTCGGCGAGCTGCACGTCACGCTGAAGCCGGCCGGTGTGTGGCGGCCCCAGCAGCTCGAGCACGAGGAGGAAACCGCGGCCCGCGCCGAGTTCGCCCGGATGGGGCTGTTCGACCGGCGCGGCCGGCTCGACGTCGAGGTGGTCGCCTCACTCGCCGTCCTGTGCCGCCCGGGCGCCGAGTTCTACGGCTGGATCACCACGGGCGGCAACACCGTCGCGGTCCTCGCCGCCGCCATCGGCCGCGAGGCGATCCTCGCCATCCGTGACGGAGACCTGGTGTCCCTGAGCCAGATCCGCCCGGAAACCCTGCCCGAGGCCCTCGTCGCCCAGACCGCCGACCTGCCGCCCGGCCGCGGCGAGGCGTTCAGCCTCATGCAGGCCGACGCGCTCGCCTCGGTCGGTGGCCGCCAGCGCACCGAGGCCGGCGTCGGCACCCGCCCGGCCAGCACCGAGGTCCGCCTCGCCCAGAAGATCGCCGAACTCCCCACCACCGGCGGCGGTCAACTCTCCGTCGCCATCCGCGACAGCCTCGGCCGCCGCCGCTCCAGCCCGCACCCCCTCCGCTTCGCCGACACCGCCTCCGGCCGCTGGCTCAACCTCATGACCCCGGTCAACGGCGGCGAAAACCGCATCCTCATCGCCCCCGCCAGCCGCCGCGACCTCGTGGTGCGGCTGCAGGAGATGCACCGGGCCCTGTCCGGGTAGCCGCGCCTGGGAGAATCCCGCTCCGTGGAGACCGTGGCGGTGGTGTTGCTGCTCGTCGGGGTGCTGGGGCTCGGGGTGGCCGGGTTCGTTCTGGTGCGGCTGCGGATCCAGGTGCGGGCGTTGGGGGAGCGGGCCGAGCGGGTGGCGCGGCGGGTGGAGGCGCTGCCGCCGGACCTGTCGCGGGTATTCGGCAACGAGGATCGGCACGTGATCTCGGTGGAGCTGCTCAACCTGTTCGAGTTGGCGCACCGGGAGACCTGGGTGGCCCGGCCGCTGTCGATGCTGACCCCGCGGCTGCTGCGGGACGTGATTCATCGCAGAGTGGTCGGCCGGGTGCGGGAGAACCTGACCGCGGCCGGGGTCGAGGCGGACGTGAGGCTGCACCGTGTCCGGTGAGCTGCTGCTGGCCGCCGGGTTGCTGCTGGTGCTCGCGGCGGGTGTGCTGTTGGCCGCGGTACTGCGGTTGCGGAGCAGGGCGCGGCGCGCGTCGTGGTTGCTGACCAGGGTGAGCGCGGCGCTCGGCGAGGCGGAGCGGGCCGGCCGGGTGCGGGCGGACCTGGCCGACACGACGTAGAGGTGCGATGAAGGGGG
>NZ_DASYTH010000368.1:0-37800 GCF_036002505.1 Actinophytocola sp. | reverse complement strand
GTGAGGTGATTCAGCCGTTCGACCTGCTCGGCGCTCAGCTCGATGCCGTCTGCGGCGGTGTTCTCCTCGACGCGGGCGACGCGCTTGGTACCGGGGATCGGGGCGATGTCGTCGCCCTGGGCGAGCAGCCAGGCCAGGGCGATCTGTGCCGGTGTGGCGCCCGCCCCGGTGGCGACTGCCCCGACCTCGTCGACGATGCGCAGGTTGTGTTGGAAGTTCTCGCCGGTGAAGCGCGGGTTGGTCTTGCGCCAGTCGTCGTCGGCGATGTCCTCGATGGAGCGGATCTGGCCGGTGAGGAAGCCGTGGCCAGTGGCGGGTAGGGAACGAAGCCGATGCTCAGTTCCCGCAACAACGGCAGCAATTCGGCTTCGACATGGCGTTCCCACACTGAGTACTCGGTCTGCAGCGCGGTGATCGGGTGCACGGCGTGGGCGCGGCGGATCGTGGCGGGGCTGGCTTCGGACAGGCCGATGTGGCCGACCTTGCCCTCGGTCACCAGCTCAGCCAGAGTGCCGGCGGTGTCCTCGATCGGGGTGTTCGGGTCGACCCGGTGCTGGTAGTACAGGTCGATGTGGTCGATACCGAGCCGCTTCAAGGAACCTTCGACCGCAGTGCGGATGTTAGCCGGGCTGCTGTCGAGAACACCCGGGCCGCCACCGGAGTGCGAGACGAGGCCGAACTTCGTCGCCAGCACAACCTGGTCGCGGTGGCCCTTGAGGGCTTGGCCGACCATCTCTTCGTTGGTGTAAGGGCCGTAAATCTCGGCGGTGTCGATGAAATTGCCAATCACTCCGGTGACGGGTGGTTGCCGACGCATCGGAGTGCCGTTGACGTGGGAGTGCGGCGGGATCGCGGATATGCAGGATAGGCAAGGCTACGTTGACGTGGGTGAATCGTTGTGTCAGGTGTCGCAGGTGTGGTGGTAGGGGGTTTCGGGGAGGTATTCGTGCCATTCGTCGGAGGTGAGGTTGCGGTTGATGGTGGTGCAGATGTGGTTTTGGGTGTCTTGGGGGTTGGTGTCCCAGAGGAGGACGGTGTGGTCGTCGGAGGCGGTGGCGAGGGTGTGTCCGTCGGGGCTGTAGGCCATGCTGGTGATGGGTCGGGTGTGACCGGTGAGGCTGGCGAGTTTGGTGTGGTTGGTGAGGCTCCAGAGTGTGGTGGTGTGTTCGCCGCTGGAGATGGCGATGGTGTCGGTGTCGGTGTCGGGGCTGAAGGCGAAGCCGTTGACTAGGGCGTCGGTGTGGCCGGTGTAGGTGGTCTGCAGGGTGCCGGTGGTCGCGTCCCAGACTTTGACGGTTTGGTCGGTGCTTGCGGTGGCGAGGGCCTGTCCGGACGGGCTGAATGCGACGCTGCGGATCCATCCGGTGTGGCCGATGAGGGTGGCGCGGGGTGTGCGGCGCTCGGTGTCCCACAGGATGGCGGTGCGGTCGTGTGCGGCGGTGGCGAGGGTGTGGCCGTCCGGGCTGAAGGCCAGGCCGTTGATCGCGTCGGTGTGGCCGGTGAAGGTGGCGATGCGGGTGCCCTGGCTGGTGTCCCACAGGATCGCTGTTCGGTCGACGCTGCTGGTGGCGAGGGTGCGGCCGTCCGGGCTGAACGCGACAGTGAGCACGCGGTCGGTGTGGCCGTGTAGTTCCCGGGGCGGTGCGCGGTTGGTGAGGTCCCAGAGCGTGGCGGTGTTGTGCGTGGGGTCGGCGGGTGGCTGGGCCGATTCGGTGGCGGCGGCGAGGGTACGTCCGTTGGGGCTGAAGGTGATGGCGTTGATCTTGGCGCCGGTGCGGGCGGTGAGCACCTGATCCGGGGTTCGCTCGTGGCTGTTCCACAGCACGATGTGTCCGCCGCTGGCGACGGCGATGGTGCTGCCGTCCGGGCTGAAGGCTATGGCGTTGACCCCTTGGTCGAGGTAGCCGGCCAGTGGTGCGCGATTGGTGTCCCACAGGACGACCGTGCCGTCCTCACCCGCGGAGGCCAGCAGTGGCGCTTGGCTGCTGAAGGCGAGGGTGTAGATGTTGCCGGTGTGCCCGGTGAGGCGGGCGCGGATGGTGCGGTGCTGGGTATCCCACAGAGCAACGGTTTTGTCGATGCTTGCGGTGGCGAGGGTGCGGCCGTCGGGGCTGAACGTGACCGCGGTGACGGTGCTCGCATGCCCGGTCAGGGTGGCCAGCCGGACTCGGGTGGCGGTGTCCCAGAGTCCTGCGGTGTCATCGGTGCTCGCGGTGGCGAGGGTGTGGCCGTCCGGGCTGAATGCGACTGCGTTGACGCTGTCCTTGTGCCCGGTCAGTTCTCCGAGTCGGAGGCCGGTGGTGGCGTTCCACAGTCGCACCGTGCTGTCGGCACTTGCGGTGGCGACGGTCTGTCCGTCGGGGCTGAACGCGACGGAGTTGACGGCCGCCGTGTGGCCGGTCAGCACGATGCGCGGGTCGCGGGTCGGTACGTCCCACAGTCGTGCCGTGCCGTCGGCGCTCGAGGTGGCCAGGGTGCGGCCATCCGGGCTGAACGCGATCTCCTTGATCCGTCCGGTGTGCCCGGACAGAACCGCCAGTTTGCCGCGGTCGGCGAGGTTCCACAGCACGACGTCGGTGTCATCACCCCCGGTGGCGAGCAACTGCCCGTCCGGGCTGATCGCCATGGCTCGAAGCCACGTGTCGTGGCCGGTGAGGATCGCGAGTCGGGTGCGGCGCACGGGGTCCCACACCACGGCCGTCTGGTCACGCCCGACCGTGACCAACGTGCGGCCGTCGGGGGCGAACGCCACCTCGGACACCGCTCCGGCGTGGGCGGTGAACTCCGTGCGGTAGGCGCTGCGCGCGGACATGCTGGACAGTGCACCCCGTGCTTCGGCGGTGGGGGCGGTGCGAAACGCCTCGACGGCGAGCAGCATCGCCGTACCCGGTTCGGAATCGACCAGGGCGAGCGCCTGCGTGGCCAGTTGACGGGACAGCGCGATCCGGCTCTGGCTCACCGCTTCCCGGCGCTGGGCGAGTGCGACCCAGATGCCACCGGTCGCGGCGACCAGCAACAGCGCCAACCCGATCACGAGGAACCGCAGCACGCGCATGCGGCGCAGCGCCGCGCGGCGTTGCTGTGTCTGGCTTGCGGTGCTGTGGTCGAGAAATTCGCGTTCCCGGTCAGAAAGCACGGGTTCAGCGCGTTTGACCCATTCCGTGGTTAGTGCCAGCCGCGTGCCGCGGTAGAGCGCACCGGGATCGCGATCCAGCTCCTCCCAGAGGCCGGCGGCCTCACTGAGTAGGCGATGAACGCGTACCCCGTCACGATCCTCGGCCAGCCAGTCCCGCAGGCGCGGCCAGGCGCGGAACAGTGTCTCGTGGGTGATCTCCACGGTGTTCTGGCCCAGCGTCAGCAGCCGGGCCGACGCCAGCGCACGCAGCACCGTGTCGAGGTCAGCGCCGACGCCACGCAACTCGTCCCGGCTGATCCGACGCCGGGTGTGCTCTGGTCCATCGCCCACCACCGTCAACCGGCCGAACAACTGCCGAGTCAACGTCTGCTGCTCGACGGTGAACCCGGCATAGACCGCTTCGGCCGATCGGGCCAGAGCGCTCTGCAACCCGCCCGCGGCCCGGTATCCGTTGACGGTCAGCGCGTTACCCCTGCGGCGGCGCCAGGTCTGCAGCATCGCGTGCGAGACCAACGCGAGCACCCCGATGCGCCCGGCGGCCTCCGCTACCAGTTCGGTGGATAGCGCCGTCTCGACGGTCAGCCCCGCCTGGACCGCCGGCCGGGTGACTGCCTGCCGCAGTTCTTCCGTCGTCATGGCGCCGAGGAGCATTTGTGAGTCTTCCAAGGCTTTGCTCAGATCGGGATGTTCCGCGCAGCGCGGATACACGTCGGCGCGAACACCGAGCACGACCCGGGTGCGACTCGTGTCATCGCCCGCGGCCGCCAGCAGCATCGCGATGAACTCGGCCCGCTCCGAGGCGTCCTCACACAGCGTGAAGACCTCCTCGAACTGGTCCACCACCAGCAACACCTCGACATCGCCGGGCTGATCGACAAAAGCCTGCCGAACCAGGCGGCGCAAATTGCGAGGATCAGCCATCAGCTCCGCCGTCAACTCGCTGGCGGACACCCCGATCAGCGACGCGAGATGGACCGCGCACCCCTCCACCGGACTCGCACCGGGCGTGAACACCACCGACCGCCAACTCGTCTCCGCACGCACTTTTGGCACCAGACCCGCGCGCAACAACGAAGACTTGCCCTCACCGGACGCGCCGAACAACGCAACAAACCGCCTCTCGACCAGCCGCGCGAATAACCCCGACGTCACCGACTCCCGACCGAAAAAACGATCAGAATCCTCGATCTGAAACGACTCCAGACCCACATACGGCGACAGCCGATCATCAGACTCGACCACCTCGTCAGACGGGGAACCAGCAGCGGCCAACTCCGCCGCCACCCGATGCCACCGCTCCCGCCACTGCTGCTCATCCCCACCACAAGCCCGCACATACGCCAACGTCACCCCCAACGTCGGCAACCGCCGCCCCCCAGCCGCATCCGACAACGCACTCGACGAGTAATGCACCCGCCGACCCAACTCCCGATAACTCGGCCCACCAGCACTCACCCGCAACCGCCGCAGATCAGCAGCGAACCCCACCAACACCTCATCCCCCGCCCCCAGCGGGCGCTCCCTCCTCGGCACAACCACCACCCCCAGGACACGTACCGGCCCTCCCATTGTCCCCACGTTGTTGTCCACACGTCCACCCACCGACCACGGACAACCCAACACCGCTACACAGACCCCTGCGACCCACCACGTCCGCACAGAACCGGAAGGCGAACTATCGACAGTGCTGGCCATATCGACTTGACGGCGAGCGCCAAATAACACGCCACTGATGGGACCGTCTGTCGAGTCAGATGGATGTGCGATCCATCCTAGGGATCGGACACGTCGCCGATAACAATAGAAGCGAGGAGATGGAAATGAAGATTCCTGGATTCCGAACGGTGGCTATCGGACTATGCCTTACGGTGACACTACTAGCAGTAGGCATATCACCGGCCTCGGCCCATCCACTCCGGGCCTACGTTATCTCCGGCGGTGCCGTAAGGGGTTACGTAGAGACCAGCTTTGACCACCTGTCATTCTCCGTGTGCGATACACTTGCTGACAATGTGGGCGTATATGGCAGGTTCCAATTCCAGAACGGGACAATAATCGACATTGTTGATGGAAATGGTTCACAGGCGGGTTGCGGCTCTGGAAGTACGACCACTACGAACCCACTGGTACGAATGGAGGCCGTGTGGCGCGCCGGCGCGACCAGTGGCTGGGTAAACGCCTAACAAATCTGCTCTTATGAGAACCGCCAGGCTATGTTTCAGAGGGGTCTAGGCCTCAAGCACTGGCGACCTCCCACACCACCGGGATACCTAAGCGGGGTCGCCACCGGCGCCGACCCCGCCACACCAGAACCGGCGCATGACATACCCGGCCACCTCAAGCGCTACCGCAACCCAGCCCCAACAACGTCCGATCAGGGCGTGAGCGGATCTGGCCCACACCCCAATAAGGCCGCCCGCACCCACATCAAGCCCTCTTCGCCATGCGACCTCCCAAAGATCAGAGCGGTCCCAGACCAACCAAGCTCTCCATGGCAACTATCAGCTTGATCAAGGTCATGACAAGCCCGATGAGCTGCAGATACTGACCGATTCAAGATTCTCAGTCGGCGCGGAGTTAAACTGTTGATGCCGACGTGTCGATGAAATTGCCGGTCACTCCCATGGCCAGTGGTTGCCGATGCATCGGAGTGCCGTTGACCTGGGAGTTCGGCGAGACTGTGGACACATGGGGTAGGCAAGGCTGCGTAGATACGAGTGGCCGTTGCGGACGTGGCTCGCGGTTGGCAGCTCCACTGCGGTCCAGGCCTTATACGCCCGCGCCGTCGACGCCGAAGCAACGATGGAAGCTGGCCGAGGACGGCAAGCCGGACCCTCCCGGGATCGATGATCGGCGGCATTGCTGAGTCGCCAGGAGATACTCATCTTCTGCGCGGAGCACGGCATTGCCGCCGAATTCGAGCTGATTCGCGCCGACGAGATCATCGAGGCCAACGAGCGGGTCCTCGGCAGCGATGTCCGCTACCGGTATGTGATCGACACCGTCACCATCTGACCAATCAGCGTCCACTTCGGACGGTCAGGCGGTAATGAGCTGGGCCACGTTGTCAAGTTCGGCGAAGAGGTGCGCTGCGCGGTCAGGTTGCGTCCAGTACGCCGCCGAGACGAAGTACGGCAGGCAGCGGTCGAAGGTCTCGGTACCCCGCGGACCAGGGCCGTTTCAAGATCGTTTAAGCAGCGGCTCAGCACGTGCTACCCAAGGCCGATGGTGTGCCGGTGGTGCGGGACCTCGGCGATACCTCAGTGTCCATTGTGGAGTGGGTGAGATGAAGGGGGCCTTTGTCACGCTCAGCGTGAGGGAGGCCCCCTTCATCGCACGACTGCCGAGCCACTGGAGTTCCTGGCGTCACCACGGTCCCCATCAGCAACAACAACCACTCAGGTGATCTTGAAACAGCCGTGACCCGCGGACACCGTGCGATCGGGGTCAACAACCGCGGGCAGGGGCTGGCCAGTACCTCGGCAACGACGGTCGCTTCCATTGAAGCTGCCTGTCAGTTGTGTCCGCCTTGCTCCGCGCCGGCCGACCGCACGTCGTTTGGGAGGGCAGGCTTGGGGTTCACGGAATTGACAAAGGACGTCGAGTTGAGCTCCTTGGTTCAGATCGCGGGTCTTTATTAGTGGGTTGGACCGGTTGACAACGATCGCACAGGTACTCGGGGCTTCCGATCGATCGTGCACGAATGGAAAGGGAGGTGGCGGCCGTGGGAACCGGTATGGGACCGGGTCGTCGGGTGAGCAGCGTTTGGCGGTCCTTGGCGCCAGGAGTCCAAAGTGGACGCCGTCTCCGGAGTACCCGTTACCGTCCACGTCGTCTTCGGCGGCGCCACCGCCGGGCCACGCGGTGCTGCCGTACCGCCGTCGGGTCCCGGTTCTCAGGCGTGCTTGGTGGCGGCCGCGTCGGCGAGGCCGAGTAGCTGGATGGATACCTGCCGCATCTCGACCTTGCGGATCTTGCCGGTGACCGTCATGGGGAACTCGTCGACGACGTGCACGTAGCGTGGGATCTTGTAGTGCGCCAGCTTGCCGGTGCAGAACTCCCGCAACGCCTCGGCGGTGAGCGGCTCGGCGCCCTCCCGCATCCGCACCCAGGCCATCAGCTCCTCGCCGTAGCGCTCGTCCGGCACGCCGATCACCTGCGCGTCCAGGATGTCCGGGTGGGTGTAGAGGAACTCCTCGATCTCCCGCGGGTACACGTTCTCCCCGCCGCGGATCACCATGTCCTTGATCCGCCCGGTGATGTTGAGGTAGCCCTCGTCGTCCATCACCGCGAGATCACCGGTATGCATCCACCGCGCGGCGTCGATCGCCTCGGCCGTCTTGTCCGGCTGCTCCCAGTAACCGAGCATCACCGAGTACCCGCGGGTGCAGAACTCTCCGGGGGTTCCGCGCGGCGCGGTCAGGCCGGTCTCCGGGTCGACGATCTTCACCTCGAGGTGCGGGTGCACTCTGCCCACAGTGGACACCCGGCGGTCGATCGAGTCGTCCGCACGGGTCTGCGTCGACACCGGCGAGGTCTCGGTCATCCCGTAGCAGATGGTCACCTCGGTCATGCCCATCCGCTCGATGACCTGTTTCATCACCTCGACCGGGCACGGCGAGCCGGCCATGATCCCGGTGCGCAGGCTGGACAGGTCGTGCTCGTCGAAGCTCGCCTCGGCGAGCTCGGCGATGAACATGGTCGGCACCCCGTACAGCGACGTGCACCGCTCGGCAGCCACCGCCTCGAGCGTGGCCCGCGGCTCGAACCCCGGCGCCGGGTACACCACACACGCGCCGTGGCTGGTGGCCGCCAGGTTCCCCATGACCATCCCGAAGCAGTGATACAGCGGGACCGGCACGCAGACCCGGTCGTGCTCGGTGTAGTTGCACAGCTCGCCGACGAAGTAGCCGTTGTTCAAGATGTTGTGGTGGGACAGCGTGGCGCCCTTGGGGAAGCCGGTGGTGCCCGAGGTGTACTGGATGTTGATCGGCTCGTCGGCGGACAGGCCGGCCTGGATGCCGGCCAGCACCGCGGCGTCCGCGGCCCGCCCCGTTTCAACCAGCCGGATCCACTCCGCCCGCCCGGTCAGCACGACGTCGCGCAGCGACGGGCAGTTCGGCCGCACCTCCTCGATCATCGCGGCGTAGTCGGAGGTCTTGAAGCTGGGCGCGGCGATCAGCGTCCGGATGCCCGCCTGGTTCAGCACGTACTCCAGCTCGTGCACCCGGTAGGCCGGGTTGATGTTCACCAGGATCGCGCCGAGCTTGGCCGTGGCGTATTGCACGAACGTCCACTCGGCACAGTTCGGCGCCCAGATGCCGACCCGATCCCCTTTGCCGACACCGAGTTCGCGCAACCCCAGCGCGACGGCGGCCACCTCCGCCGCCAGTTGCGCGTACGACCAGCGCCGCCCGGAGGCCCGGTCCACGAGTGCGTCGCGGGCCCCGTGGGCGGCCACGGTCCGGTCGAAGTTGTCGCCGATGGTGTCACCGAGCAGCGGCTTGTCCGAGGTTCCGGACGTGTAGCTGGGAACGGTCGTCATCGGCGCACCTCCTAGAGCCCGGTACCCACCCTGATCGTGACGAGAGGGCCGCTCTGGCCATTGAGCGCTATGGGGTCGAAGTCGGTGCGGGGCCGAGTGGCCGGCCGCCGGGGCCGTGGGCGTAGGTCTGCCACGGCATCGACGGCACCCGCTCGATGCCGGGTTTGCTGTAGTCGCAGACGCCGTGGGGGAAGGTGGTGCGGAGTCTGGACCATTGCTCGGCGGTGAAGGCGACGGGGTAGTGCCGCGGGTTGAGCGGCTCGAGCCGGCACTTGAGCACGTCGTTGGACATAGGCGCACCGGCCGCGATGCGTGGGTCGGCGTAGTGCGGGAACGTGGCCCGGCATACGTTGAGGTCGGTGACTTTGACGCCGCCGATGAAGCAGGCGTCGACGGCGTCCATGGGCTTGTGCCGGAGGATTTTGACGCTGCGTGGGGCGGCGCTGGTGTCGGACTCGACGGCGGCCAGCCACCGGTCCATCAGCAGGAACGCCTCGTCGGCGATCTGGCCGGGTGGCGCGATTCCTGGCCCGGGGAAGGTCCAGATGATCTGGTTGCCGGCGTGCCCGTTCGCGATGCGCAGGCGTTCCCGCAGCGTGTAACTGTGGAATGCGGTGTGGATGTCATTGAGGTTGTTGTTCGCGCGTAGGTCGATGATCGCCACATTGTCGAGCTGCGCCGCGTCGTGGGCAAAGCCGCTGCGGTAGGCGGCCTGGACCGCGCCGGGGTCGGCGACGGTGCGGCTGGGTTGGAAGGCGTGGTCGATGTCGAGCCCGCCGACGTTCTCGTTGAGGTTGACGAACTGCTCGGGTGTGATGGTTCCCGCGTTGAGAGCCTGTAGCCCGTACTGCACACCGACGTTGTCGAACGGCGACTTGGCAAAGCCGAACCCGGCGGCCCGCTCGGCGGCGGTCCACGCACTGCGGGGTCGCTGGCCGAAGATCGCGACCGCGAAGTCCTGGAACGTGCTGCGGCAGCCGGCCGGGTTGGTGGTCGGGTGGTAGAGCTGCGTCTGCTGCTCGGCGGTCAGCGGTATGGGGTAGCAGGACTGCAGGAAGGGCGGAAGCGGGGGCGACGGCTGGCTAAAGGCCGGGTTCTGGAAGTCGCCGAAGGATCGGTCCCATGCCTCGCAGGCGGTGAGGTCGGTTGGATTCACCGGGGCGGCGTTGCCCTGCGCCGCGGCCTGCTGCACTCGATCCGCCCACAGTGTTGGTGAGATCGTGGTGAGCACCCGACGCATCAGGTGGCAGTCGTCGACCTCGACCAGGGCACCGGAGAGCATGTCCTCGTAGCTGGCGTTCGGCTGGATACCGTCCAGCAGCCCGGGGTAGGCGTTGGCGATTTCGTGCTGCTGGATTGACCCGCCGGACAGTCCCTGCGCGAAGGTGTACCGGATCTCGCCGTACCGCTCGATGATGCGTTCCTTGAGCATCATCACCGATTCGGCGGAGACGATGGTGTTGCAGTTGCTGCCGAGCTCGTTCAACGACGACGTGGCGACCATGAATCCCCGGGACAGCGCCCGGTCGATCTGCACGTTCTGGGCCACGCCCTGGTTGTGGTAGGTGTTGCAGTTCGCGCCGAACGGGTAGAACAGCTTGTGATTCCAGCCCGGTTGGGCGTCCCGGGGCGACCACGGGCGCGCCGGGTCGGACAGGACCGCGATCCGGTAGATGCCACGGTTCTGCGTTCCGGTCTCCTGGCGGATCACGTACGGAACGGTGACCCCCTGGTCGGTGGTCGTGGTCGCGACGTCCGGCGGTGGTGCCGCGGGGTCGTAGAGGGCGAACCCGCCGCTGGTGCGCCGGTAGAACAACTGGTAGGTCGGCGCTGCCGCGTTGCATTGCGCGTCCTGTGCCGCTCCGAGGCCGTTGTTCTGCGTGGTACACACCCACGGTGTCACCTGCGGGCCGGAGAGGACCGGGCCCCCGTTCGGGTGGTTGGTCAGCGTGATCCGCGCGGTGGCGCGGGTACGCGTGCCGTCGGCCGCCGCGATGAGCACGCTGCGGCCGACCGGCAACCCCTCCACCAGTCCGAGGATGCGGCCGCCCGAGCGCGTTGCGAACGCGTCGCTCACGTCCCGTGGGCCGTCGCCGGTCGCGAGGTGCACCCGAAGGCGCGAGGCGTCGGTTCCGGCCGGGAGGACGACTTCCACCAATGCGTCGCCGCCGGAGAGGAGGTCGGCCCGATTGGAGAGCACCAGGATCGTCAGGTGGCTGGGGGAGCGGTCCGCTGCGGCGGGCGAGGCGGACGTGACGGTGATGAGCGCGGCCGCGGCGGCGGCCACCAATTTGGTCATGGGCCTCATCGGGACCTCCGGGCTGGAGCGCTGCGGCAGCTGGGACGCTACGTTTTCACTATCCGGAAGTCAACCACTCTTACCGGAACTGGACTACAGCGTCGCGGCGGCCTGCACCTGAGGCCAGGTCACGTGGGCGGTGGCGTCGTTGGCCGAGGCCGCCACCACCTCCAGGGCCCGGCGCCGGGCGTCGTCGGCCAGGTCGGTGCCGAACCGGTCGACGAACAGGACGGTTTGGGGTCGGGCCAGGCCGCCGAGCGCCTCGCGGACGGTGGCGACCAGTTCGGCGGCGAGGGTCGGCCCGGCCAGGGCGTCGGGCGTGGGGACGACGCACGCGACGATCCGGCGGCCGGAGCGCGGGTCGGCGACGGACACCACCTCCGCGGCGCGCAGGAACGGGTGCTCGAGCAGGACGTCGCGCACCTCGGCCAGCGAGACGAGTTGGCCGGAGACGCTGACCACGGGGTCGATCCGGCCGAGGAACTCCAGTTGTCCGTTGCCGTGCCGCACCGCGCGGTCCCCGGTGGCGTACACCCCGGGCCGGCGCCCCCAGTGGTCGTACCCGATCTCGCCCTCGATGCCCCGGAGCGTGCCGGCCCCGGGCCGGCGCAGGACCAGTTAGCCCGCGGTGCCGTCGGGCACCTCAGCCGCGCCGTCGACGACCGCCGGTCCGGCGTCGGGCAGCCGGGCGGGGTCGGCCGGCGCGTCGACGGCGACGATCCCGCCCAGCTCGATCTGTCCCCACGCATCCACCACCGCGTCCTTGTCGCCGGTGACCCGGTCGGCGATCCAGGCGCGCAGGTCGGGTCGCAGCGGCTCGCCCATCGCGACGACCCGGTGGAGCGTGCGCCGGGCCGATTCGGGTGGGGCGGCGTCGGCCCAGCCGCGTACCCGGTCGAGCACGGACGGTGTGGTGAGCAACGTGTTCACCCCGTACCGCTCGATGATGTCCCACAGCCGCCGGTGGTTCGGTATGTCGACGGTGCCCTCGAACATCACGGTCGGATCGCCGCAGGCGAGCGGGCCGAGCACGCCGTGCACCTGGGAGCCGATGAACGCGAGGTCGACGGGGCACCAGAACACCCCGCCGGGACTGAGCCCGTACCGGTGCACGGCGCTGGCCGCGGCCAGCAGGTTCGCGGTGCCGTGGACGGCGAGGACCGGCTGCCCGCGCCGGTTGGCCAGCCAGGTCAGCAGCAGGGGGTGCTCGGCCGGTAGGGCCGGCACCGGGTCGGTCGGCGCCGATGGTGGTGGCATGCGCGCCGGGGCGAGCAGGTCGTGCAGCCAGCGGTCGCCTTCGTACCAGGCGACGTCGAGGCCGGTGCGGCGGACGACCACGGTGTGCTGGACCCCGCCGGCGGCGGTGAGCGCGTCGTCCACTCTGGACTTGGTGGGAATGATGGTGCCGTGCCGCCACGCGCCGTCCTGGGTGATGAGGACCCGCGGTGCGACGAATTCCAGCCGTTCGGCCAGCGCCTCGACCGGTAGCGGTGTCGGGATCAGGCAGAACGGCGCGCCGATCCGCGCGCAGGCCAACATGGCCACGACCGCCTCGGGCAGCCAGCCCAGGTGCAGCGCGACCCGGTCACCCGGGCCCACGTCGAGGCCGCGCAGGGCCACCGCCAGCGCGGCCACCTCACGGCCCAGTTCGCCGAAGGTCAGCGTGCGCCGATCACCCGGCTCGCCCTCCCAGTGGATGGCCGGCCGGTCCGCCGGGTGCCGGTCGACGCAGTTGACCGCGGCGTTGAGCGTTCCGTCGCGGAACCACCGGCCGAGCCGACCCGCCGGCTCGTATGCCGCGCTCGGCGGCGTGGTCCAGGCCAGGGTGTCGGCCACCGTCGCCCATCTGGGGTCGGCCGGCTCAGGCATGGCCGAGCATCCGGCCGGCCGCGCCGGTCGCGCGGGTGAGCTCCACCGCCGCCTTGGCGACCAGGTCGTCGTCGCCGACCATGGCGACCAGCGCCGCGGCGGTCCGGCCGGAGCCGTCGACCACCGGCACGGCGACCTCGATCGTTTCGCGGCCGGGTACCGGCAGCGCCAGGTGGTCCGTCGTGCGCCAGGCCGCTCGCTCCTGACCGGCGGTGCGCCGCTCGGCCTCGTCGGCCCGCGCCAGGGCCTGCGCCCATCCGGTGTCGTCGGCGCGCGCGGCCAGCAGCCGCCCGGGGGCGGTCGACAGGGCCGGGGCGAGCCGGTGCGGCTCGCGGTACAGCCCGCCGTCGCCGCCCTCGACCCGATCCACGTAGGCGACGCTGCCGCGCAGGTACAGCGCGATGTAGACCGAGGTGCCCAGGGCGTCCCGCACCCCAGGCAGGTACGGCGAGAGCGCGGCGAGCACCGGCAGGCGGGCGAGGTACCGGTGGGAGAAGCGGACCAGCTCGGGGCCGAGCCCGTAGCGCGCCGAGTGGGTGTCCTGCTCGACCAGGCCGGCCAAGCTCAGCGACCGCAGCAGCCGGTGCACGGTCGGCACGGACAGGCCGGACTGCTCGGCGAGGTCGGTGAGGTGCTGGTACGCCGGGCCGTCGGCGAGCAAATGAAGCAGCGTGACCGCGTTGCGCACGGTGCCGAGCGAGCCGCGCAGATCAGCCTCACTACCCGTCACGGGAGTACGGTAGCAACTCGAACGTCGAATCCGTATAGAGCAGTTGACTTTCACATAATGGAAACCTAGGGTCGGGCCACGGTGAGACTGGAGGCAGCGGTGTGATCACTCGGGAGTACCGCTTTCCCCTCAACAGCAGCACGCTGCCACCCGGTCGGCCGCTGCTGGAGGTCGAGGACCTCAGCCTGCGGTTCGGTGGTGTGCAGGCGCTGGCCGGGGTGTCGCTACAGGTACGGCAAGGGGAGATCCACGCGGTCATCGGCCCGAACGGCGCCGGCAAGTCCAGCCTGCTCAACTGCGTGTCCGGGCTGTACCGCCCGCAGCGCGGCCGCGTCACGCTGCACACCGCCGACGGGCCGGTCAAGCTGCTCGGTCGGGCGCCGCACCGCATCGCCCGCCTCGGCGTGGCCCGCTCGTTCCAGAACATCGAGCTGTTCCGGCACCTGACCGTGCTGGAGAACCTCCTGCTCGGCCGGCACCACCGCCTGAGCACCGCACTGCTGCCGGCGCTGCTGTGGTACGGACCGGCGCGCCGGCAGGAGATCGCCCATCGCGAGCTGGTCGAAGAGGTGATCTCCCGGCTGGAGCTGCAGGCGGTCCGGCACCAGCCGGTCGCCTCGCTCGCCTACGGATACGCCAAGCGGGTCGAGCTCGGCCGGGCACTGTGCCTGCAGCCGGCCATCCTGCTCCTCGACGAGCCGATGGCCGGCATGAACACCGAGGAGAAGGAGGACATGGCCCGGTACGTGCTCGACGTCAACGAACTGGCCGGGGTGACGGTCGTGTTGATCGAGCACGACATGGATGTGGTCATGGACGTCTCGCACCGGATCACCGTCCTGGACTTCGGCCGGCTCATCGCCTCGGGCGCCCCGGAACAGATCCGCGACGACCCGGCGGTCATCGACGCCTACCTCGGCGAGGCGGCCGCCGGCCCGGGGTCGGCCGGTGCCGGAGCACCCGCATGAGCGAGCTTGCGAGCGAATCAATGTCACAGGGCGACCGCGAGCGGCGACACCGAGCCTGCGAGGGGTCGTCGTGAGCGGGCCGGACACCATGCCCCGGCTGCTCGCCCAGCATGCCGCACACCAGCCGGGCGCGGTCGCGCTGCAGGAGAAGCGGTACGGGATCTGGCAGCCAATGACCTGGGCGCAGTACGCCCGGCGCGTGCACGACTTCGCCTACGGCCTGGCCGAGCTGGGCGTGCAGCGCGGCGACGTGGTCGCGGTGCTGGGCGACAACCGGCCGGAGTGGCTGATCACCGAACTGGCCGCGCAATGCCTGGGCGCCTCGGTCGTCGGGGTGTACCCGACCAGCATCGGCGACGAGGTCCGGCACGTGCTGGACACCGCCGAGGTCGGGGTGGTCGTGGCCGAGGACCAGGAACAGGTCGACAAACTGGTCCGGCTCAAGGACGCCCTGCCCAAGCTGACCACGATCGTGTACTACGACCCGCGCGGGCTCACCGGCTACCCGCAGCCGTACCTGGCGAAGTTCGGCGACGTCGAGGCGGCCGGAGCACAGGCGCGGGCCCGGGATCCGCGGCGGCTCGACCACGAGATCGCCCGGGGCGATCCGGCCGACACCGCGGTCATCTGCACCACCTCCGGTACCACGGCCCAACCGAAACTGGCCGAGCTGTCGCACGCGAACCTGCTCGCGATGGCCGAGCACCTCACCGAGTTCGACCCGATCGGCCCCGGGTACCGGTACGTGTCCTTCCTGCCGCTGGCCTGGATCGGCGAGCAGATGCTGGCCGTCGCATGTGGACTGCGCGCGGCCATGACGCTGTCGTTTCCTGAGGAGGCGGCGACCCAGCGAACCGACCTGAGGGAGATCGGCCCGGACGTGCTGTTCAGCCCGCCGCGGATCTGGGAGTCGATGCTCTCCGAGGTACAGGTACGCATCGACGAGGCCGGCTGGCTCAAGCGGCGCGTCTTCGCCTGGGCGTACCGGGTGGGCGACCGGGCGGCGGCGCGGCGCGGCGGACGCACCGGCGCGGTCCGGTTGGCCGCCGACCTGGTCGGGTTGCGGCCCGTGCGCGATCAGCTCGGGCTGGCCCGGGTGCGGCGGTGCTACACCGGCGGGGCGCCGCTGTCGCCGGACGTGTTCCGGTTCTTCCATGCCATCGGGGTCAACCTCAAGCAGATCTACGGCCAGACCGAGGTCTGCGGCATCGCGGTGGCGCACCGCGACGGCGCCGTGCGGTTCCACACCGTCGGCGTGCCGATCCCCGGCACCGAGCTGCG
The DNA here is from genome assembly GCF_036002505.1 of Actinophytocola sp. Classification (GTDB taxonomy): domain Bacteria; phylum Actinomycetota; class Actinomycetes; order Mycobacteriales; family Pseudonocardiaceae; genus DASYTH01. Next base: position 21,972 of record NZ_DASYTH010000368.1, on the reverse strand, counting down.
CATCACCGACGACGGCGAGATCCTGCTGCACTCGGCGAGCGTGTTCCGCGGGTACCTGCACGATCCGCAGGCCACCGCGCGGGCCAGGACCGCCGACGGCTGGCTGCACACCGGCGACGCCGGGTACCTCGACGACGGGGAGCTGGTCGTCATCGACCGGCAGGCCGACGTGCTGTCGCTCCCCGACGGCAGCCGGTTCTCCTGCGCGTTCATCGAGAACAAGCTCAAGTTCTCCCCGTACGTGGAGGAGGCGGTCAGCTTCGACGGTACGGCCGGCATCACCGCCATGATCTGTATCGACCCGCGGGGGGTCGGCGCGTGGGCCGAGCGATCCCGGGTCGGCTACACCACCTACACCGACCTGGCCGGCAAGCCCGCGGTGGCCGACCTGCTCGCCGAGGAGGTGGCCCGGGCCAACGCCGACCTGCCCGAGCCGATCCGCGTACGCCGATTCGTGCTGCTGCACAAGCAACTCGACCCGGACGACGACGAGATCACCCGCACCCGCAAGGTCCGCCGCAGCGTGGTCGGCAACAGGTACGCCGCCATCATCGCCGCGTTGGACCGCGACGACGAGTCGGTCGACGTGCACACCACCGTCACCTACCAGGACGGAACCCGGGCCGAGCGGACCATCACGCTCGCGATCCGGCAGCCGGTCAGCCAGCACGCGCTGGCGCAGCGGCCCCGCCGCCCGGTCTGGAGTGGACGCGCATGACCGACTTCATCCAGTTGACCGTCTACGGCCTGGCCAACGGCGCGGTGCTGGCGCTGGCCGCGCTCGGCTTCGTGCTCATCTACAAGGCGACCAGGGTCATCAACTTCGCCCAAGGCGAGCTGCTGCTGATCGGCGCGTACCTGTTCTACACGGCGTTCGTCCTGCTTCGGCTGCCGCTGGCGGTTGCGGTCGTCGCCGGTGTCGTCGCCGCCGTGGTGCTCGGCGTGGCGGTGGAGCGGGTGGTGCTGCGGCCGCTGATCGGCGAGGACCCGATCGCGGTCATCATGGTGACGATCGGGCTGGCCGCGATCCTCAAAGCCGGTGTGCAGATGTTCTACGGCACCACACCGCGGGAGATGCCCAAGGTGCTGCCCACCGGATCGGTGGACATCGCCGGGGCCCCGGTGCCGCTGGACCGGCTCACCGCGGTCGGCGTCGCGGCCGTCGCGCTGGCCGCGTTCAGCGCGTTCTTTCGCTGGTCGCGGCACGGCATCGCGATGCGGGCGGTCGCCGACGACCAGCAGGCCGCGCTGGTCCAGGGGATCTCGGTACGGCGGATCTTCGCGCTGGCCTGGGCGCTGGCGGCGGTCAGCGCGCTGCTCGGCGGGGTGCTGCTGGCCGACATCGCCGAGGTGAGCCAGAACCTGGCCAGCTTCGGGCTGATCGTGTTCCCGGTGGTCATCCTCGGCGGGCTGGACTCGGTACCCGGGACGATCGTCGGCGGCGTGGTGATCGGCCTGCTCAGCCAGTACGCCGAGGGACTCTCGCCGGGCGCCTCGCAGGTCGCCCCGTACGTGGCGCTGGTGTTGATCCTGCTCGTGCGCCCGTACGGGCTGTTCGGCCAGGTCCGGATCGAGCGGGTGTGACATGGCCGCCACCGCGACCGGCGTCTACCACGGCTCCTACGCCTCCGAGCTGCGGCTGCGGCACACCGGTGCCGAGCGGTTCCGGCTGCTGCTGATCGCCGTCGCGCTGCTCGCGCTGCCATGGACGGTCAACACCTACTGGCTGGGCATCGTCAACACCATCGCCATCGCCGTGATCGGCGCGGTCGGGTTGAACATCCTGGTCGGCTTCACCGGGCAGATCTCGCTCGGGCAGGGCGGCTTCCTGGCCGTCGGGGCGTTCACCTCGGCGCTGCTGGTCCAGCGCGGCGGCCTGCCGCTGCCGCTGGCGATGACCGCGGCGGTGCTGGTCACCGCTGGGGTCGGGGCGTTCTTCGGCCTACCCGCGCTGCGGCTCAAGGGCCTGTACCTGGCCATTGCGACCATCGCCAGCCAGGAGATCATCATCTTCGTCGTCCGCCGCTGGACCTGGCTCACCGGCGGCCAGGGTTTCCTCGACGTGGACCGGCTCACCCTGTTCGGCTACCGAGTGCCGCGGACCAGCTTCGAGTTCGTCTGGTACTGGATCATCGCCGGCCTCGCCGTGCTGGCCGTGCTCAGCGCCCGCAACCTGTTCCGCACCGCGCTCGGCCGGTCCTTCATGGCGGTCCGCGACCAGGACATCGCCGCCTCGGCCATCGGCGTCAACCTGACCCGCACGAAACTGTTCGCGTTCGCGGTCTCCTCCGGGTACGTGGGGCTGGCCGGAGCGCTCATCGCGCACTACACCGAGACGGTCACCTGGGAGCGGTTCACCATCGACGTCTCGATCCAATACCTGGCAATGATCATCGTCGGCGGGCTCGGCAGCATCGCCGGGGCGGTGTACGGCGCGGCGTTCATCATGCTGCTGCCGCCGTTGCTCGCCGAGCTGGCCGGCAGCGTGCGCGCCTGGGCGCCGTTCCTGGCCGACCAGCTGCCCGCATTCCAGGCCGCCACCTTCGGACTGGTCATCGTGCTGTTCCTGCTGTTCGAACCGCGCGGGCTGAACCGGATCTGGCGCCGCGCCAAGGACTACTTCCGCTACTGGCCCTTCCGGTACTAGGAGGACAAGCCCATGAAACGACTCGTTTACGCAACCGCCGCCACCGCCGCACTCGCGCTGGTCGCCGGCTGCGGTGGACCCGGCGGGGACGCCGGTGCCGGCCAGGAAGGCAAGGAGATCGTCATCGGGGTGCTGGCCGACCTCACCGGTGCCACCGCCGACGTCGGCAAACCCTACAACGAGGGGGTGTTGGCCTACGTCGACAAGATCAATACCGCGGGCGGTGTCAAGGGCAGCAAAATCAAGGCGTTGAGCGAGGACTACGCCTACCGGGTGCCCACCGCCGAGGAGAAGTACAAGAGGTTCGTCTCCGAGCAGGCGGTCGCCATCCAGGGCTGGGGCACCGGAGACTCGGAGGCGTTGCGGACCAAGGTGAAAGACGACCAGCTGCCGTTCATGTCCGCCTCCTACGCCGAGGTGCTGACCGATCCCACCCAGTCGCCGTACAACTTCGTGGTCGCACCGACCTACTCCGACCAGATGCGGGTGGCGTTGGACTACATCGCGGCGCAGGACCCGGCGGCCCAGGTCGCGGTGTTCCACAACGACTCCCCGTTCGGCACCGCGCCGCTCGCCGACGGCGAGAAATGGCTCAAGGACAAGGGTTACCGGCTCGGCTTCAAGGCGTACCCGATGAAGACCGGTGCCACTGACCAGATCGGGCTGCTCCAGCAGGCCAAGGCGCAGGGCGCCAAGTACATCGTGATCCAGAACGTGTCGAGCCCGGCCGCGGTGGTCGCCCGGGACATCGCCGCGCAGCAGCTGGACATGCGGATCATCTGCCTGAACTGGTGCGCCGACGAGTTGTTCGTCAAGACCGCTGCGGCCGCGGCCGAGGGGCACGTGATGGTGCAGCCGTTCGCCCCACCGAGCGCCGGCAAGCCCGGCCTCCAGGAGGTCCGGCAGTACTGCCAGAGCAAGGGCATCGACCTCGACGCCAAGGGTCTGCACTTCGTGCAGGGCTGGTACACGATGCAGGTGATGGTCAAGGGCATCGAGAAGGTTCTCAACGACGGCACCGAGCTGACCGGCCCCAACCTGCGTACCGCCCTGGAAACGATGCCCGCGGTGGACACCGGCGGAGTCACCGGCCCGATCAAGTTCTCCGCCCAGAGCCACCGGGGCAGCACCGCCTCCGGCATCTACCGGGTCACCGGCGGCAAGCTCACCGAGGTCTCCGCCGCGGTGGTACCCAAGACGTGAGCCGGACACCCGCCGCGCTGACCGTGGAGAACCTGGAGGTCATCTACGACCAGGTGATCCTCGTGCTGCGCGGACTGTCGCTGGAGGTACCGGCCGGCCAGATCGTCACGCTGCTCGGCTCGAACGGCGCCGGCAAGTCCACCACCCTCAAAGCCATCGCCGGGCTGCTGCCCACCGAACACGGTGACGTCACCGACGGCACGGTCCGGTTCGACAGCCTGGACATCACCGGGATGGACGCGGCAGCGCGGGTACGCCGCGGCATCGCCATGGTGATGGAGGGCCGGCGGGTGTTCGAGCACCTCACCGTGCACGAGAACCTCGTAGCCGGCGGGTACACCCGCGGCGCCAAGGCCGACTACGCGCGGGTGTACGAGTTCCTGCCGGCTCTCGCGGCGCTGCGGTCCCGGGTCGCCGGCTACCTGTCCGGCGGCGAACAGCAGATGCTGGCGATCGGCCGGGCGCTGATGTCCGACCCGCGCCTGCTGCTGCTCGACGAGCCGTCGCTCGGGCTGGCGCCACGCCTGGTGGACGAGGTGTTCCGGGTGATCCAGCGACTCAACCAAGAGCTCGGCCTCACCGCGCTCCTGGTCGAGCAGAACGCCCGGCAGGCGCTCGCCGTGGCGCACCGCGGCTACATCATGGAGTCCGGCCGGATCATGCTCGACGGCCCTGCTGCGGAACTCGCCGACAACCCCGACGTCAAGGAGTTCTACCTGGGCCTGGGCGATGCCGGTGCACGCCGGCGGTACCGCGACGTCAAACACTACAAGCGCCGCAAGCGCTGGCTGTAGAAGGAGGGATGGCGTGCTCGCCGACCGAATCGCGCAGTACGTTCACGGTCTGGATGCCGCGGTCGCCGCCACCGTGAGCGAGGCGGCCGCCCGGGTACCGGCGTTCGCCGACCGCCTCGCCGCGGCCGACATCAAGGAAGTGCGGGAGGTCGCCGACCTCGACCGCCTGCCGGTGCTGGGCAAGGACGAGCTGATTGCGGCACAGCAAGCGGCTCCGCCGTTCGGCGGCGCGGTAGCCCCGAACGCGCGGTTGCGCAAGGTGTTCGCCTCACCGGGGCCGCTGTTCGAGCCGCAACTCACCGGCACCGATCCGTGGCACTGGGCCGAAGCGCTACGGGCCGCCGGATTCGGCCCGCAGGACGTGGTGCTCAACTGCTTCAGCTACCACCTCTCCCCGGCCGGCGCCATGTTCGAGGAAGGCGCGCTTGCGCTCGGCGCCACCGTGATCCCGGCCGGAGTGGGCAACCAGGAGCTGCAGATCAAGACCGCGGTGCGGGTCGGCGCGTCGGCATACACCGGGCTGCCCTCCTACCTCAAGGCACTGCTGGACAAGGCGACCACGCTCGGTGAGCCGCTGGCGATCCGGCGGGCACTGGTCACCGCCGAGCCGCTGCCAGACTCGCTACGCGACTGGCTGGCCTCCTATGTGGACACCGTGCACCAGGCATACGGGACCGCGGAAACCGGGCTGCTCGGCTACGAAACCGCGCCCAACTCCGGACTTGCCCTACCCGACGGCGTACTCGTGCAAATCTGCGATCCGGCGACCGGCACTCCCGTGGTCGACGACAGCATCGGCCAGGTGGTGGTCACCCTGCTGCGCCCCGAGCAGCCACTGGCCCGGTTCGGAACCGGCGACCTGTCCGCCTGGCGCCTCGGCGCCGACTCCTCGCTGCGCCTGGCCGGCGTACTCGGGCGCATCGGCGAAGCGGTCAAGGTACGCGGAATGTTCCTGCACCCCCGACAGGCGGCACAGGCGCTGGCCACGGAGCCCGGCATCGCCGCATACCGCTTCATCATCGACCGGGTCGAACACCGCGACACACTGCGCTGCGAACTGGTACCCGCACCCGACGCCGACGCCGACCTGGCCGACCGAATCCGAGACAAGATCCGATCCCAGCTGCGGCTCACTGCCGACGTCGTCTGCGTGCCGGCCCTCGATGACGGTCCGGTTCTCGACGACCGCCGGACCTGGTAGGCCCGCCAGTCGGGTCATGCCACCGAGTTCAGCACGTCGGCTGGCACGCCAGGCCGTTCCAGGGCGATGAAGTGGCCGGCGTTGGGGATCTGGGTGAACTCGGCGTCGGGCAGCTGTCGCCTGTTGGCCTGCCGATCTGAAGATCGGGACCAGTCCTTGTCCCCGTAGATGAGGTGGACGGGTGCGATGACCTCGGGGTAGCGGGCGCGAGCCGCGACGAGACTGGGCAGGTTGCGGTACACGGCGCGGGCGACGGTCGGGTAGCCCGGGTGGTGGCCGACGTTGAGGAGTTCGTCCAGGTAGTCCTCGCGCAGCGCGGTCGGGTCGGCGAGGCCGCCGGTCAGGATCGCGCGCATGACGGGTTTGGGTTCCAGCCGGGAGAGCATCGGGCCCACCCCGGGTGCGATGACGCCGGTAACGATCAGTCGTGCCAGGAGGCTGGATCTGGCGATTCCGCCGGCGTAGTCGTAGGCATTGACCGCCACGACGCGCCGGATGCGGTCGGCGAGGTCGGCCGCGGTGGTGAGGGCGAGCACGGCCCCCATCGACTCGCCGAGCAGAGTCACATCGCGCAGATCGAGCTGGGTGACCAGTCGTGTGACGGCTGCGCGCATGGCGGGTTCGTCGTAGGAGGCGCCGGGCACGATCTGCGAGTAGCCCATGCCTGGTAGGTCGAGCGCGTACACGGTGTATCGCTGCTGGACCAGCGGGATGAGGTGGCGGAAGTGCTCGGCCTGGGTGCGCACGGTGTGCAGCATGACCAGTGGCGCGCCGCTGCCACCGGTGAGGTAGCGCAGCCGGCCCTGCCGTTGGTCGCCCGACCCGGTCGGGTCGAGGAAACGGCTACTCGTTCCGGGGATCCTGATACCGGGTTCGGTGGTGGTGATGGTCGACATGTTCGTCTCCTTGAGGCGGATTCATCGGGGGCGTGGGATGGAACGGGTGTTGATCTGTTGCCCGCACGGTGCGGCGTGGGGTGAGCCGTGGCGACAGCAGGACCAGGCCGCTGGCCAGGCCAACGGCGCCGAGGACCCACCAGGTGCGGTGGTAGTCGGCGGCGGTGGCGGTGCGGGTGTCGCCGACCAGCGCGACGAACAGGCTGACGCCGAGCACGGCGCCGAGCTGGCGGAAGCTGGCGTTGATGGCCGAGCCGAGACCGAAGCGCGCGGGCGGCAGCGAGGCGACCGCGGCACCGGACTGCACCGGCAGGGTCAGCCCGATGGCCAGACCGGTGAGCAGCGCCAGTGGAAGCCAGTGCGTGGTCCACTGCGGGGACAGGCCGATCACGAGCGCGAACGCGGCGCTGGCCAGGGCCCAGCAGGCCGCGCCGGCGAGCAGCACGGCCCGGAACCGACCCGGCCCGCCAATCGGCCCGCGAGCCGGGCGAGCACCGCGACCATGACCGGTCCGGGTGCGCTGGCCAGCGCGGCCTCTAGCACCGAGAAGTGCCACACGGCCTGCAGGAAGACGATGTTGGCCAGCAGCATGCCGTAGAACGCGGTAGCGAACAGCAGGCTGGCGGCGTTGATCAGCCGTACTGCCGGATCCGAAACAGCTCGAGGTCCAGCGCCGGGTTGCGGGCGGTGGCGCTGCGCCAGCCGAGCACCGGCAGCAGCAGCGCGGCGAGCCCGAACCCGGCCACCACCCACCGGTTGTCCCAACCCCAGGCCGGCCCCTCGATGACCGAGAAGCTCAGCAGTGCTGGGATGGCGGCGACCAGCAGCGCGCCGGTCGGATCCGGAATGCCGCGGGCGCACGGGTCGCGGCTTTCCCGCAGCAGCCAGCGTCCGGCGAGGGTCACCAGCACTCCGATCGGCACGCTGACCAGAAACACCCACCGCCAGCTGCCGTACTCGATGAGCTGCGCACCGGTCGTCGGGCCCACGGCGGCGGCCGCCGCATCGCCGCCTGAGTGGCGACCGCAACCGGCCGCCGCATCGGCGGCACCTCCACCAGCAGCAGGGCAAGAGCGGTCGGTACCACCAGCGCGGCGAACGTGAGGCTGTAGGCGTTGAGCACCCACGCCAGACGGCTCGCGCCGGCGTGCAGATCGCGGCTGATCGTCTCGAACGCGACGTTCACGATCGTGACGTCCAGGAACACCATGAAGACCACCGCACTGGTGAGCGCCAGCACCACAGCCGCGTGCCGCCCCAGCGGCGGCGCCGCTGCGGTCTCCGATAGCTGCTGGGTCATCCGCACCCCGTCGCTGGTGCGTTGTGATTTCCTACCGCCGGGACGCCATGGGACCGCTCCACGTGCGCCTCGTTCTTCTTGCCGTGCTCGGCTGGTGGGGTTTGCCGGGCGGCGGGTGTCAACCAGTGAGCTGGTTGAGTTTGCGGATCTGCCTGTCGAAGGCCCAGGCGGGAACGACGCGACGCAGTGTGCTGGCGCGTCCGGCCACGGTGCCGGCGGTGTAGCGCAACTTCGGCTTCGCGTCGGTCGCTGCCGCGACGATCACCTTGGCGACAACGGCGGGGTCGTCGCCGTCCTTGATCGCTGTCTCCATCATGCGGTCGAAGGCGCGCCGCTGGTCCGCGTAGACCGGCAGGGGCGTGTCCGGCCGCGGGCTGTTGGCCTCGAATCCGGTCCTGGTGTAGGCGGGCTCGACGAGCAGCGCCCGGACGCCGTACTCCCGGACCTCGTGGTCCAAGGACTCCGAATATCCCTCAATCGCATGCTTGGAGGCGGAGTAGGCGGCCATGTAAGGCGAGGGGAGGAAGCCGACCACGGAGGAGAGGTTGATGATGCGCCCGCGTCCTTGAGCGCGCATGTGCGGCAGGACGGCCTTGGTCATGCGCATCACACCGAAGACGTTGACGTTGAAGAGGTCTTGGGCCTGCGCGACCGAACTTTCCTCAACGGCACCGATCGAGCCCATGCCGGCGTTGTTGACCAGGACGTCGATCCGCCCGAACCGCTCGATCACCTGCCCGACCGCGGCGGAGACCGACGTGTCGCTGGCCACGTCGAGATCGCGGAACGTCACGCCGTCGAGCGGGGCGACGCGCGAGGTGTCGCGGCTCGTGCCGACCACGTCGAAACCCGCTGCGACCAGCCCGAGCGCGGCTGCCTTCCCGATACCGGATGACGCACCGGTCACCACTGCCACCGGCCGAGCTGTCTTCATCATGGACTCCCAGACTCACCGAGGAAACGGTGTGTTGTGATTTCCTACCGACTGGCAGTCACGCTAGACCAGTGAGTTGGAAAAGGCAACACACTGGTCTAGGCTGGGGTCATGACCGACTCCGAGACACGGCCCGGCATCCGCCTGGCCGACCTGCCCCTGGGAGTCCGTCCCTGCTCACTCGCAGCGGCTCTGGGCGTCCTCGGCGAACGGTGGTCGCTACTGGCCCTGCGCGAGATCGGCTACGGCGTGCACCGCTTCGCCCGCATCGCCGGCTACATGGGCGCGTCCCGTGACATGCTCGCCGACCGACTGCGGAAACTGGAGGCAGCCGGGGTCATCGAGCGCCGGCAGTACAGCGAGCATCCGCCTCGCCACGAGTACCACCTCACCCAGGCCGGCCGGGAACTCTTCCCGGTCATGCTCGCCCTCTCCCAGTGGGGCGACAAATGGGCGGTCGACACCCCGTCCCTCACCCACCGACACACCTGCGGCCAACCGGTCCAGGTCGACTTCGTCTGCCACCACTGCGGCCAACCGGTCACCCGCGACACCATCCACACCCAACCCGCCAGCACCTGACCCGCCGTCGCGCCGGCCAGCCGGCTCCGGAGGCGGGAGCGCAGATTCAAATCCTGCCGAGGCGCCCCTGCTGAGCTGGTGAGATGACCATCATCCGTCTACAGAGGACCGTCGGGTGGCATGGATCGTGACATTCATACCCCTCTCGATGATGGTCTGGTGCGGCGCGGGCCGGTCAGCCGGCTGCCCAGCAGTCGCTGCGGGTGCTCGTCGACGCCGGCATCAACCCGGTCACCGGCCGCGCGCCCTACCTGCGTGAAACTGTTCCGGCCGGGCCGACGGCTCGGAAAGAGGCCGAAGCCTGCTTTCAGCAGGTTCCTCTGGCCCCACCCTCGGCAACGACCTTCGGCCCCACCCCGGGGACCGGCGGTCGGGAGACCAACCCAGCTTCGAGCAGCGCATCCCGCCCCTCCATGCCTCTCTGGAGCCGGCCACGGATGGAGCCGAACCAACCTGCCGAAGTGGGGCCAGCATTCGTTGCCGAAAACACCGAAGCCATAGCGTCGGGCCAGCCTTCCCACTTGTCCGTTGACATTCAATCTTGTTCGTGTGCCATCGAATCTGACCCAGTTGGAGTTTGTGCCACTCAAGTCTGACCGAGCGCCTCAGGTGGCCAGTTAAGAAACGAACTCGGCATCCCCACCACGACCGAAGCCGCAACGGTACTCAGCGCCTCCGGTTTCCGCCGTTCGGCGCGCTCCCTCTCGCCCACCCACACCGTCACCGGCGCGGACACGCAGTATCGACTCTCGCCTTCCCACGTTTCGTGCAGGAGCCGCAGACCAGACTCACGCCGCCTACATGCCGGACACCACCTGGCCAATAAACGGGCACCCGCCAGGCTCATCCCGGAAACTCTTGACCTCTCCGGTTTCGATGTCATCCTCAACGTTTCGACACGTCAACAGCGGTTCGCTTGCGCTCGTCTTCCTGGTCCCCACCTGACACCTCCCGGGCGCCTTTTCCTCATCGCTCACCACGACGGTCTTCAGCCAACGCAGCATGAGGCGGTTTGACGCCTCCCCCCCGCAGGGCGACGCCGAAGGGCCACAACCTTCATCACCCGCACAACACCGCATCACGAAGCCCTACCTACATGCAGGCTCCCCTCCGCGCTCGTGGCGCACTCAAGATCGTTTAAGCAGCGGCTCAGCACGTGCTACCCAAGGCCGATGGTGTGCCGGTGGTGCGAGACCTCGGCGATACCTCAGTGTCCACTGTGGAGTGAGTGCGATGAAGGCGTCCTTTGTCACGCTGAGCGTGAGGAAAGCGTCCTTCGTCGCACGACTTCGAGCCACTGGAGTACCTGGCGTCACTACAGTCCCATCAGCAACAAGCAACCACTCAGGTGATCTTGAAACAGCCGTGGCCGGAGAGCACCCCCGCCGACGGAGAGCGCATCACCGACATCCTGAAGATCATGGCACCCATGGACTTCTTCTCGGCGGCAGTCGGGACAGCGAACTTCCGCAACAACGGCATGCGTGACCTCATCGACTGTCAACAGGCACTGCGGGCGCGAATCTTCGCCCCTAATCACCAAACCACCGGCGGTTCGGACGTGGGGGAGACGAAGGCAATGACCCACTACGCTATTTACCTCCAGCAGCTTCGCAATATGGGCGTCCCCGAGAATGAGTGGCCAAACAGCCGGACCGTTGTGCCCGCCTGCCGTAGCGATCTCGGCGACCAGGACGGCGACTTCGGTCAGCGGTTTCTACATGCCGGTGAGCACCTTCGCATCGCTGATCGCCGTGTTGAGGGGCAGTCGGACAAGCGTGAGACGAACGCGATCGATGCGGTCCGCCCCGGCTGCCGCCGACGATCCCGGCTGGAAATCGCTGCGCGACCGGGGTCGTCATAGTGGCCCTCGCTGCGTTCTGCTGTTTCGGACGGACGGCCTAGACCTGGTTCGGCCCGCGTGTAACCCGTGCTGCCTGGCGGCTGCGGACCATCCGCAGGACGGGGACCACCACGACAGTGACCAGCAGGACAGCGACGAGGACCGCCGAGACCGGGCGGTGGAAGAAGCCGAGGACATTGCCGTCGAACAGGCGCATCGACCGGCGAAATGAGGATTCGAGGAGCTTGCCGAGTACGAACGCCAGGACGAAGGGCCCGGGTTCGAAGCCGAGCTTCTTCATGCCGTAGCCGAGGATGCCGAAGGCGATGACGAGGAACATGTCGAAGGCGTTGTTACGGATGCTGTAGACGCCGATCATGGTGACCAGCACGGTGAGGGGCGCGAGGATCCCGGCCCGGACCCGCAGAAGCCGTACGAACACACCGATCAGCGGGATGCTGAGTAGCAGCAGGATGAGGTTGCCCAGATACATGGAGTTGACGACGCCCCAGAACACGTCGGGGTGGTCGACGATGAGCTGCGGTCCGGGCGGGATGCCCTGCAGCAGCAATGCTCCAAACAGGACCGCCATGGTGGCGTTGGCCGGGATACCGAGCGTCAGCAAGGGTATGAACGACGACGTCGCCGCGGCGTTGTTGGCGCTTTCCGGTCCGGCGACGCCCTCGATAGCGCCATTGCCGAAGCGGGACGGGTCCTTGGCGGAACGCTTCTCCACGGCGTACGCGACGAGCGAGGACATGGTGGCGCCGCCGCCGGGCAGCACGCCGAGGACGAACCCGACGACCGAGCCGCGCAGGATCGCCATCCGGGACGCCAGCCACTCCAGCCGCCGCGGGATGGCCCGGCCGAACGAAAGTACGGCCGGCTGCGGGCGGAGCCGGTGTTCGAGGTTGTAGAGGATCTCCCCCACACCGAACAGGCCCATCGCGACGATGACGAAGTCGATGCCGTCGGCCAACTGGTCGCTGCCGAAGGTGAACCGTGGGCTGCCCATCAGCGGGTCCAGGCCCACCGTGGCGAGCAGCAGGCCGACGCCCGCGGCCGCGACGCTCTTGATGAGGGCGCCGTTGCCGAGGGTGGCGACCAGGAGGATGCCGATCAGGGCCAGCACGGTGTACTCGGCCGGGCCGAACTCCAGGGCGGCGTCAGCGACGAGCGGGGCGATGAGGGTCAGCAGGATGATCGAGGCGGTGCCGCCGATGAACGAGCCGATCGCCGCGATCCCGAGCGCGGAGCCGGCCTTGCCCTGGCGGGCCATCGGGTACCCGTCCAGCGCGGTGACCACTGTGGACGCTTCGCCGGGCAGCCGGAGCAGGACCGAGGTGATGGTGCCGCCGTACTGGGCGCCGTAGAAGATCCCCGCGAGCATGATGACCGCGGGCGCGGGTTCGATGTTGTACGTGATCGGCAGCAGGATCGCGATGGTGGCGGCCGGGCCGAGACCGGGCAGGACACCCACGAGCATGCCCAGGGTCACGCCGATCACGCAGTACAGCAGGTTCTGCGGCTCGAACGCCACCGCGAACCCGGACAACACGGAACCCACGTCCATGTCAGTCCCTCAGCTCGGGAATGTTGGCCGATGTCGTGGGTCGCCTCAGGTGGCCGGTCACCGGACCGCTCCTCGGGCAGACCTCGTTCCTCGGCCTACCCTCGTCACGGTGGGCCAACTCCCTCGCCCGCCATTCCGCAAGCTTCATGTCAGTCCCCGATCAGGTGCGGCAGCGGTACGCCGAGTCCGGTGATGAACAACGCGTACGCGCCCGCGGTCGCCAGCACCGAAACCGCCGCGGTGACGCGCCAGCTCTCGCCGCCCAGGAACCGCAGCCACAGCGCTAGCAGCAGCAGCGTGGGGATCTCGAAGCCGACGAGCTCGAACAGGTAGGTGTACACCGCCAGGCTGGCCGCGCCGATGACGACTGCCGCCGTGCTCCGGGTGAACGCCTCGGTGTCGCGTGCCACCCGGGCCCGGGCCGCGATGACCGCGCCGGCGAGGACCAGCAGCACCGCGACGATGCTCGGCCACAGCCCCGGCCCCGGGTTGCCCAGCCGCCCGAAGCCGAGGCCCCGGGCGTACCACAGGGTGGCCAGGCCGAGCCCGAGGGGGATCGCGCCGGCGACGGCGCCGAGGACCGGACCCCCGCGCCGGGGCCAGTCCTCGTCGGGTTGCTCGGACGCCTCGGGTGGGGCGGACCGGTCGACGGTCATGACGTGAAGGTGAGGCCGAACTTCTGCGTCAGCGACGCGAACTGCGCGGCAGAGTCCTTCAGGTGCTGCCGCGCCTGCTCGTCGGAGACCTCCCAGCGCTCCATGTAGTTGTCCTTCAGGAACTTCTCGTACGCCGGGTCCTTGCGCGCCTCGGCGAACGACTGCTCCAGCTTGGTGGAGACGGCCTCGGGCAGGCCGGGCGGCGCGATGATGAACCGCCGCTGGTCGACCACGACGTCGTAACCCTTCTCCTTGGCCGTGGGCACGTCGGGCAGGAACTCGCTGCGCTTGGTGGAGAAGATGGCCAACGGGCGCAGCTTGCCGGCCTTGATCTGCTCCATCGTCTCAGCCAGCGAACCGGACGTGGCGTCGAGTTGGTTGCCGAGCAGGGCGGTAACCGCGGGCGCGCCGCCGTCGAACGGCACGTCGGTCGCCGTGGTGCCGGCGCCCTTGAACAGCAGCGCCTGGGACAGCTGGCTGCCGGTGCCGACGCCGGCGGTCGCGTACTTGACGGACGGCGCCTTCACCAGGTCTTCGAGCGTCTTGTACGGTGAGGCCGCGTTGACGACCAGGACGTAGTCCTCCTGGACCAGGGTGGCCACGATCTCCATCTTGTCGGGCTGGATCGCGGTGGGGTCCTTGACCACGAGCGGCGTTATCGCGAACAGCGACTTGACCGCCAGAGCGAGGTTGTAGCCGTCCGGCGTCGAGGCCAGGACCTCCTTGCCGCCGACCGCGCCGTTGGCGCCGGGCTTGTTGGTGATGACGATCGACTGCCCGAGGGGCTTCTCGGCCGCCTTTGCGACGGCCCGGCTGATCAGGTCGCCGCTGCCGCCGGCCGCGAACGGGACGGTGAAGTTGACTGCCCGGGTGGGGTAGTCGCGGCCGGCGTCTTGGCTGCCGCCCTTGACACCACCGCAGGCGGCGACAGGCAGCACGGCGGCCGCGGCGAGGACGGCCAGGACGCGCCGGCGGGCATGGGACTCACTCATGACGACTCCTCGTAGAGAGCGGAGAGGCAGGGTCGCTTGGGGTCGAACGTCCAATTCGGAATGAGGTACTGCATGGCCACGGCGTCGTCACGTCCGTCGAGTCCCTGCTTCAGGTACAGCTCGTGGGCCGCCTCGACCTGTTCGAGGTCGAGCTCGACTCCGAGCCCGGGCGCGGTCGGGACCCTGATGAGGCCGTCGGCGATGGTCAACGGCTGCTTGGTGAGCCGCTGGCCGTCCTGCCAGATCCAGTGCGTGTCGATGGCCGTGATGTCGCCCGGCGCGGCGGCCGCGACGTGGGTGAACATCGCCAGCGACACGTCGAAGTGGTTGTTGGAGTGCGATCCCCAGGTCAGTCCCCACGCCTGGCAGAGTTGGGCGACGCGTACCGACCCGTTCATGGTCCAGAAGTGCGGGTCGGCCAAGGGGATGTCGATGGCGTTGGCGCGTACGGCGTGGGCCAGTTCGCGCCAGTCCGTGGCGATCATGTTGGTAGCGGTACGCAGCCCGGTGGCGCGCCGGAATTCGGCCATTACCTCGCGGGCGGAGTAGCTGCCCTCGGCGCCGCAAGGGTCTTCGGCGTAGGCGAGCACGCCGCCCAGGTCCCGGCACAGCACGATCGCGTCCCGCAGCGGCCAGCCGCCGTTGGGGTCGAGCGTGATGCGGGCCTGAGGGAACCGGGCGGCCAACGCGGTAACCGCCTCGACCTCCAGCCGTCCGGGCAGCACGCCACCTTTGAGCTTGAAGTCGCGAAAGCCGTACCGGGCCTGGGCGGCCTCTGCCTGGGCGACGATCGTGTCCGCGGTGAGCGCCGGCTCATGGCGCAGGCGCAGCCAGTCGTCGGGCGCGTCCGGCTCGCCGCGGTATGGCAGGTCGGTCTTGTTCCGGTCGCCGACGAAGAACAGGTAGCCAAGGGTCGGGACGGTGGTGCGCTGCTGCCCGTCCCCGAGCAGCGCGGCCACCGGGACGTGCAGGAACTGCCCGAGCAGGTCCAACAGTGCCGCTTCCAGGGCGGTGACGGCGTGCACGGTCGTACGCTGGTCGTACGTATGCCGGCCACGCCCGCCCGCGTCGCGGTCGGCGAACCGGCGCCGCACCGTGCCGAGGACGGCGTGGTACCGCGCGATCGGTTGACCCACCACGAGGTCGCGCGCTTCCCGCAGGGTCTGGGTGATGGCCTCGCCGCCCGGCACCTCGCCGGCCCCGACGTGCCCGGTCGCGTCGGTGAGGATGACGAGGTTGCGGGTGAAGAACGGGCCGTGCGCGCCGCTGAGGTTGAGCAGCATCGAGTCGTGGCCGGCGACCGGCACGACCCGCATGTCCGTCACGACCGGTACGGCGTCGTCAACCAGCACGGCCGTCATGGCCCTAGCCCAGCTTCTCGATGAGGGCGGTCAGCTTGATCATCTCGTCGGCGGTCAGGTCGGTCAGCGGCGGGCGGACCGGGCCGGCCGGACGGCCGATGACGCGCATGCCGGCCTTGACGATCGACACCGCGTAGCCGGGCCGGCGGTTCCTGATCTCCACCAGCGGCAGCACGAACTCGTTGAGCCGGCCGTAGACGCCGGCCCGGTCGCCGGCCCGCACGGCGTCGTAGAACCCGAGCGCGAACTTCGGCACGAAGTTGAAGATCGCCGAGGAGTAGGTCGTCACGCCGAGCTCCAGATACGGCAGCGCGAACGTCTCGGCGGTGGGCAAGCCACCGATGTAGAGCAGCCGGTCACCCACCGTCGCGTACAAGCGGGTCATCAGCTCGATGTCGCCCACCCCGTCCTTGAAGCCCACAAAATTGGGGCAGGTCCGGACGAGTCGATCGACGGTTGACACCGCGAACGCGGCGTTGGCCCGGTGGTAGACGATCACGCCCAGCGACGTGGCCGCGCAGACCGCCTCGACGTGCATGGCCAGGCCGTCCTGGCTCATCTCGGTCAGGTACGGCGGGAACAGCAGGACCGCGTCCGCGCCAGCCGCCTCGGCGTCGCGGGCCATCTCCACCGCCTGCGCCGTCCCGTATCCGGCTGGGGCGATGACCGGAACCGCCCCGGCGATCTCCCGCACCGCCGCCCGCAGCACCCGCCCGACCTCACCAGGCGTCAGCGAGAAGAACTCACCGGTGCCGCCTGCGACGAACAACCCAGCCGCCGGATGCGACGTCAACCACCCCAGGTTCTCCCGGTACGCCGCCTCGTCGAAGTCCAGCCCGGCGGTGAAGTGGGTGACCGGGAACGACAGCAGCCCGCCGCCCAGCACCTGCTGAATCTCCTCCGGGGCGTAACGCGTCATGCCTTCGAACTCCGTTTCGATGAGATGACCGGTACGTTAAGCCGCCAGCGCGATACCGATCCAACACAGGTTTGGCATCGCCTGATACCTTTTCGGCATCGCGCGCGGGAGGTGTCGATGTACACCCTCGATCAGCTACGGGGCTTCGTGGCCGTCGCCGAGGAAGGCCACGTCGGCCGGGCCGCCGCCCGGCTGCAGATGACCCAGCCGCCGCTGAGCCGCCAGGTGCAGCGGCTCGAGCACAGCATCGGCATCGTTCTCTTCGAGCGCACCCCCACCGGCGTGACGCTCACCCCGGCCGGACGCGTGTTCCTCGGCGAGGCCCGGCGGGTGCTCAACCTCGCCGCCACCGCTCCCCTGCTCGCCCGCCGCGTCGCGGCCGGCACGGCCGGATCCATCCGGATCGGCTTCACCGCCGTGTCGGCGCATACCGTGCTCGGGCACTGGATCGCCGTCGCCGCGGAGCACCTGCCCGAGGTTGACCTCGTGCTGCACGAGATGGTCACCCGCGCCCAGCTCGACGCCATCCTGGCCGGCGAGATCGAGGTCGGGCTGGTGCGCCAGGTCCCCCGGTCCGAGGTGCTCACCTCCCGGCTGGTCCACACCGACTCGCTCGTCCTGGCCGTTCCCCGCGGGCACCCGCTCACCAGCATCGGCCGTCCACCCCGCCTCGCCGACGTCGCCGAGCACGATGTGGTGACCTACTCACCGTCCGAGGCGTGGTATTTCTACGAGCTGGTCGTCGCGGCCTTCCGCCGGGCCCGAGCGATGCCCCGCTACGTGCAGCACATCAGCCAGGTCCACACCGTGCTGGCCGTCGTGAACGCCGGCCTTGGCGTGGCCCTCGTGCCGCGTTCCGCCTCGGCCCTTCGGCTGGAGAACCTCACGTTCCTCGACGTCGCGGACGTCGAGGAAGACACCGTCACCCTGCACTGCGTCTGGCGGACCACCAACGAAAACCCAGCGCTGGCGGCCCTCCTGGCGCTGGTCGCCGCGTAGGCGGCGAGATGCCGAAAAGGTATCGGACGATGCCAAAGCTGTGTTTGATCAGCATGGCAAGTGGTGCTTAACGTACCGGTCACCAAATCGAAACGACGTCCGGACGTGTTACGGCGTTGCCCTCGCCCCAACGGGGGGCGCCGACAGATCCGGGCCAGGCCTCGTTGACGCATCGCCCTGCTCCGAGGGCGCGCAGGCACGTCCGAATGATCCCCACTTTCTTATGGAGGGTCCCCATGGGCCAGTCGATCGATCGCAGAGCGTTCATCCAACGGGGCGGGACGGCCGCGGCCGTCGCGGGGGCGGGGACACTCCTGGGAAGTCCCGCGTCGCCGGCTCAAGCCTCAGGTGGCGAACGGCATCAACCGCACCGCAAGCTCAAGATGTACGTCGGCACCCAGCGCAGAGCGGCAACCGCGGCGGTACTGCAGGAGTTCACCAGGCACGGCGTGACCCACTGGGTGGGCTACCCGCCCACGCCCCCACTCGCCGAGGGCCGCGGCTACTGGCTGCCGTCGGAGGTCGAGCAGACCCGCGAGTTCGCCGAGCAGAACGGTGTCACGCTGGACATGGTGGCCCTGCCGTTCCTCACCTCGTCGCTCATCGACCGCGACCCCCGACCGGCGATCATGCTCGGCAAGAGTCCGGAGCGCGACCGGGACATCGACGACATCCACAAGATGATCGAGGCCTGCGCGATCGCCGGCGTACCCGGCTTCAAATACAACATGAGCCTCCTCGGCGTGCTGCGCACCGGTGAGGTGCCCGGCCGCGGCGGCTCGGTGTACGAACAGTTCCGCGCCGCCGACCTGCCCCGCGATGAGCCGCTGACCCGCGCCGGCGTCGTGGACGCGGACACCTTCTGGGAACGCATCGACTACTTCGTCCAGCGGGTGATACCCGTGGCCCACCAGTTCAAGGTGCGCGCGGCCTGCCACCCACAAGATCCGGGGACCCCGCCCGGCGGCTACCGCGGCATCACCAACGTCCTGAGCGTCCCCGGCGGCAAGGGCCTGTTCACCTTCCTGTCCCTGCACAAGAGCCCCTACCACGGGCTCAACCTCTGCGTCGGCACGCTCGCCGAGATGCTGTGGGACCCACAGCGCGAGATCTATGACATCGTGCGGCGGCTGGCCCGCACCAAGCGCGTCTTCAACATCCACCTGCGAAACATCATCGGACGGCGCGACGACTTCATGGAGGTCTGGCCGGACGAGGGTGACATCGACCACGCCCGGATCATCCGCATCCTGGCCGAGGAGGACTACTCCTACAACGTCGACCCGGACCATGTCCCCGACCACCCCGACGACCCGGGCGGGAAGCAGGCCTACGCGCACGGCTACGGCTACCTGCGCGCCTTGATGCAGGCCGTCGAGGCGTCCCTATGACTGGCGCTGCGCCATCGAGCCAAGGAAGAAAACACCGTCTACGCGCAGCCGTGGTCGCGATGGCCTGCCTGACCGGATCGACCGTCGCGGCGCCCGCGACCGCGTACGCGTATCCGGCCGAGCCGGCCCTGCAGCCGCTGCTGGACCAGGCGCTGATGGTCGACGGCGTGACCCGGCAGTACGCCCTGTACGTCCCCAGCGACCAACCCGCATACCGGGTCGCGGATCCCAAGAACAACCCGATCGTGGTGATCCTGCACGCCGACGGCGAAACCGCACGCGGCCACGCGCTCCGTACACAGTGGACCCGGGTGGCCGAGGAAGAAGGCTTCATCGCCGCCTTTCCCAGCGCGCTGAACGGCTCCTGGAACACCCACCTGGACCCAGGCCGGACCGACGACATCGGCTTCGTCACCGCGGTCACCGACGCGGTCCGCGGCGCCTACCAAGGCAGCGCGGTCAACACGTACCTGGTCGGCGAAGGTGCGGGCGCCGCGGTCGCCAACGAGGTCGCCGCGATCAACTCACCCCGGTACGTCGCCGTCGCCAGCCTCACCGGTGGCGCGCCGGCCGACTTCTACCAGACCGCGAGCGCACGGCTGCGGACCACCACGATGGCGAGCTGGACGTTCATCACCGGCCGCCAGCCCACCGCCGACGAGCACCGGCAGGTCGAATACTGGAAGCGCGCCAACGGCGTCGGCACCCGAGCCCGGCACGATGGCGGACGCGACTTCGACACCACCGTCTACCGCAACCCCACCAACCCCTTGGCCCAGGTCCGCGTCTCCCACCTGCGCGACCCGTTCACCCTCGGCGGCATCAGCGTGGCCCGCGCGATCTGGCGCGACATGTTCCGCCCCACCCTGCGCTTCACCGACCAGGACTCCGTCAACGGACACCTCGTGCCGTTCCGGACCGCCAAGCAGATGCGGCTCACCGAATACACCGCCACGCTCGCCGGCCAGACCCGCCGCTGGCTGGTGTACCTGCCCAGCAACTACCGCAAGCTGACCACGCACGGCCGAACCCTGCCCCTGGTGCTGGCCTTCCACGGCCGCAATGGATCCGGCCGCTACCTGGCCCAGCAGACCGGATGGCACGAGGTCGCCGAAGCGCGCGGCTTCATCGTCGTATACCCCCAAGCCGAACCGGTGACCGGAGCCAACATCGGCTTCAGCGGCAGCATCGACGCCGCCAACCCCGACGTGGCCGTAACCCTCGGCATCCTCGCCGATGTCACCACCCGGTTCGCCGTGGACACCACCCGCGTCATCGTCACCGGCGTCTCCCAGGGCGCGGCGTTCACCAACCGCCTCGCCGTGCAGTACCCGCACCTGTTCGCCGCCATCGCGCCCTGCTACTCCGGACACCTCAACGCCACCAGCTACACAAACCCCATCGTGCGCACCGACGTACCCCTGCCGGTATGGCAGTGCCGCGGCGTGAACGAGGTCCCCACCGACTACCCCGGCGGCACCGCCGGCGAAGCCGCAGCCAAGCTCTTCTGGCGGAAAGCCGTCAACAAGAACGCCGGACCACCCACCGTCGAGGTCGACGGCCGGTACACCACCGACGTCTACCGCGACGGCGTCGCCGAGTACCGCTGGACCGTCAACGGCGACATCGGCCACTTCTGGCCCAAAGACCTTGGCTACAAGCTGTGGGACGACTTCCTGTCCCGCTATCGCCGACTCCCCGACGGCACCTTGGCTGGCCCGGGCGGACGCTGACCGGCACCACGCGGCGGAACCGACAGCAGGCCGCCAAACGAGTGTCTGACAACGTACGGCGGCCCCGCCGGGGACCTCACCACCGCAACCAACCCGTGCCGATCGGTGCGGAGATCACCGGTCTGGACGGCCATATCCAATCCCTGGCCTTCAGCCCGGACATCACGATTCTGGTCGGCGGCAACAAGGCCAGATCCAGATCTGGAACATCGCCGACCCGCACCACCCCTCAGCCTCTCGCCAGCCTGGACCGCTCCCGGCAAACCACCTGGAGCCTGGCCTTCAGCCCCAACGGCCACATCCTCGCTGCCGCCACCGGTGACCGCAGACTGTGGGACATCGACCCGGAACGCGTCGCCGCCCAAATCTGCTCCACAACCGGCGACCCCATCAGCCAAGCAGAACGGAATTGACTCGGCGTCGCTGCCCTCCCCGACGTTGTAGAAGCCGGACATCGACATGGCGCCCAGCCCGATCCGGGAGACGTCCAGTCCACCCAAGGAGATGTGCTTCATGAGAAACTCCGTTCTGCGATTTCACGTTCCAGGCGATCTCGGGCCTGGGGTGTCGAGCGGCGGCTGACGGCGAGCGCCCCCGCCGGGCAGACCTGCGAGACCCGTGCTCACTGTGTTTAGCCCGCTGCCCAAGTAACCACGCGCTGGCCGCTGCCCGTTCCCTCTCAAGGGGCACGGTTGTTCCGAGGGTCGGTCAGTTCCCCACGGCTGTTTCAAGATCACCTGAGTGGTTGTTGTTGCTGATGGGACCGTGGTGACGCCAGGAACTCCAGTGGCTCGGCAGTCGTGCGATGAAGGGGGCCTCCCTCACGCCGAGCGTGACGAAGGCCCCCTTCATCTCACCCACTCCACAATGGACACCGAGGTATCGCCGAGGTCCCGCACCACCGGCACACCATCGGCCTTGGGTAGCACGTGCTGAGCCGCTGCTTAA